>JBGSJJ010000010.1:0-64206 GCA_041742075.1 Minisyncoccia bacterium
TTACCGCGATTGTATTTTCACCGAGCAGGTCCTCGAGACAGTTTCCCACTCGTTACGCCATTCGTGCACGTCGGAACTTACCCGACAAGGAAATACGCTCTATATCCCCTTCTCCCACTACATTGCTGTAGTGATCATTTCACAATAGGACTCTATCTTCACCGCCGTCACACATTACTGTGCACGCTGCGGTGCCAAACATTTGGTCTCTTTTTGGTTTGGTTTGGATTATCTCAGTCATTTCTGACCGAGAAGGTAACTATGGCTAGGCTGCTTACCCTATAATCGTTCCAATCCGTCGAGTGCACTATTTATTAGATAGCGTACTCGACCTTAGAACGATTATAGTTATCGCTGACATTTACCGGGGCTTATATAGTCCAGCAATACAATCCGAAGATCATATCACCCCCCATATTTAACCTTCCGGCATAGGTCAGGCGTCACCCCCTATACATCCTCTTGCGAGTTCGCAGGGAGCTGTGTTTTTGGTAAACAGTCGGCAGGAAATCTTTCGCTGCGGCCCAATACACCACTTTAGCCTCAACCCCGTGGGGGATGTGGCCAAAGAGCTTGTTCACGGTGACGATGAGACGAGCTTGAGTTCGTCGTCACCGTAATTGATCATCATGACTCTCGTAGTCCTGTGTCTCTTATCGTAGTAGAAGAGGTCCAGTCTGACGAGCTTGCCGTCAATCCTTACTTCTTCTACACTCGTGACTTCACCAACCATGAGGTCGATCATGTGTATTTTCTCCCACTTTGTTGAGGACAAAGTGGTGTATTGGGCAGACCTTATCCCTAAGTTACGGTCGCTTTTTTGCCGAGTTCCTTGAGGACCTCTCACTCGTTCGCCTTAGTCTTCTCGACTCTACCACCTGTGTCGGTTTGCGGTACGGAATCAATACGTTTATGCTTAGAAGTTTTTCTCGGAAGCGTGCTCCCCACATTCGCTTGGCCGAAGCCGCACGTTCAGACTCACCTCGGAGTAATGCTACGCGGATTTGCCTACGTAACCTCCTCAATGCTCCAGCTCCAATCCAATAAGAAGCTGTGGATACAACGCTCCGTCCCTCCATCGCAACGCATCAATGTGCAGGAATATTAACCTGCTATCCATCGAGTCCCCCTATCGGGATTCCCTTAGGACCGACTAACCCTCCGCTGATCACCATAGCGGAGGAAACCTCGGTATTTCGGCGGACGGGGGTCTCACCCGTCTTGCGGTTACTTGTGCCGGCATTCTCACTTCTGTACGCTCCAGGTCGGGTCTCCCCTCCCATTCATCGCAAACAGAACGCTCTCCTACCACTTATATCTTACGATACAAATCCGCAGTTTCGGTAATATGCTTGAGCCCCGATCATCTTCGGCGCAAGGACTCTCGATCAGTGAGCTGTTACGCTTTCTTTAAAAGATGGCTGCTTCTAAGCCAACTTCCTGATTGTCAGAGAATCCTCACCTCCTCATTTTGCACTGAGCATATATTTAGGGACCTTAACTGGCGATCTGGGCTGTTTCCCTTTCGACCAATGGAGCTTCTCCCCCATAGTCTAACTGCCGCGCTGTGGCCTACTGGTATTCGGAGTTTGATAAGAGTAACGAGATTTCTCCCTGTTTACTCTTTCCAGTGCTCTACCCCCAGAGGGAACACGCGACGCCAACCCAAAAGCTGTTTCGGAGAGAACCAGCTATTACGGAATTCGATAAGCTTTTCACTCCTTACCACAAGTCATCCGATAGTTTTGTACGGCTAACCGGTTCGGGCCTCCACGAAGTATTACCTTCGCTTCACCCTGCTCATGGCAAGCTCATCCCGCTTCGGGTCGTACCCCTGCCCTATATTCGCGCTATTCACGCTCGCTTTCACTGTGCCTCCGTGGGGTTACCACTTAGACAAAGGACAAAGGTACACTCGCCGGCTCATTCTTCAATAGGCACGCCGTCGCAGCTTGCGCCGCTCCGACTCCTTGTAGATGTATGGTTTCAGATCTATTTCACTCCCCTCTCCGGGGTTCTTTTCACCTTTCCCTCACGGTACTTGTTCACTATCGGTCTTCAAGAATATTTAGCCTTAGGAGTTAGTGCTCCCAGATTCATTCGAGCCATTCATGTCTCGAACTACTCAGGAACGGAATCAGGAGAGTTGTATACATTTCGAATACAGGACTATTACCTTCTGGGGTCGAGCTTCCCAACTCGTTTTCCTATATATACATTTTGTAACTCTCTGCAACTAAATGCAGACTCCGCCCTACAACCCCGTACATGTAAACACGTACGGTTTGGGCTGTTCCCGTTTCGCTCGCCGCTATTCAGGGAATCGCAAGAACCTTCTTCCTGACTACAATGGCACACGTATTGCTACGTGTAGTGTAAGTCAGAAAGAAAGTTCCCGATTTTGCTTTCTATTCCTCCAGGTACTGAGATGTTTCACTTCCCTGGGTGAGCTCCGACGTACGTCGGTTACTACTGATAGTAGTAGAGTTTCCTCATTCGGACATTTCCGGTTATAACGGTTGATTGGCACCTTACCGGAACTTATCGCAGCCATTCCACGTCCTTCATCGCTTCTTGAAGCCTAGGCATCCACCATACACCCTTACATTCCTGTAAGGAATGTTGTACACCGCTTTCGCAGTAACTTTCATTCACCTACATAATGCTGTACACCGCTGTACAATTTTTTGAGTGTTTTGTCATTCGTTCTAAAAAATACGTAATTAGAATCGAACAACGGTTTGTTTTGCTTGTTGTGTGTTGCGGGACGAAAAGACCCGGTACGAATACCTAAAATCTAAACCGCAACACACTACCTACCTGCGCACTGTCGATGTGCGCAGGATTTTTATGAGTTGCACACCTGCTCTATCCTAGAGAACAGATGTGCGAGTATGCAATTGTATATTTTTCAATACAACCATTCGTCACGAAACTAAACGCCAAAGCGTCAAGCTAGTTTAGGAGTCTGTATGCAAAGCATACAGACAATCTTCGCTCGGTTATACGGAAGCGAATACGCTTCCCTTATCATCACTCGAATAAAAAATGAAAGTAAACTTTAATTTTTTACTCTTGCTCGATAAGGCACAGGCTTCGCTTGTGCAACCCTCGCTCAAAATGTCTGTCAAATAAACAATTGTTCCGTTGCAAATCTAGTACTTAAAAACCCGCGAATCGCGGGCGCACGAAGTTAATCCGTATTTCCGCGAAAACTAGGTGATTAAGGTGAAATGCATAAACAAGTGCTCGCTATTCTATAGGAAGTGAAAAATAAGTCAAGCGTCCTTACTGGATAGAACAGTAACTGATACTGATGGCAGGAAACCCGTAGTAGTTTCTGGCACATTTAATTGACAAATGTGTTAATATATGCTATTATATTATAGTCAAACAGGGAGTTCAGACATGAAAAAGATTCGGTTCCTTCTGGTCGCTGTTGCCGTCACAGCGCTCTTCGCCATCCCCTTCGCGATGGACGGCATGCGGGGCGTCATCTTCGGCTGACGCCTTCCGGCGCGGGCACACACTTCAGTGTTGCCCGCGCCGAATTTTTTACTTTATAAAAAGCGGGGCGGCCAAAGGCCGCCCCGCTCTTACCCTCCTACTCACCACTCACGCGCCTACCAGCCTGTATACCTGTGATTTCACTTCTATGCTCTGCTTCATGAGCAAGAACTTCGCTATAGATAACCTTTACAATTATGTCTTCTGCCTTAACGGTGTAGTGTTCAAGCGTTACCTCAAGCTGACAGTCAGTATGCCACTGCTTCATAGTGAGTACCCGTAGAAATATTTTTTCCTTAGAGACAAGCGAGCCACAACTCGTGAGAAGTGCTTCCTTAAGTCTCTCTTCGAGCGAAGACAACGGATGCATCGCTTCGTTCGGGAGAGAAAACGGAATAATGAGACAACGACTTTTTGTCTTACTGTAATTAATTACTTCACTGCCAATGAAGCGGGTGTTTGGAATGAAAAGCAAATTACCATCATCAGTCTTGATGGTGGTCGCCCTGAAAGAAATATTTATGATGGTACCGCGCGCTGTCTCCCCCACCTTCACGTAGTTTCCAATCCGATAATCCGGCGAAAACATAAGCCGGAAGCTATCCAAATAGTTTGAGATGTGATCTCTAAAGATAAGAACCAGGGCAACTGCTACCAAGCTAATTGAAGTCAAAAACTCTTGGAATGCTATGTCGAGTATGACAAGTGCACCGATAAATGTCACAAACACCGTCACGAGTTTTTCAAGTGAATCAGTGCCTAAAATAAAGTTGTCCCGGTCGCTGATAGCAAGCTTATTGCGGGTTCGGTACGAACTCACCATAAATGACCGTATGACACCGAGTATGAGTGCGGCAGACAGGTAGAGTTGGACTACCTCCCAAAACTCAATTGGTAAGTAGTTACCGAGTAGGTTGAAAGCCATAGCAAAGGTAACAGCTACGAGTATCAGTAACTGCACAAACAGCTTAAACTTTCGACGCGGACTGATGAGTAAAAAAGAATTCATACAATGAATACCATTGTACTACATCTACTCATGACCTATCGATATGGTCGGTGACCAGTAATTTACATATACCTGCAGACTTGCTAGTATCAAAACCAATTGCTCACCTGTTCCTTGTAAATAAATCCGAAGGAGGACCGTTATGGAAGACACTACTGGTTATGTCGTCAGACTGCCCGATGGCAAGTATGTCACTATCCACCACACACCGCAGCATTGGTGGAATGAACCAAGACACGTCGGCTACATTGCTCCCGAGTTGCTGGCTCCAGACCTTGACCAGCCGCGACAGGAAATGGTTGAAAGCGAGCTCGAAGAACTTCAGATCGCTATAGCTGCAGCCGGAGTGCGTGAACCCATCACGGTAACTTTGCGTCAGTGCGCACCGTGGATTCGCGTCGAACCACAGTACGAAAACCGACCGTTCGCAATCGTGAGCGGCCACCGACGCCACCTGAGCGCAACGAGAGCTGGCGTCCCGGCGGTACCGGTTAGAGTCGTACTCTACGACAACGAGACGCAACACCGCGACGATGCGGTGTTGCTCAATGGGCAACGTCACGACATGTCGCCTATGGATGAAGCCCGGGACATCAAGCGCCGACTGACGCTCGGTGAAAGACCAGAAGCTATTGCGCGCTCATACGGCAAGAACAACGTTTCGTGGGTGCATAGCCGAAACGCGCTCAACAACCTAGCTCCAGCACTCCAAGCACTGCTCAACCCAACGCTAACTCGAGAGAAGCAGCTGCCGGTTGTTGTGGCTATCAGGCTCGGCAGCATCAAGAAGCCCTCCCCCGCCAGCATCGCTGAATTCTGCGACGAGTACGACCTCACCCAGCCCAGAGAGCTCGGTGACACCGAAGAAGAGCTGGCACACACCATGCAACTCCTCATGTACGAAGTGATACAGGGACAGAAGATGACGGCCATCGTCGCGTGCCATTTCGTCGAGAATACTCGGCGAGCTACCGGGTCTGGAGCTCGTGCGACTCACAAGAGTGAGAAGTACGAGCCTCGCAAGCGTGTGGAGGCACTCCTCAACTACCTCAAGTCAATATCCCAAGGACTGCCAACGACGTGGAGCGGCGCTGAGTTTACTCGTATCTGCGCTGGGCAGACGAGACTACAAATGGGTGAACACCTCGCTCTCGCCCTCGAGGCAGGAAAAAGCCTCGTCGAGATCATCGAGCACCTCGAAACAATCGAACGGAGCAAGCCTCACTTCGACGAGAGAATCACGGCGTTGCTGACTGCACCGGTTGCACCTGTACAGAAGTTCACACCGCGCGCAAGAACTATGGCTGACATGCCTCCCGAGGAGGTGGCAGCTATCAAGGCTCGCCTCGGCCTCAGGTAAGCGGCACAAAGCAAGGCGTGGACGACTCATAGTCGTCCACGCCGCTTTTTATTTATACTTGTTTAACGACGAGGTAGTTCGTCTTTAACGCCGATTTTATTGAATGAAGAAATGAGCGCCAGCGATTATTCTGAATTTATGTCCTGATTTTTTCTTCCCAGAGAAAATCACTGGACCAAGACAAGTAAAGCTATATTAATGAATCCAATAGGGTTACCGACGCGGTAGTTCGTCTTTAACCCCGATTTTATCTGTCAAAATCTGATGTGGGTAGTCAAACACATCACGCGTGAGTTTGTCGTACATACCAACTCGGTACTTCAAGTCCTCTGACTCCATCGCCGAATAACGGATTTCTACTCCAAGCTCTGACTCAAGGGAACGTATTGCAGTTTCGACTTTTGATTGTGATAGTTTTTTTGTAGCGAGGAGTAAATCAAGCCGTTGGTCAAAGTCACGTAAGAAAATTCCTGACACCACCACAAAATCAACTTTACCGAGCTTGCGTAAATGGTTCATCACGGTCTTCCCATTTATCGGCGCAGTTTCAAACAGGAATGTTTGAAGGGCCTGGAGTTCTGGAAAACTTTTATCAAGCGCGTAGCCTTGGGCTTTTCGCTTTTTTTCGGTGTCTGGCTCAGTGATGATGATTTGCTTCTTCTTAATCACGCCGGCTCGTTCGAGCGCATTCATCTCCGTCCGGGCAGTTCGGCGCACCAACTTTGCCCGACGAGAAATTTCGTCAAAGGTGAAATCTTTTGATGGGTTAAAGAGAAAAAACCGCAGAAGTTTAACTCGGGCTTGGCTTCCAAACAGGATTGTAAGCGGATCGGCTACCATACAAGAAATAGTGTCTGGATTATAGCATGCAGAGGTTTTCCCCAGTCTGGACACATTTTAGACGTGTGTTGCAGTCAACACACGATGTTGTATAGTTGGCTAAGATAGACGAAGAAAAGGATGCCCAATGCAAGGCAATACTCTTAATCGCACCAAATCGACCGCCGGGAGCGCGAAATTATCGCTCGAACGCTCGCCAACACATCAAAACCGAGAGACATGCAGGACTTGGAATGGCTCAGACACCTCTGGATTCAGACCTTCTGCAATCTAGATAAGTTTTCGCGACACAGCAAGTCCGCGCAAGAACACAGGCGACAAAGGCGAAAAAGGTTCTTAGGGCTTTGAAGCACAGCACGCAGAATGAAACGAAAAAACCGGGAGCGTTTGCGCCTCCGGTTTTCACTTGCCAAAATAAAAACCCCTATTCGGGGTTCTTATTTTGGACTAAGAAATTTATTTCAATGTCACCTTAGCTCCTCGCAAGTTACTAAGTGTTCTCAGTAGCTTTGCTACCTGCGAGCACTAAGTACTTGTCGACACGGCTCGCTGTTCGTTGCTCTAGGAAAAGAGCAACTCACAACGCTCCGCCCCTGGAGCCTTGGTAACCCTTAAAACTATTTAAGGGTTACCTTGGCTCCAGCTTCTTCGAGCTTTGCCTTGAGAGCTTCAGCGTCTTCCTTCTTCATTCCTTCCTTTACGATAGCTGGAGCACCGTCTACCATGTCCTTCGCTTCTTTAAGGCCGAGACTAAGTACTTCCTTAACTACCTTGATAACAGCAATCTTCTGAGCGCCACCGTCTGTAAGTTCTACAGCGAATTCTGACTGCTCTTCTGCTGCCTCACCTGCTGCTGCTGGACCGGCTACTGCTACTGCAGCTGCTGATACACCGAACTTCTTCTCAAATACCTTTACGAGTTCGTGTAGTTCAAGCACACTCATGTTTTCTACTTCTTCTACAATCTTCTTGAACTTCGCTGGTACTTCTACTGTTTCTTCTGCTACTACTTCTGGAGTAGTTTCTACTGTTGTTTCTTCTGACATAAGAATTTATTTAAGCTTCTGAATATATAATTTTCTAAAATTTATAAATTAGCAGATTGCCCGAGATGCGCGAAGCACAAAGAAATTTTTTGCGAGTCGTATAAAAATACGGTGAGAAAAAATTTCTGTAGTGCGACAAAGCAGATTGGGTAATATGATAATTTATGCCTTTTTTTCTGCCACCGCGTTGAGTGCAAGTACCAATCCCTGAATCGGTGAGTTGATTACATTGACGAACATGCCTCGGAGTACTGGAAGAGCTGGAATAGACGCGATTTCGGTCATTTCTGCCTGGTTCTTGTATACACCCTGAAACACACCACCAACAATCGCAATATTTTCCTTGTACTTTGCACTAAACTCCTTCACGTTTTGTGCGGGAGCAATT
Organism: Minisyncoccia bacterium; assembly: GCA_041742075.1. Taxonomy (GTDB): domain Bacteria; phylum Patescibacteriota; class Minisyncoccia; order Phycocordibacterales; family UBA918; genus OLB19. Next base: position 8,151 of record JBGSJJ010000010.1, read on the forward strand.
GCGTCAGTACTGTAGGCTACAGCGATTTCACCATCAAGCGTTGGAATAGTTCCAGTGAACTTTCCATCAAATGCTCGAGCGATAAGTGTCTTCTTTGCTACGAAGTAGCCAACACCTTCTGAACGCAACTTAGCGCGCATGCCAGTATTGTCCTTACCTTTCATTCCCTTGAACTTTACAAACACGATTGAGTCAGACTCATTCTTGATTGTTTCTAGCTTAGCGAGAATATCGGTCTTTTTTGCTTTTGTAATTGCCACAGTAAATTTTTGTTTTCGTGATAAATAACAGGCCCAAAGTTGTGTCAGAACTGACACAACGTTAGGCTTCGACCTTCCACTATCAATAAGAGATATATGGACCTCGGCGGGTATACCTACGGCTGTAGGTGGATTACGGTAGAGCGACCCTCTACCACCAGCTGTCTTGAGCCTGCGTACGCGCTACTATACCAGAAATGTAAAAAAATCCAACCCCTATCCCGAGGTCGGACCTCGGGATAAATTACTAACCTTCTACCTCCTTTTTTAACTGTTCAGCTTTCCAGCCAACCATATTTGCGAGGAGTTGAATAAAAGTCGCCACACCAGCCACAGCGAGCACCAGCGTCGGGAAGTGCGCGACAGGTGTGAGTAGATAGAAAAAAGCTATAGTCGAAGCCGACCAAACACCAAAGCACCATGGGCAAGAAAAGAGGTCAGCCAGAGTCCGTCTCGGACCTGTCTTTGGCTTTACGAGCGAAACCTTCCCTCCTCTGGCAGACACTTCGGCGTCGAGAAATTGTTCACGGATAAACTTTGTCATAGCGTCATAGACAAACAGTCGCGTCATACGAAACGAAGCCAGGGTGATTAGTGCGATGTCGTAAATAGTCAGTGTCTCGCGTGTCAGGTACGCTTCAGTATCAAGAATTATCATACCCATCACAAACAGCCCGAGGAAAAAAGCTCCAAACACGACATTCCAAAAGTACTGATCAGTGATACGAATCATAAAAAATGCTAGGACATGAACCTTCCTACCAGGAGAATCAAACCAAGCGTTACCGTAATAATAGCAATAAACCGGAACAATTGGCTATAGAAGTTCTTGTTCAATATTTTCACACTAGTAGTATACCGTAGATTAGATTAATTTTAATCTACGGTTGAGTGTTTGGCTGGTACTGAAGATTAATAAGTAACTCAGAAATTATTGATTTTACTTGATGAAGTTTTAAATCAGACTCAAGGCCTTGCAATAAAAACAATATTTCGTTTAACTGTTCAACCTGAGTACTAGTACTTTTAGTTGGAATATCAGATAGTATCTTGCGGAGTGCTAACTCCTGAACAGGATCTATTTCGGATTGAGAAACTAGAATATGTAGAATATTAGTAATATCTCTAATATAGTCTCTTTCTTCAATCCAGCTTATTTCGCTATCTAGTAAACCATCTCCGTTCCAATCATACTGTAATTTATTTAAATGTATTTTAGAAGTATCATCAATTGAAATTTCTATATCAATCTTTGTTTCAGGAAAAATAAGCAAAGATTCAATTTTGCTTAACACTGTATCAGTCTCACTTATAAATTTTATATCTGTAATACCTAACTTCTTACCAAGAATTTGGTATCTAAAAGGTGGTCTGTCAAATCCTGCATTAATAATTCCTTTTTCAACATAGTAATTTTGCTTATTTGAAAGCCACTTATCAGTATGACCTTTTGCGGTTACTTGATTTAAAAATCTTGGTGCTTGCAGATTGTTTTTATTATCGATCACAAGAATTTCAACAAGTTCATGGCTGGCAGTCAATCGCGACGACTTATAACTATTTCTTGAAAGACTAAATTCATCTTCACCAATCCGTGGAATTAAAATCGTTGGGTCCTTCAAACTCTCAACGGTGTTTAAGTACTTATGTAATTTTATATCAGAAATTAAATCAATTGCTTTCACTGATCCAAAAAGTAAAAGTGGGGTAAGTAAAGTAAATACAATTGTTACAATAAACGAATCAAATCGTTCCCAATTATCTCTTTTTGAATATTTTAAAAAAATTAACTCAAAATATAGCTGCGATAAAACCAAAAACACAACTGTGAATGGTATAAATATGGGCCACAAATAAAATGATGAACATCCTAAGAATCCTAAGCAAAATTCTAACTCTACAAAACCAAATGCATTGAGTGGAATAAGAAATATCGAGACATGTTTAACAAATTTCAAATAACAAACTCTAAGTTTGATTTTATTCTTAAAATATAAATAGACACTTGAAAAAACCCATACTAGTAAAGTTATAAATATTGATAAAAGAAATAAACCACTACGGATTATCTCACAAGTACTTTCACTTAAAATAGGGTTATGTCCAAAGCATAGTATATATCTTCCAGCTGCTTCTATATAATAAATTAATGCAAAAAATATTAATAATGATGTATAACTTGCATAGATTATAAATTTATCAATCATTTTCTAACTATTTTTCACACTCCTTTTTGTTTTTTGTCTCCAATCCAAAAAAAGATGCACCCATACAAACATAAATGTGACCGCGCCTAAGAAATACATTCCAAGTTGGGCCATGTTAGCGCGAGTAAACTGCATTACGTTTGATGAATAGACAGAAATATCAATAACTAGAAAGTAGGTGGCGATAATAACTAGTGGAGCTACGTAGAAAAGCCATTTTCTAAAAATATGTGCTGGCACGAGAAGCAGACCTCCAAGAATAACTGAGAGTATAAACCCACTAAAATATAATGGGTCATATACCTTATCGTAAAAATTATAGTAACAGTAAATGTCTTCATCAAGACAATAATTACTATAGTTATAATTTAAATATAGAGTGGCATTTGCTGTAAAAAGAAGCAGGATAACATTTAAATATTTGTATATATTTATTTTTTTTAAATAATTCATACTATTACTTTAATTGCTAATCGACTTAATAATTTTTTCTAAAGCTGTGGCTTCTGTTTGGATAAATAGTCTCTTTTGAGTATACAGCTTCACTAACTGGGAAATCTGTTTTAATAACAAATCTTCTAGTTTGCCTAAAATTGGTAATTTAGCTTTTCGTTTAGAGGCTTCTTGCGCTGCATTTATTAATTCTAGAAGAACTTTTTCAGGAGCACGACTTAAATTGGTATCTTTAACAGCCTGCTTTAAGTCAGCGTATGTATAAACAATAGGCATTCCATCTATAGTAGTCTCTCTGTCTATTACCCCATCTCCGTTTAAATCAGTGCTCAAAGTTGAATACCCATCAGAATCTTTTGAGTAGGTTGCAATCATCTGTGGTGTGACTGTTGCATTTACAAGTTGATGCTCTAATTCTTGTTCGTCACTACTGCCAAGCTTTGCAACAGTGAGGGTATAGTTACCACTTTCTTCACCGTACAATTTAACTGTACGCTTAGTTTCTGCAGGAGTAACAAGGTACTTGGTATCGGCAAACTCAAAGTACTGGCTACCAGGTATTTCTTCCTTGATAACCTTAATACCCTCTTCTATAACAACTCCACTTATATTACCCTCTTCGTCTTCGGCAACTATCCGCACCGGTGAATCGATAATCTCTACTTCGTATTCATCAGCAAACGTAATTTCGTTGATACTTATAAACTGAATAGTATCTGGGGTTGTTGAGCTTATCATTTTCGCTAAAAGAATTTGGACTTGTAGAATTTCCATCATGTTGTAGTGTTCGTACTTCTTTTCTCGATTTATCTTCCTAAGCTCCCCAAGATCCAAAAAAAACTTCTCCTTTTCACCTTCATACGCATCTGCAGAACGTTGTACTACCGTCTGATCACCATACTTTGTTAACAGGGCATAAGCCTTAAGGATTCTATTTGGTGTACAAGTGTTCTGTCCACCGACACTAATACAATTTTCACCTTCTAAAATCTCTCGGTACTCAATTGCTTTTGGAGTCGGCAAGCCAGTCCCTATTACTTCGATCACCTTAATGCCATCTGGAGCGAGCCAGTTATCAAGTTTATTTCGATTTTCAAGCGCTTCGGTAAAGAGAGTCTCATTTACCTTGGCTGGTGTTGAAATAGGATCTGAAAGGCTTCGGGCTGGACCCACAGAGCCAGTTAGAAAGTTTTTATATTGATCAAAGCTGGAAATGTTGCCGCTAAAAGCTAGCTTGTATGGCGAGGTAGTGAACGAACTGTCAAATTGAATGATGGGTTCTTGACTCGAGGACAGGTATTTTTCTGCTGGCAAAAGACCGTAAGCACCTGGCATATTATTTATTACTTCTCGAGCCGTACTGTCATTGAGTATTAAGCCATACAACAAATCCTGATCATATGCATGAAGGATGCTCCCAATTGATTTTGGTGTACCAAGTTGAGGTACAGCAACCATGATAAATGTATCAATTAAATCCGCTTTCCCTATACGTTCAAGCTCTGAAATAAGCGCCTTGCCTACCAATCCTCCATTTGAATGCCCAATTATAGTCACCTTACCAGTATGGGAAGCTGATGCTAATCGCTCCACTTCTGATACAGCACTTTTTATTTCATTTTCATACTGAGTACCATTTTCCACTATATCGTATACATCAAAACGCCAGTCATACGCAAAAGCTGTGTAGTCTTTAATTGGTTCTGGTAGAAATTTCAATCCGTGTAAGAATTGTAAAAATCCTTTATATACCGTACCTAATCCAACCACTTCATCAATAACGTCTCTGGTATATACATCGTTTATACTTTCTCCAGTTAAAGTATGAGCAAGTTGTTGCACATCTTGATTAAAAGTTGGTGTCCATAGTTGATCCTCAAAGCCAAACAAGCCATCTTTATATAACCGACTAGCTTGAATCCCCGGCAAGAAAAGTACACTAGAAGCACCAGTTGGTTCTGGTACTACCTCCTCCCTCGTAACAGTAAAGTTTATAACTCTCACTTGAACATATGACGGATAATAGGCATACGCGGTTGGAATGATATAGGCTAGAAATTTCTCAAAATAATTCTGGTGTTCATAGTTAAGAATTGGTGGTTCTTCATAGGTAAATACTGCAGAGTAAGTACCTGAAGGTAATGATTCAAGAGACGTTGTTGATGGTGGACCCCAATATGATAACGAGTAATCTTGTCCGTCTTTTTTAAATAAACTAAAGGAATCTCCCCACGAGGATGGCTGCATGACACTGGCTACTTCAGTGGGAAGTTCCGATTCAGGAATAATAATTTCAGCACCCTCGGTAACTGGAATCCCAGCAATACTGAGTGACGCTGAAAATCCCACATTTTCATCTTCATTAAATGGATTATCACAATCTTCAATTTCGGTGATTTCTTGTTCGGAACCAGGACCATAAAATGATTCTGGAATGATTATATTTCCGCATGGTGGAGTAGTCTGAGCGTAAGAAAAAGCGAAAGGAACAAATAGGAAGAGTGCGGATAGAAGAAAATTCGTGAAAACCTTCATAGAGCTTTAGCTAACTAGATTATATTACTTAGGGTACTCCCACTTGAATAATCACACAAATACCATTTTGCATAACTTTTTACCCAACTTTACCCAATTAAGAACCCCGACTACCTAGTTGCCTATATAAAACCCTTTACAAAAGGCCACCCTTCGCTAGATTGATAACTTTAGGTTTGAAAGCTAGCCATTCAAATAATTCATTTTGCATACTTGCTTCAGTTACAAAATATTCTGGAAACAACGATGTGTTTAAAATCACTTGTTCTGGGCGTGCGCTACCAAAATAATGAGCCAAGCTAGAGAATCGGTAATCCTTCGCATATAAATACGCTTTTTCAAAATCAGCTATTCCCTGCTCTTTCCAATCTGATTGAATTAATTTCACTGGATTGAGATGGATGTAGGCGTATAAGTACTTTAAATATTGGTCAGTATCAGCCCACTCAGCTTTAAATTTTCCCTCAAACAAAGTACCTGACCGTAGATATTTTTTATTAAAATACATTGAATAACTTGTGCACAGTTTATTCATATACTTTGTGACTCCTCCCTCAATAACAGGAGTCAATAATAAGTGAAAATGATTTGGCATGAGGCAGTACGCTCCAATAGCAACCAACTCGTCTCCTCGTTCATACTCATATACATTTATTTCGTCTCTTTTAATTTCACGAAGATCTATAGAATTTTTAGAATTTGTTAGATAGAGTAAGTTTACAAAACGTTCATAATCTTTTGCATCTTGAAAGATTGTTCTTTTATCTACACCACGATTATAAACGTGATAGAACTCATTATGAGAAAAGCTGAGCTTTCGTGTGGTCATTAATTTATTTTAGCATGACTACAAAGGGCCACCCTTCGCAAAGTTGCGAAGGGTGGCCCTTTGTTAATCTTGTAGATTTAATTATTTTTTGGGGAAAAGAAAAAACCCCTAGCGGGTTACCGCGTCGGGGTTTTTTCTTTTGCTTTAACTCTAAACTGTTACGTTTGAGCTAACCTTAGTTAATCTAGAAAGATTAAATTGAGTTAACTTGTTGGTATGCAGTGTCGAAGTCAGAAGCTGGGGTTGGAACATACGGTAGTGCGTTTTCACCATCGTCATCTACTGAGTACCATACTTCTTGAAGTACAACTCGGAATAGACCAGATGTAGTAGCTGCGAATGTCACATCGAGTGTGAATTCTTCAGTTTCTCCATCGTCAATTGTGAATGCACCGTTTGTTGCTACATCACCATCTGATGAAAGTGTTGCAGACACTGTAGTTGCTACTCCTGCGTCAGACTGAATCGCGAACTGTACACCGCCGAGCAATGCTGTTGCATCACCAGCTGTTGTAGTTGCGAGGTTGTTGACGTAGAAAGTACCTTCTACTGCAGTAACGTCAAAGGTGATTGAGAATTGACCAGTTGTGTCATTGTCACCTGAAGCGTCAGCTTCGGTTACAACACTATCAATTGGAATAACAATACCTTCAGCTACTAGTGTGTGTTGTTCACCGTTTGCTGTACCTGAGATGTCAGCAGCAAGAATATCAGTAGAACCTTCAGCATCTGTAAGCTTCGCTTCTACTGAAGTTACATCTGCTTCGATCGTTGTACCGTTGGCATAACGAGGCTGATTGTTACTGATTTCTTGTGCTCGGAAGTCAACCATAACTTTTACAGTAACTTCTTCGTCTTCGTCAATCATGACGTCACCGTCAATGTCGAATTCGAATGTTGTACTAGTTACAGTTGATGAAGCTGAGTTTTCAGCGTCAAATTCCTCACCGTCAATGTCGATAGTAACTTCATCAATAGCTTGAGCTGATGTAGTTGAAGTCGTAATCTTTACGAAGAGGGTATTAAGCTCAACGTCAGCATCTTCTGCTTCGATTGTGTATTCAAGAACAGTTACTCCGTCAGTCTTTGAGTCAGTGTCTACGACAATGTCAGTAGCATCTGGGTTACTTGAGCCAGTAGCGAACTTAAGTCCTTCACCGTCACCTTCTTCAACAATTTCGAAGGTAGCTGATCCAGTTGGAAGTTCATCTGTTGTACTGTCGTTTTCAGCTACATCATCAGCATCGAAGTATCGTACTTCTGTAGCTGTAAGCTTCCAACCTGCCTTTGTAGAGTCACCAGCGTCATCTACGTTGCTTGCAACAGTAGCACCGACGAGGATTTCAACTTCTTCGTCTTCTTGGAGAACGAGACCAAGACCTGAGAATCGGAATTCACCTTCATCTTCGTCTAGGTAAGCGTCTTCATCAGAAGCGTCAAATGATGCTACTTCTTCACCATCTACCCAAAGTGTAATCTCATCGAATACATCCCATGGGTCTTCTTCGCTGTTGTCTGCACTATCACTGTCAGCAATCTTGAAAGTCATTCGATCTACTTCAATATCACCTTCAGCAGCTTCGACTGTAATTTCAGCAATCACTTCGTCTTCAGCACCTTCTTGGATGTCTGTGTCTGAAGCATCATCAACTTCGAATACATCAAGTTCACCTTCACCTGAAAGTTCCATTGATTCTTCTTCTTCAGCTTCTTCACCTTCTTCTTCACCTGGGTCTACTGGAGTAGAAGCACTTGAACAAAGCATGTTGGCCTTAGCGATTGAAGCTGGACCAAAGTAGCCAGTTGGGTTCACGAGACCGCCTGGTGAAAGGATGTCTGCGCGGTACTTAACTTGGAACTTTGATACTGCAGCTGCAGTAGCTGGACCGTAGTACATAGTTTCAGCACCTACTGAACCTGCGCCTGACATAGCGACTCGAGTCTCTTCGTCAGCGTTGAGGAACATTTGGAGCTTCATTACATCATCACCAGTTGAACCTGATGAAAGTGAACGAGTCCATGAGTAAGGGCAGATACCTGAAGCTACTGAAGTAGCTCCTTGTCCTACTTGTGATTGTAGTGTGTTGATCGTGGCCATAAGCTCAGCGATCTGTGCTTGAAGCTCTTCAGCTGTTTGCGCCTGTGCTAGAGGAGCGATAGCTGAAAGCATCATAGCGATTGCTACGAAAGCTACAGTGAGCTTTGAAGCAAAAGTATTTGTTTGAGTCATAATTGTAATTACTTTTTGTTTGCAGGTATTTCAACCTACAGGGTGCTCCATTAGCGGAGCGTTCTAAAACTGATAATATGAATTAATTCATATTCGCAACCATCTCTGGTTACGTAATATCACTAACTCCACATATACATCTGTTTTAGAGAGACATATATATGAAGGTTAGCTGTAAGGTGGGACTGAGTTTCAGCGTATCAACCATGACGGGAAAAGGTGGGGCGGGAAAGAACTTTCCAAAATCGCGATCTGCTTTGTTAAGCTTCATAAAATAACACTCAAAGAACAATGACGTTCATCTCGTATTATTTTTCTTGCTTATCTCGCATCTCATCGATTGTGATAAGTTCTAGAGTAATTAGCTTTGTAGTTGCCTTATAGGCCCCATTGTAAACGAACAATACCTCAGGCTTGCTCACTTAATTTTGCTAGAAAAAAAGCGTGCAAGTGGCACTCCTACAGTATAGCGTATTTTTTATTAATTTGGTGCACATCTCTTTGTGGATAGTGCTCCGTATTTTTAAAGCGCTCTACTACATCAGTGCCAAAAAAGGATACGTGGGCATGACCGTAAAGTCAACCAAATAACCTTATCTCTACCTACAGATGAAGACGTGGTGGTGATAGGCTTCTTACTACGTATCCATGAGTAGGCAACGAATTGTGAGTTGTGGCAAGTGATCAATTTAAGACTCAGGTGAGCTACTCTGATGCGCCCAGACTTCGTCTTTTACACCTTATGATGCTTTGTCTTAGACAATGTCTTATAGACTCGTTGTCTTTTATAAAGGACAACGAACGCTCATGTACTAACCGGTTCTAAAAAATGCTGAACGCTATTAAAACAAAGAGTACTTTGACCAGCGACGTTCACCTTGTCTTTTTACTATGTTGTCCTCAATCATTGACTGTAACTCTCGTTGGATTGTCTTTTCACTTACGTCGCCGACAATTTCAGAAATGTCTTTAATAGTGGCTTCACCTTTGGCTTCGATAATGGTCTTGATTCGTTCACGTCTATCGACACTTGGGGGCACTTTAGGGGCTTCACTACCAGCCTCACTTTTGCCTTCAGCCAGACGACTTCTAGCAACAGTTCTCCTGGGAGACACCGGAGCCACGCGAAACGACTGGTCGCTCTGGAAAGACTCATCGAGTCTTTGTTCTTCTCCGATATACGTCCGGAGACCCCTTAAGACCGTATCGATTTCAGTCACAACGGTACGTAAGACTTCGCTCGAAATGAGCGTAGTTGCACCGGCTACCCTGAAGGTGCTTTCCAGTGCTATGAGGGATTGGGCAAACTGCTCGAGTACCTCCTTCCCCCCAGCTCGTTTTACCTCAAGCGTACGCAAAGAATGCTCATGGACAAGGTGAGCCTTGCCAGCAATGTTGCCCACGTGCGTTTGTGTCTTTAAGTCAGAATCGACGTTGTTGAGGATGTAAAAGACAACTCCGACAATTTTTTCTGTCTTTTTAAAAATATACTTGTAATAGTTCTCATCATTGACGAGCTTTCTAAAGTTTATGTCTGATATGCTGTTGTCTTTTGGATTCATAGTAGTGTCTTTTAAGTGCGCTATCGTCGGTCAGAGACATTTCAGTTTGTACTATATACCTTTGGTGACTTTTATCAATCTGTACAGGACGTCTTTTTGGTGTCCGAGGAGGCCCCCATCTGTCACACAAACTACCAAGTTAGCCTGGTGTGCTCTCGTGGTATGATTGAGGTTATACCGACTTATATTACAGATTACCGAAATTGATACGCAGTACTTCTTATGGCAAAACCGACAAAACGAAAAGCGAAAAAAGTTGAACGGGATCCGATGTTTAACGACCTCTCTCCGCACGCAAAGCAATCTATTACCGCACTAGCTATCGGTTCTTTGGGTATTTTCTTTGTACTGGCTTTAACTGCGTACGCCGGTATGGTGGGGGTTTGGACTCAGATTGGCCTTACCTACCTCTTTGGGGCTGGGGCATACTTGGCGCCGGTCGCGTGTGCGTTTTTTGTGTACGCTTTTTTGAAGCCTAAGGAAGACAGTCGGGTCAGTGGTTCAAAGCTCTTTGGTATCACCCTGCTCTTCTTGGCCCTTCTCGGGAGTTTCGAGCTCTACACTGAAACCTATGGTGGACTGTTTGGACTGATTGTAAAGTGGCCACTTGCGTTTCTCATGGGCAACGTGGCAACCGGAGTTTTTCTCTTTGCTTTTTTCCTCACGGGTATCTTTCTTACCTTTAACACCGGCTTAGGAGTGCCCGCATTTATGCGAAGCAAAAAAGACAAAGAGGTGGCACCTTCAAGTGATATTGCCAACCTGAAGCTTCCGGATAGTTTTGATGACGATGAAACGGAAGACCCGACTGAAGCAGACACAGAAAAGGAAACACCGGCCACTGACACCAAAAAGAAAACGGTCTCCGAACGACTTGGCTTAGCACCGGCTAAGGCGAGTTCGGACGAATTTACCGTCACCAACTTTGTTGGCTCGTACGACCCACCTCCACTGTCGCTCCTGTCTAAGGACAAAGGCAAGGCTAAGACTGGCGACGTGAAGGCTAACGCCAACACGATTAAAAGGGTCCTGAAAGAATTCGGCATCGACGTCGAGATGGACACGGTGGAAATCGGTCCGACTGTCGCCCGCTACGCGCTTAAGCCGGCGCAAGGAGTGAAGATTGCGCGGATTGTTGGTCTCCAGCGCGAGCTTGAACTTAACCTCGCTTCTGGCACTATCCGCATCGAAGCCCCTATCCCGGGCAAGTCACTCGTGGGTATCGAAGTGCCCAACATCGAAAAGTCTTCCGTTGGTCTGGCTTCCCTGCTTACTTCACCGGAATACACCGATTCACCGAAGCCACTGTTGGTCGCGCTTGGTAAAGACATCACGGGTAAGGTGCACTTCTCGAACGTCGCGCGGATGCCCCACGGGCTTATCGCGGGTACGACCGGTTCTGGAAAGTCTATCTTTATTCACAACTTAGTCGCTTCACTCCTCTTCCGCAATAGTCCGGAACAACTCCGCTTCCTGATGGTGGACCCAAAGCGGGTAGAACTTACCTTGTATGACGGTATCCCGCATCTCCTCGCTCCCGTTATTACCGACGCCAAGCGTGCCTTAAAAGCACTCAAGTGGGCAGTTACCGAAATGGAACGACGGTACAACATACTCCAAACTGAAAAAGTGCAGAACATCGACTCGTACCACAGCACTGTCTATCAGCCGGCTAAAGATGCCTGGGTAGCTGATGGCGAACCAGAGGAGGAAAAAGTAAACCTGCCTGAATCGCTTCCCTACATCGTGATAATTATGGATGAGCTCGCCGACCTCATGCATACCTACCCACGCGAACTCGAGGCGCTTATCGTCCGACTGGCCCAGATGAGTCGCGCCGTGGGTATTCACCTCCTGTTGGCGACCCAGCGACCGTCGGTAAACGTCATCACCGGAACCATTAAGGCCAACATTCCAACTAGAATTGCGCTCCAGGTAAACTCCCAGATAGACTCGCGGACCATTCTCGACCAAGTGGGAGCCGAAAAACTCCTTGGTAAAGGCGATATGCTTTATATGTCATCTGACTCAGGTAAACCAACCCGACTACAATCGGCGTTTATTTCCGAAGATGAAATTAAAAATGTGGTGGAGTACCTCAAGAAACAAGGTGACGCCCATGAACTTGATTGGATTGACCTCGATTCAAATGGCCCAGCTGAACCAGGTGGGTTTGCCGGAAACCTGGGTGACGAAGATGATGACGAGCTCTATGAAGAAGCCAAACAAGCAGTGCTCGAAGCGGGCAAAGCTTCGACGTCGTACCTCCAGCGTAAACTGAGGATAGGTTACTCCCGCGCAGCCAGGCTTATTGATACACTAGAAGAACGCGGAGTGATTGGCTCGGCTGACGGCGCAAAGCAACGCGAAATCCTCCTTGGTCGGAATACCGGTGGTGGTACACCAAGCGATACTGACGAACCGACTGATGCAGACTTTGACGGCACTGACCAGGACCGCGAAGATAACCGCACTCATTTCTAAAGCCTCCGTATGTCACCCTTATCACTACCCCAGAGACACGTCACCCTCCGCTCGGTTTTACTCGTGTGTGCTGGCATAGTGCTTTTACTCTGCTTCCTTGGTTATACCGGTTACCAAGCACGCTTTCTTTTGGCTGGACCGCAAGTATCAGTCTCTACATCAGAGGCAACCAGTATTCACACTGAACGCATCGTCGAGGTGGCAGGGGTAGCGCAAAACATAACCCGCATGAGCTTAAACGGCCGACAGATATATACTGACGAGACTGGGCATTTCGCTGAGGCGATTGTGCTCGAAAACGGGTATACTACTGCTACCCTACGGGCAGAAGACCGCTACGGCCGTACCACTGTGGTCTCGCGTAGTTTTATCTACGTACCACAAACACCCGAAGAACCAACCGAAGAGATGGCTTTATCAAATATCCAATAAGACAGAGCGTATGGTAAAAAAGAAAGTTCCAAAAGTATTAAAATCACAAGTAATTCCCGACGAGAAAAGCGCGCCGAAGGGAGCGGCTGATATTGCTGAAACACTCCGGAGTATCAAAACAAAGTTTGGTGACGATTCCATCATGATGCTTGGTGACACGAGGAAAGTGGACATCGACTCCGTGCCAACTGGCTCGATTGGTCTTGATGACGCGCTGGGGATTGGTGGTTTCCCTCGAGGAAGGATTATTGAAATCTTTGGACCAGAATCCTCTGGTAAGACTACCCTCTCACTGCATGCTATCGCTGAAGCGCAGAAGATGAATGGTATCTGTGCGTTTATTGACGCTGAACACGCGATGGATCCCGAGTACGCCAAAAACCTAGGCGTAAAGCTCGACGAACTACTTGTCTCTCAGCCAAGTAACGGTGAACAAGCCCTCGAGATTGTGGAGTCACTCGTCCGCTCAGGAAAGATAGACGTTATCGTCATCGACTCGGTAGCCGCCCTCACTCCAAAAGACGAAATCGAAGGTGAGATGGGTGCTCACCACGTCGGCAAGCAAGCTAGACTCATGAGTCAGGCGCTTCGAAAGCTGACAGGGATTGTGTCTAAGAGTAAGACTGTGGTTATCTTTATTAACCAAATCCGTATGCAGGTGGGAGTGATGTTTGGTAACCCAGAAACCACACCAGGTGGAAAGGCGCTTAAGTTCTACACCTCTATTCGTCTTGATATTCGTCGCATTGCCCAAATTAAAAAGGGTGAAGAGGTAGTTGGTGGTCGGCACCGCGTTAAGGTGGTAAAGAACAAAGTGGCTGCTCCTTTCCGCTCAACTGAGTTTGATCTTATCTATAATGAAGGCATCTCAATGGAGGGCGAGCTGCTCGCGCTTGGAGAAAAATACAAGTATGTCGCAAAGTCAGGTGCTTCCTACACCTACACTCCGCCTGGTGGTGATGCTTCTACCGAAGTAAAGCTAGGTCGAGGCTACGACGCTGCGCGTACCTTCCTTAAAGAAAATCCAAAAGTGCAGACTGAACTTTTGAAGCACATTCGAAAGGCGCTTAAAGAAGAAGGTAAATAGTTAGTTCGTAAAGACAAAGGCCCCGACAGCTTCGCTGTCGGGGCCTTTGTCACTACTTTAAATAGTCTGCAGGCGCTTTACCCTGACCGTCTTAATGGTCACCCCAAAGGAAAGGATGGTAAACACCACGGCGCCAAGCAGTAAGAGCACGAACGTCTCGGTCTTAAGACTCGAGTAAATAAGGTAGGTGGGCACCATACCAACTGGCGTAGCTGAGAGGTTGGCTAAAATAGCCGGAATTGACACCGCCTGCGCGAGGAGAGCGACACTCATCGAAAGCGCCATGCCGTGTGGGAAGGCCGGGTGACTGAAGATTTGGAGCGTATAGGCGTAATACACCCGGCGCATAATCTGTCTTTTTAGGTTTTTGTTTACTGTTTTCATGGTTTCATCTCCTATAACTCACTCTACTGCAACTTAGTTACAGCACAACGTCAATCTCCCCCACTTTAGTTTCCTTCTTAAAGGCCAATTTTGCTCGGTGAATACGCGCCTTAATCGTACCCACATTCTCACCCGTCTCGCGAGCAATGTCTTCGTGAGTATAGCGTTCTAAGTAATGGAGACGAAGCACATAGACAAAGTGTCCGGGTAGTCGAACTAAAATACGCTCAATAGCGTCACGCCTATCTTCAAAACCACTATGAAGACTGGCCTCACCGATAAACTCTTCAAACTCAGGGTCAAGGGCGGTAAAGCGCTGTCCTTGCTTAATGAGTTTTTGATACCGCGTAAATGCAGTATTCATAAGAATCCGATACGCCCAGGATGAAAAGCTGGCTCCTTCTTGGGGAGTGAAGGTGTGCGCATTCAAATAAATCTTGGTAAACGTGTCTTGTACTATCTCTTCAGCATCTCGCTCGTCTCGCACAATACCTCTCGCTTTACGCAGGAAAGCATCTTGGTATCTATCAAGTAAAACAGCAAAGAGCCAAGGCTGACCTTGCGAGCGAATCAATAAGTCAGCGTCAGACAATTCTCCTGCATTATCACTAGTTGTAAGTCCAAGCATATGTGATACCATTCTTCCTTACATTGTAGCATCTATTCATAATTCAAAGAATGTATGGCTGTCTTAGCATATAACGAAATTACCCCGAAAAAAGTTATTATTTTCAACGATGAACCGTGCATCGTTATTAGTCATCACGTATTTAGAAAGCAACAACGCAAGCCTGTCAACATCACCAAGCTTAAAGGACTAAAGTCAGGCCGAGCCTACGAAAACACCTTCCACGTAAACGAAACGGCTGACGAAGCGGAGCTTGAATCTAAGCAGATTGTGTTTATCTACCGCAAGGGTGACGAGTATATGTTCCATATGGCTGGCACGCCGGCTGAACGCTTCTCTCTTTCAGCTGACCTCATCGGTGACGGCGGAAAATACATCAAGGAGCGGAGCGAACTCGATGCGATGATTTATGACGAAGAAGTGATTGGTGTTCGGGTTCCCATTAAAGTCGAACTCAAAGTTACCCAAGCGATGGAGGCGGTTAAAGGTAACAGTTCAGGTGGTGCACTCAAAGAAGTGACCCTTGAAACCGGCGCAACGATGATGGTGCCTATGTTTATTGGTGAAGGCGACGTTATCGCCATCAACACCGAGAGTGGTCTCTATGCCGAGCGCGTGAGTAAGTCGTAACTACTCTTTATAAAAGGGCCAGCTTTCGTTCATACGAATGCTGGCCCTTTGTAATCTTGAACCGTCTAAAAAAGAGCAATCAATACTATGATAGTCGCAAGAAGAACGAGGGCTGCAAGAACCCTGGGCCGAGAAGCATCCATATGGGCTTGTTCGGTTGGTGAAGCATTTTTATAGTAGCGACTCTGGTACCAACGTACTTTTGGTTTATTAGTTTCCTCGGGACCTCGTTTTAAAAAGAGTTTTCGAAACCAGGGCATACTTAAGAGTGACAAAAGTCCGGCAATTCCTCCCATCATAGGTGCTCCATGTTGTGTACTTCTATCATCATTCATACCACAATCATGGTGGCCTGCGCTACGGCTTTCCAATAAAAAAGACCGATGAACGAGTCATCGGCCATTGTCCCA
The DNA here is from genome assembly GCA_041742075.1 of Minisyncoccia bacterium. Classification (GTDB taxonomy): domain Bacteria; phylum Patescibacteriota; class Minisyncoccia; order Phycocordibacterales; family UBA918; genus OLB19. The sequence continues at coordinate 24,282 of JBGSJJ010000010.1, forward strand.
GCGACCAATATGTCGCTGGGGCCTACGTTTGGGTCATTTGCGAAAGTACTTCCGTGCTTCACTGATGACAATTGGCACAACTTCTGGCGCTACAACAGCGACCAGCACGAGCACTGCCACTAGACTAGCCAGAGCAAAGGTGAGGAATATGAGATAGATATTCCAACCTGCCTCATAGGCTTCGAAGGCCATCGTTATCGCCACGGCGAACGAGACGATACGGATGAGGAGTATAGACTCAAGATCAGTCATTTTACGTTCAACTTTCTCTGTTCAAGTTTCTTGGAGCTCCAAGGTGAGATTAAACTACCCCGGTACCCCATTTGTTTCGGCACGAGATTGTACCGCCGAATCATGCGCTCTTTATGCGCTTCTCGCTTCTTTAAGCTTCCCCAGGCTGGGTCCTTTTCGAAGTACTGGTGACTACTGGCCTCTAGGATAAGTACCCTCCGGTAACCCAGAGTACGCGCAATGGCTTCCGCACACTCAAGGAAGAATCGGTCGGCGTCTTTGATCCCGAGCTTGCTCAGGTACACCCCTTTCACGCCCTGCATCTGGACCACATGCATCCCGTACGGGGTGCAATCAAGACCAATGTTGCCAATAATCTTGCCCTGGTGATGAAGGACAACGGTCAAGTTGCCACCGGCCTTTTGCACAACTCCATCCGCGACTAGATCGGTGTGGTATTTGGTCGCCGAGACCGAATGAACGAATTCGAGCTCGCTCAGCGCTACCCACTTTTCAGTCCGCTTGGCGAACTTTTGAGCGAACCTTTGCCGAAACCAATGCGGGATGGTGAACTGGTAAACTTTAAAGAGAAAAAAGAAGAAAGTAACGGTCACGATGACCGCGTACCAGTAGAGTACAGTGGCCATTATAACCTCCTATGACAAAGTACACATTCAATTATTATTATAGCACACTTTTATGTAAAAATCAATGTTTTTGCACTACTAGCCTTAGTTTAAAGATAATATAAGCCCCGCGCGTAGCGCGGGGCCAAAGATGACTGATTCAAAATATCCAGCGAATCAGGAGGTCAAGCGTGCCGAGCACGAGCACGTGGAGCAAAAGTGAATAGAACAATGCTTCTTTACTTGGAACGATACGCGGAAGAACGAGTGCTCGCAATCGCAACATTTTTTACTCCTTTGCTGGTTTTTCTCTTGGCGGTATGTGTGGGTAGATGAGGATTAGCAGAGCAATACTGCTCGCAACAAGTACAACCAGAGCTTCGTACGATTGTTTGTATGGCTCATTGAATTGAAGTCTATCGCCGAGCGTATAGAAGCCAATACCGAGGTAGCCTATCAGTAACAGCAAGACTGACTGGTTAATAAACCAGAGTCCGACCACAAACATAGGGCGATTTCCAGACCACGTTAGGCGAGCAATAACCCACCTTATCGGTATCACCACTCCATACAATACACACGTAGTCAGAACGAGTAGAAATAGATTTATCACATCACCAATGTAATGCTTATTTTTACTCATGAGCTCGGACTCCCTTGTGAACGATTTTCTTCAGCAAGAATGCCATAGATAGAATGTAAGTCAAGGTTAGGTGCTTCTCCTAGGCACAAAAAAGACCAGACGTGTGTCTGGTCTTTTTTGTGCCTAGATTGGCCAAGTTGTAATAAAACTTAATGTTTTATAAACGGCATCAGTGCCATAAACCGGGCTCGCTTGATTGCTCGAGCAAAGTCTCGTTGTCCTTTGGCGGTAAGCTTGGTTCGACGTCGGTTCATCATACGAGCGTGTGGGTTGATGTAGGCACCAAGTCGGGTGATGTCTTTGTAATCAATATGATTGTGATTACTATTTTTTGTTTGCTTTTCGTCCATAGTTCTCAGCGTTAGGGTTGATAATGTTTCGAAATTTAAAATCACGATGTCTACAGATTTTAAGGAACGAATTGCCTCAGATGCGAGGCGCAACGATAGCTTGGAGGAAGCGGTAGATAACTACCGTGACCAACAAGCTTGAAGTTGCAACAAAGCAGCTGGGGTAAGTTCGTTTCTTAAAATGGGATATCGTCTGGGTTGATATCTTCTTCTGGATACTCAGGCGCCGGCGGAATCGCACTATCTTGTGGATTATTGCCACCACTGTAGTTACTACTTGAACCGCCTCCACCACCATCAGTTCGTGGACCAAACTGTACCCTATCAGCAACAATCTCGGTGCGGTACTGCTTCACACCATCTTTATCCCAACTTCGTGTTTGTAGTCGGCCTTCGATGTACGCTCCACTACCCTTTTTGAGGTACTTGGCACTCGTATCCGCTTGCTTACCAAAAACGACCACGTTGTGATAATCAGCCTGCTCCTGTCGCTTACCGTCTCGGTCTGTAAAAACACGATTAGTCGCAATTGAAAATGAACACACATTCATTCCGCTTGGGAGGGCTTTTAATTCTGGATCTCTCGTAAGATTTCCGTAGATCATTGCTTTGTTAAGGTACATAATTTATTTGGTTACTTAATTAAGACTTTACTTCGTCTTCTGCTTCCACCACCGCTACCACTTCTTCGACTGCCTCAGCTTCTTCTGGTGCAAGCTCACTCGCGAGTACCTCATCGACGTCGATAGCCATTGCTGGTTGTTTTTCAAGAGCTTCGTGGAAGTAAAACGGCATCGCTTCTTCAGACTTCGTCAGACGAGTCAGAAGAGTACGTAGGATATCGGTTCGTCCTTCAAGCTCTTCGAGAATGTGCTCAATTTTTCCGCTTTCTATGTGGAAACGAACCCATCCGAAGTACGCGCTTTTGAACTTTCGATTTTTACCTTCAATGTGCTTTTCGATTTCGTAGGCTAGTTCGAATCGCTCTGGATTTTCACTAACACCCACTTCACCGCCTTGGCTTGTAATAAGTGCTTTGACTTCGTCAAAAACACGAGACACTTCCCCTTCAGCAATCGTTGGAAGAACGTGGAAAGCAAGTTCGTAGGCGCCCTTTTCAGTTGGCTCTACCGCAACCGCTTCGACTGCTGGCATTGTTGTTTCTGACATGTTGTTACGTCATTACTGATAACCCGCTTACACTACAACAAATATTCCTATTTATCAACATAGACACCTCATTGCTTCAAGGTGCTATACTTTGGGGAATGCACCCAAAAAAAGCTTCTCTCTCCAAGATAATTTTGCCCCTACTCGGCTTACTCCTTCTCATAGCAGTCGGAAGTACCGGCTACCTTTTTTATAAAACCGAACAGCTTCAAGCTGAGGTCTTGATGCTTCAAGAAGAGCGAAATTTTTTCTTACTGGCAACCGCTTCTTCTACCGAGCAACTGGCACTTAAAGAAGCTGAGATTACCAAACTGGGCGATATGCTTGAACTAACCGAAGAGGAGCGTGAGGATATCGAGCGTGACCTCAAGCGTGAAAAAAACAAGAACGAGGAGTTTGAAGACCAAATTAAGGAAATAGCCGGCACCGTAGGGATTCTGGATAAACTTTCCAAAACAGACGAGGAGTTGCTCCAGAAATACTCAAAAGTCTACTTCCTTAACGAAAACTTCCGGCCTGACAAACTCACCAAAATTGATAGTGAGTACGTACAAGAAGGTCGCCGTGACCAGTACTTCCACACAAGCGCGTGGCCTTATTTAGAAGAGATGATTCAAGATGCCAAAGATGACGGTATCGACCTCAAAGTCACTTCAGCCTTTCGTTCTTTTGAAGAGCAGGCAGAACTCAAAGGCCAGTACACCATTCAGTATGGGAGTGGGGCAAACGCTTTCTCGGCCGACCAAGGCTACTCAGAGCACCAGCTTGGTACGACGCTCGACCTTACCACACCCTCAGTTGGTGGCCCATACACAAGTTTTGAAAATACCGAAGCCTTCGCCTGGCTCCAAAAGAATGCCTATAAGTACGGATTCATTCTCTCTTACCCACAAGGAAACGGATTTTACGTGTACGAGCCATGGCACTGGCGGTTTGTTGGAACCAAGCTTGCAGACTTTATGAAAGATGAAGGGGTGACATTTTACGACCTTGACCAAAGAGTTATCAATGAATACTTAGTGAATATATTTGACTAGCTCGCTTGCCTAGTCGTCACCTTAAGAAAATTACCGGTACCTAGGTACAGGTTATTTTGGTTTAGAGTCTATAGAGTTTTTGGGCATTCAGTCGAAGTTCCGTGGCAACTTCCTCCAGCGGAAGTTTTTTAATGGAGGCTATCTTTTTTACCACCTCCATGACGTGCCATGGCTCAGCGCGAGTCCCCCGGTATGGTACTGGGGCCACGTACGGACAATCAGTCTCGGCGTGCATCAGGTCAAGCGGGATAGCCTTCACTAACTCTTCATACATCTTCGCAAAGGTAATCACGCCGGTAAAAGATACGGTACAGCCAATATCGAAAAATTTCTTCGCTTGCTCGTATGTACCGGCGTAAAAGTGAATATTGGCTGGAACTTTCGCATTAGCTTTTAAAACGGTATACACATCATCATACGCATCCACCCCCGCTACTACTTCTTTGGCATTGCGGGTATGAATCATGAGGGGTAGCCCAAGCTCATTGGCAAGTTCAATTTGCGCAACAAACGCCATTTCTTGAATGTCTCTTGTCGAGGCATCATGATGAAAGTAATCAAAACCGCACTCACCAATCCCAATTACTTTTTTACTAGTGGCTAGTTGGCGGTAGAAATCCGGGTTAAATACTTCACCGCGCGAGGTAAAAGGTTGTGCGCCCTCGCCTACTTCGTCCTCATCATGGATACCGGGTGCGGTTTGGATTGGGTGTAAGCCAACAATCGCATACATGTTTGCGTGGGTTTCAGCTATTTCTACCGCTCGCTTGCTCGTCGATTCTTTCGTGCCGACATTAGTGACCGCGACACTTTCTTCCGCACAACGACTCACAACAGAAGCCAGGTCGTCATTGAAGGCTTGGAGGTTTAAATGCGCATGAGTATCAATCCATTTCATGAACATATAGTACCACATCAAACCTTTCATTCGAATGAAAGGTTTGATATTGTTTTAATATGGTTCGTCTCAACAAAAATTTATTATCTACAAATCAACTTGAGGAATTATTTATACAGTTCACACATGTTGCGCACACTAAGTCAGCTCTAGAAACTGGTTTGATTTTACAAGAAGTCCTAGGAAAAGAAGAGCGTGTCATGGTTGCAAAGCGTATTGCGATAATAGTCCTCATTGCTGAAGGAAGATCTCTCTACAATATTGCGAATGTTCTCAAAGTCAGTCCAGCTACAGCTGAAAAAATCAAAAAGAATTTAGATTCTGGAAGTTATGATTCTATTCTAAAGAAATTAGGTAAATCTAAAAAAAGCTACTTCGAAATACTAAACACCATTGACTCCATTCTTCATCTTGGGGGAATACTACCTCACTACAATGGTCTAGAACGCTACAAAGGAGTCCGCTAAAACCTTTCATTCGAATGAAAGGTTTTGGTTATGATTTTGCATTGATTTTTTATCATGTGCTTATTATAAAAATTGGTCGACGCTAAAGCGTCGACCGTTGCTCCTTAAATAATATGTTATACAAAATGAACGACGATGCCTTCACTGCAAAGACGAGTATAAAAATCATCAAGTTGCGTAAAGGGGCTGAATTGGTGCCAATCTTCAACTTCGATAATCCCCTCGGCACTTGTATCCTCTTCCGGACACCACTCATACTCTAAGTCGAGCGCAGCGTGAAGTGGGACGAAGACTTCTTTTACAAAAGTTTTTTTTAAGATACTGATTGCTTGTTCATCCGTATCAAATTCGTCTCGGGCGCAAAACCCCGAAAGAGGCAGGTCATCTACCCCGCGGATTGTGTGCCGTTTACTATCTTCAATGAAGTAAATCAAACACCAATCCCGCGTGTGTCCGTGTAAGGACTCGGTGAACTTCACGATCACAATTTTGCCTTCAAGATCAGGTTCGTCTGACATTTCAAGACCTCTTCCCCAGATGCACAAACTACATCTATCCTACAACAAACACGCCGAGAAAACTAGTCTAGGCGACCAAAGAGATTTTCCGGTTTTTTATTGGTACGAACAGCTTCTTTGATGATTGTGCTTGTGTCAGGCATAAGTGGGCTAAGATGACGTCCAATCAGATACAGATCGCGCACTAATGCCCGTATCAGTTCTTTGGCTTTTTCAGGTTCCGTCTTAATCAGTTTAAATGGTTCAGTGGTGGCAATCTGTTCATCAAGCTCACCAACCTTTTTCCACACACTGTCGCACGCCGTTTGTAGGTTATACGAATCAAAGGCTTCAGAAAAGTCAGTCTCGAACTGCCCTGATTCTGAACATTCGATGGGTGTTTCAAGATGCGTCTCGGCCATCTTCATAATACGCGCAACAAGGTTACCTAAGCCATTTACTAAGTTAGCTGTATACCACTCATCCATCCGCTCCCAGGTTAGGTCGGTATCCTCAAAGGGGTGTACGTGTCGTAAAAGAATATAACGCGTAGCGTCAGTGCCGTAACGAGCAATCAGTTCGTACGGAGAAATAACGTTGCCCAGGGACTTGCTCATCTTCTGTCCACCCGAGTTTATAAAACCATGATAATTCACCTGCTTGGTAGCTAGGACATCAGCACTTTTGAGCATCGCCTGCCACATAATAGACTGAAAACGTACTTGGTCTTTTCCACCCAGCTGAAGGGTGTGTCCATCAACCCAAAATTTCTTAAAGGTACCCTGTACATCCTCTGGCCAACCGAGGGTACTAATGTAGTTTGTAAGCGCATCAAACCATACGTACATCACTTGATTGACATCCCCTGGCACTGGCACTCCCCAATTGAGGCGTGTGCGTTCACGCGAAATACTAAAGTCTTCAAGTCCATTTTTAACAAACTCCAGTGCCCAGGTTCGTTGCCAGGCAGGTAAGATAACTGACTCATCGCTCAAGTATTCCTCAAGATAGCTTTGGTACTTAGAAAGAGCGAAGAAATAATTCTCTTCCTCTATCACTTGCGGCTCCATAGTTGGGTGGTTCGGACAACGACCTGCAACTAAATCACTATCGCGGAGAAACATCTCATCCCCCACACAATAGAGCCCCTTATAGGATTTTTTATAGATGTCTCCTTTATCCAAACATTTCTGCCAAATAGCTTGCGCGGCCTTTTTGTGGTCAGCGTCAGTTGTTCTGATAAACCGGTCATAAGAAAGGTTGAGTCCGTCTTGTAACTTTCCAAACTCAGACGCAAAGTGATCAACATACGCTTGTCGATCCTGTCCAGCCTCGTCAGCCTTACCAGCTATCTTCTGACCATGCTCATCGGTACCGGTGTTGAAAAATACCTCATGACCAATGAGACGCCAGTAGCGAGCCAGTGCGTCTGCTACTACCACCTCATAGGCAAAACCAACATGCGGGTCAGCGTTGACGTATGGCAGAGTGGTAGTGATATAGCGGGATTGTTTATTGATCATAATTTGATTTAAGCACATTGTACTATAGCAATAACACCGCCTTAGAGACAGGGCGAATTGCGAGACAGCTTCAATATAGCCCCAGCGCTCTTTATTTCATTCAACTCTAGCATATTTTTGCGTGGGTGGTATCGTAAATGATGAAGGAGAAAGGAGGAGTTCATGTCAAGAAAAGAGGTGTTGGAACAAGTACACAATTCAAGCATAGCCGAAGACGGCCTCGGTGTCGGCAGTATGATAACCAAAATGAAGAAATATGGGCGTCTGATTGCAGTGCCACTTATCCTTCATAAAGGGCTTTATGCAGCCAATATCTGTCTCATTGAACACACCGACTTGGCGGGATGGTACAAGGTTCGCCTACTCAGCTTAGAAGAGTTCGATATGCTTCTTCGTACCGAGCGGATTAAAGAATCGTATACCAATGCACATTTACTGACAGAAGTTGCCCTCCTAAAAGGTTATTACAAGGTATTTCAAGCAGTACGGTTGGAAGCGAGCCACTAAGTTTGGCTCGCTTTTTATTATTTTAGCAAAATGGCCAAGGTGTCGATACGGACTCGTTCCTGAGTACCTGTATCACGGTGTCGGACCGTGACCGTATCAAGGAGTGCTGGATTTTCACCGAGCGTATCAAAGTCAATGACGATGCAGTACGGGGTACCAATTTCGTCTTGACGACGGTAGCGCTTACCAATGTTGCCGTTGTCGTCGAAGGCTACATTTCCAAACTCTTTCTTGAGTAGCGAAAATACCTCGCGCGCTTTGGCTACCAGCTCTGGTTTATTCTTGAGAAGTGGTGAGACACACACCCGGTACGGAGCGAGGTGGACAGGCAACTTCAAGTAGGTACGTACTTCCCCGCCCATTTCGTCTTCGGTGTACGCTTCGCAGAGAACTGCCGTCAGCGCTCGTCCAACGCCAAACGAAGGTTCGAGCACATGTGGAATGAAGCGAGTGCCATCTGATTCTATATACTCTAAGCTCACTCCACTGGCTTCCTGATGACTCTTGAGGTCATGGTCAGTGCGGTACGCAAAACCGGCAAGCTCATCGAAACCCTTGCCCGGATAATTGTACTCAAAGTCTATTGTCCGCTTACTGTAGTGGGCAAGATCATTTTCTGGTACCTCGTATTCTTTGACGTTTTGTCGAGCTAAACCAAGGTGGTCAAACCAAGTCCACATGTCTTTTCGGAGTGACTCAAAATACGTTTCCCAATCTTCTTCTTTAACAAAGTACTCAATTTCCATTTGTTCAAACTCTCGCACTCGAAACAGAAACTCTCTTGGCGCTATTTCATTTCGAAACGCCTTACCAATCTGAGCTATGCCAAATGGCATTTTTGGGCTCATGGAATCGACAACATTTTTGAAGTTCACAAAAATACCCTGTGCTGTCTCAGGTCGAAGGTACACTTTTCCATCAGGACCCGAAGTGGCACCAATAGTTGTCTCAAACATCATATTGAACTGCCGAGCCTTACTTAAAGGATTACCTTTCGGACTCTTAATACCATTTTCAGAAATGAGCGTGTCGATTGCTTCCGGCGTAAGACCTTCAGCCGATATTCCAGCGTCTTTAAGAAGATGGTCGGCTCGAAAGCGTTCACCGGTTTCCGTATCTTCAACGAGTGGGTCACAAAAACCAGCGCCAGTATGGCCAGAGGCTTCCCATACTTTTGCGTTCATTAAAATGGCGGCATTGAGGCCATACATGTCTTCCCTGTCGCTCACAAACATTTTCCACCACTCACTCTTTATTTTGTCATTGAGGGCCGTACCAAGTGGACCTAAGTCCCAGGTACCTTTAAGGCCACCATATATATCACTACCTTGAAACACAAAACCACGTCGCTTACACAGCGATACTACTTTCTCCATCACGTCAGGATTTTTTTCTGTCATACAATCGTGAATTATTCTTCAGCAACCACTTCTCCATTTTTTTCACCGAACCCAGCTTCAGCCGAAAGCGTCGTTGTGCGCTCACTAGCTACCGCCTGGACTGGCTTACCAGTAAACACATCAGTAGCTTGCAGGGTCTGGCGACTAAACAATACTGGTGTTGTACCAATTTGTGACACGCTTGGCAATATCGATACCTGGAAAGTAGCAGTTGCGTCTGTGTTGGCGCCAACTTCTCCCGGGGTCCAGGTTACTTGCTTGTTGGTTTGATTATATTCAAACTTACCATCACCAGAGGTTTTGTTTAGCCAGTTTACGTAAATTGGCAAATTCCCTATCACTCTCGTGGCGCGGATGTCATTTGTTTCATTATCAATACGGAGGGCAATGGTATACGTGGTCGTCTCGCCAACTTGTGGTGGTACCGGTCCAGTATCTACCAAACCTTGTGTCTTTCGTTCAACGGCAGACACTAGACTCGTGACTCCGCCTACTCGAGCTGTTCGCTCTACGCTACCGAGTAGTTCTTCTGCCACATTTGCTTCAGATACTCTTCTGGCAAAGACGTCAACTTTCACGTCAACAAAAGGATTTTTGAGAATGGCCGAATTGGGAAGAATATCGAACGAGAGAGTGATGTCATCACCCGGCTTTATTTCGGAAAATCGATTCATGTTCGCGACGTCCCATACCATGCGGTCAGCTTGTGACTCAAAGAAACCACTACCTCGTATACCTGAGTCTAAAAATGCATTACCTGAGAAGGTTGCAACCGCCCGCATGTCGTAGACTGAATCAGTAAGCGTGTTCCTTACATTTATTTTTCCAGAGACATCAAGATCTCGACTAACACTAACTGTCCGGTCAGGCGATGAATTGAGTCTAACGTCGATGTCGATAAACGACGGCTCGATAGCAAACTCAGTGGCAGCGTTTGCAAACACTGAAGCGAAGGTATTTTTATCTCGATCATTTGGGATTCCAGCACTAAAGTTCATCACGTAGGTGTCATTATCTTGGCCGTCAATAACTCCGGTAATCGTAATGGTGTGACTAGAGCCTGGTTCAACGTTAGGAATCATCCAGGTATTGTTTCCGTCACTTGTTTCTGGAGTAGACCGCTTAAACTGAAAACCAACTGGATATTCGGCTTTTACCAACACCTCGGAAACAGGTGACAAAGAGTTAGAGACCACGGTTAACGTGAGGCTTGTTTCTTGGCCTGAGGAAATACTCTTCACTCCATCTACTTTAAAGGAAATCGGGGCAGAACTAATTCTAAAGGACTGCGGGTCAGCTTCTTTAAAGAAGCGCGCACCTGAACCTTGTACTTGGTACTCAATCGAAGCTTTGATTATTTTCTCCTCATTCTCTTCACCAAAGACAGCAATTTTAAGGGGCATATTGAGTGTCTCACCTGCCTTAATGGTTTCAAGCGGAATTCGTTCGGTAAACAGGTCACGCTTTTCATCGTCAGCTGACTTCGTACCGAGTGGGTATTCGATAATCAAGGTGGCTGACTCCATCGGGACACTGTTGTCGTTCCGGACACCAACCTGAATCGGGAGTTCTTCACCACCACCAATCGTAAACGGAATGGTGAGGACAAGTGAAATGTTGTCACCAGAGATGCTGTTTCTTCCAAACACCAAAAAGAAACTCGACACGACCATAGCTAAGCCAAAAAATGCTACTCCGAGGAGCGCCAACTTCAATCGATAACCTCTTTTTTTTGGACCTTTCATAGAAAGCGTAGCTAGTGAAGGAGCATAGGTTTCAGGAACAATCTCAGCAATCGGAATTTCGTTGGCTGACTCTGATTCAGGAACAACATGCCAGTCTGTCGGGACAGATTTATTTTCTTCTTGCTTTAGCTCGTGGTGCACATTACCGATACCAGAAGTACCACGTTGGTACAAACGATTGCGAAGCGCTTCTATGTTGTCAGAGTCTTTTATGCCACTCATACCACTATGGATTAAGTATACCTTATAAATGACTGGCCTCAGAAGCCGTCGCAGTGAGTTTAGTAATGAGCGCAAGGTCTTTTACTGAGGCATATTCATAGGCTTCTTTTATGGTGTTAGCTTGAATAATAGCCTGGAGCAATTCATGTTCTGCAATATAGCCCAATTCCATTAAGGCGCGAAAATCTAAAAGGGTGGTAACGGTACGAGCATCAACGTCTGGTTCAGCCAAAATGAGCGCACAGCATTCTTCTATATCTCGGTAGAGTCGAGGAAGAGCAGATTCTCCATGTACAAAGCGACGGAGCAATTTCACCACATGCACTACCGCTGTCCGACGTACTCTATCGGTACTGGCGAAAAATGGATTCTGCATTGCTTCCACACTCCCCACCCGCCAACCGCTTTTTCCTTTTACGAGCGATACCCGTACAAAAGAAAAATCTTGCAGGGCATGTCTCTGCCTACTGCGCTCTTCACGAACACTCCTAGCAGTTGCCCAGAGCATACCGGCTTCTTTCGTAAAAAGCAGAAACGACTTGTCGGAAGTGTTATTCGGACGACTGCCACACACGAGTGCTTCAGTTGTATAGATTGCGTATGACATGAGAATTACTTCCAGGCCTAGACGTTATTTTTTGGAGATGGCAATTGTAAATGAGTGTTCACCCGCTAGGACTTCACTACCCGAGGTACTTTGAAACACCACATCGTCAGCACCAACTACTTTTTGGATTTCTGCTTTAAACTGGGTTATGAGTGATTCCCCACCTTCACTAGTTTGTACTGCCAGTACTATTCTGTCTTGTGGCTCCAGGCCAGCTGTCTTACGCGCCTCTTGAATAGCACGAATAAACTCACGAACATCGCCTTCGTCTTTGAGCTCTGGGGTAATGGTCGTGTCTATTTCAACCATGTTGTGATCATCACCACGATAAGCAATTCCTTTTACATTGACCTCGCTCATGATTATTTCTTCAAACAGTGGGTCAAACGGCGTCGCGACCGGTATCGTAATTTTAAGAAGTGGTTGCCTGACTTTTATGTTGGCTTTGGTACGAGCTTCAAGCGCACTTGAAACAGTAGTCCGCACTTCTTTCATGTGCATGAGGAGTTCAGAATCAATTAGACCGCCCTCTGGCCACGCCGAAAGGTGAACACTCTCTGCTTCATTCTCATCCTTTACTCTTTGCCAAAGGTACTCCGCATAAAACGGCATAGCCGGAGCCATCACGAGCGCAAGCTCTTTGAGCACAAAGCGAAGGGTGGCAAGAGCACGCGCTTTGTCTCCGGCGTCGTCAGACTTAACACGGTCGCGACTACGGCGCAGATACCAAACCGAGAGATCGTCGATGAAATCAGCAATTGGCCTGGTGGCTTTATCAAGTTCGTAATTTTGGTAACCAGCTGTAGACTCAGCGATGAGTTGGTAAAGGCGAGTGATAATCCACCTATCGAGTACGTTGTTCGAAGTAGCACTTGCTTTTGTGCCGTCCATGAACAACTCATACATAGCGAGCACGTTGTGCAGTCTACCGATATTTTTTCGTTGCAGTTCAAGGACTTCTTTCTCAGAAAAATTGAGGTCTTCACCGCGGATGATTGGTGAGGAGAGGAGGTAGTACCTCATGGCGTCAACCCCCACCCGGTCAGCAAGCTCCATCGGGTCGGGATAGTTCTTAAGTGACTTGCTCATTTTTTTGCCGTCTTCAGCTAACACCAACCCGTTGGTGATGACGTTCTTAAATGGTGCTCTGTCGAACAGACCAACACCAAGCACCATCATGGAGTAGAACCAGCCGCGGGTTTGATCAACACTTTCTGAGATAAAGTTCGCGGGAAATCGAACTCCCTTAGCCGGGTTCGCTACTTCAAGATTTTCAAACGGATAGTGTGTCTCCGCGTACGGCATTGAGCCTGATTCAAACCAACAATCAAACACGTCGGGCACGCGTTCTAGCTTTGTGCCATCTGTATCGAAGAGTTCGATGTCGTCGATGTACGGTCGATGGTAATCGAGTTCAAAGTAATCATTATGAGGTACTGGCACAAACGGCAGTGGTCGCACTTCAGCGTTTTTGAGGTAGCCGGCTTCTTTGAGCGCTACTGTCCGCACCATATCAGCACCCTCAGCCACACACTGCAGTCCGAAAACGGAGCTACCGTGACCAATTAAGAGCGTGGTTTCGTTTTGGTGTGTAGCGTCATAGGTATAGAGAAAATCTCCCACGCGTTTTATTAGGTCACGGCGTAATTCCACACCGGGCAAGTGCTTAGTGAACTTCTCGGCCTCAGTCGCAAAGTTGGCGTTAAACTCAGCCCACGTCTTTCCTTCCCAAGTAGGGCCCACTTGAAACTCAATAATGCGCGCATCTTCAACAATCGCTTCAGCAGGCAAGCCGAGCTTACTCGCAACGAACTCCGCAGTCTCCCGACCTCGTTGTAATCCAGAATGGACAATTTTCGTTATTCCCTCATTTTTGAGTGTCTCTGCAATTGCTTCCGCCTGCTCCCGACCTTTTTCTGTCAAACCGTTTTCTGTACCTACTATCGAGTTTATCGCCCCAGTTAAGTTACTTTGTGCTTCGGCGTGTCGCGCGACGAAGTAGCGGTTATTTCGCTTTGGCAAATTCGCTTGTAACTCGGTCAATGAACCAAACACCTTATACTCACCAGTAGTTGGATTTTTCCAAATCGGAAGTGGTGCGCCCCAGTACCGTTGACGACTGACCGCCCAGTCACGTGCACCTTCAAGCCATTTTCCAAAACGGTTACTGCCGACATGTTCGGGTACCCATGTCACTATATCGTTTTCTGCAACGAGTTTGTCTTTAAAGTCTGTTACGCGCACAAACCAAGAGGTAGTCGCGTAATTCAAAAGCGGTGTATCACAGCGCCAACAGTGAGGGTAGCTGTGTGTTATATTTTCCTTTTTGAATACTTTCCCGGCGTCTTGTAGTTTCTTCAAGACTTCAATGTCTGCATCAAGGTGCGAAACACCGGAGGACTCATCGTCCTTTGGCTTTACCAGACGGCAATTGAAGCCTTCGACAAATTCCAAAAAATGACCGGAGTTATCGACGTGGTGCTTAATCGGCACATTGTTGGCCTGAGCCAGCTTCATGTCATCGTCACCATAGGCTGGCGCAATATGCACCGCTCCCGTTCCCTCAGAACCTAGCTCAACATAGTCTGCATGATAAATTTTCCAAGCATTTTCTTTACCTTCAAACTCCTGCTTTGTAAGGTACTCGAATGGTGGTTGATAAGATTTGCCCACCAAATCGGCACCCATAATAGTTTCCAGTACCTCATGACTTTCATCACCTAAAAAAGCTAACCGCTCTTTGGCAATCACGAGCACCTCATTTCCTACTTGGACTTTTACATACTCAAAATCATTATGGACGGCAGCCGCAAAGTTGCCTGGGAGTGTCCACGGTGTCGTTGTCCACACCAGCAGTGCGGTATTGGTAGCATTCCCTGACTCATCAAGCAGGGGTAGCTTTATCGTTACCGCTATATCCTTAATATCTTTGTACCCTTGGTTTACCTCAAAGTTTGACAATGTGGTACCACAACGAGGACAGAGGTGCATCGTCTTGAACCCTTCATAGACGAGACCCTTTTTATTGAGTTCAGAAAATACCCACCAGACACTTTCGGTATATGTACTATCCATCGTTTTATAATCATCTTCCATGTCTGCCCACCGACCCATGCGCGGAACCACCTTCTTCCACTCATCAGCGTACTCCATCACCGTGTCCCTGGCCGCTTCGTTAAAATTCTTTACGCCATATTCTTCAATGTCGCGCTTGGTCGCTAAACCAAGTTTTTTCTCAATCAAGTTCTCAAGCGGAAGTCCGTGACAATCCCAACCCCACTTCCGCCTGACGCTGTATCCCTGCATGGTCCAAAACCGCGGGATGGCATCCTTAATAGTACCCGCCAAAATATGTCCGTAGTGCGGTGTACCGGTGGCAAATGGCGGTCCATCATAAAAAACAAAATCACCTTTAGGCGAACTGCCTGCTGGTGTTTCAAGACTCTTCTTAAATGTATCGTGCTCAACCCAAAACTGCTGTATCGCTTCTTCACGAAGAGCTACTTCACTTTTGGTGCTGTTAGGTTCTACAGCAACCGTATCGTTTTCTCGATTTAATTGTTTACTCATACAATACGAATGTGTATCAGACATTACTAATAGACGTACATGTATCAGACGTACAATTGTATCCTACCATTTTCTGACTGTATGAAAAGAAAGCGACCGCCTCAAGAGGAGGCGGTCGGTCGACGATTGGTTCGCACGTTTCGGGAGGTGGTGGCGGAGGCTCCAGCTGGCTTAAGAGTCGCCAGAACAAAAGTAGGTGCTCAAGCGTCACTTGGTAGAGCGAGTCGAGCACGCGAACAAGCACGCGAACGAATAGTTTCATGGTGACCTCCGTTTTGGGTTGTGTATGTGTATCACGCAACCTCGCGCAGGCGTGGATGAAGTACCACCTTCCCTTCGCGCACCCCTGCTCTCACCCTGGCTTCAAAGCGAGAGCGTTCGATCGCCTCTCGCTCTCTTTTGTTCAAGACACGAAAGATAACAACGGCACCAATACCTGCAAACCCAAGCAGGCACCATTCAAAAAACGATAACCCTTCTGCTTTCATGTTCTGTCTCCCGGTAAGGTACGAGTACTCTCAAAAGATACGGCACCAAACCAGCAATGTCAAAGTCCGTTTAAAGTAAAAATAGGAAGAAACAAATGTTTACTGATTCTTTTACGTTGTGCACTTTTACCCTATTGCCAGATACAATATTAGGAGTAGTATGTCACCCGGACAGTTCAGGAGACCAGATAGTGACTAAGACGAAACGAACAGAAGTACTGAAAATTCGTTGTTCAGACGGCCGAAGCCGAAAACCAGGAGATATACGTGACAAATGGGTTCATGAAATTCGACTTCCCGGAGGAATTCTCTTCCCAAACCTTTGTGCACAATCTTTCCTAGAAAGATGTGAGCAGACTTTTGAGATGAGTGCTCTGGTTGACGATGAGATACAAAGCCGATTCCACATCCTCATAGAATCCATCACACCAGAAACTGGACTGGTGATTGGCGAGATAATTGTTTTGCTCGCTATAAAAACCATGATGGATTTGAAGCAGGTCGAAGAAATTATTCTTGTGTACCATACCCATTGTGGAGCTGGCGACGCACTTGGTTTGAAAGAGTCAGATATCTACGACATCTGTCTCAAGTGGCAGTTTCTACTGTGTAAGCTGTATCCCGTTAGGATTCGGATTCTTAAGGAAGAGCATTCTGTCTGTGGCGAACATCACTTTGGCCACAGTGAGCTTAACCAAAGCTACCCTGAAGTAGCTTAGGATTGAGTGCACCTCATTCTTTATTTAAACTAGAAATTATTTACTCTTATATTTTTTATGATGACACTAGCTGTTGTGAAAGGACACATTAAAGCCAATTGGCAACCAGCGCTCACTGTTGCTCTTATTTCGGTACCACTTTCAATCGCACTTTCAATCGCTTCAGGTGCTGGACCATTACCTGGTCTTATTGCAGGCATCTGGGGTACCGTAATAGGAAGTATCTTCATTGGAAGCAATTACAACATCATTGGTGCAGCTGGGGCTCTCACTACAGTACTCTTTGGTGCCACTCTAGCAGCACCACTCGGTCTAGGGTCAGCAGTATTACCAATTCTTGCCCTCACGACTGGACTTATTGTATTTGCTGTCTGGCTTCTCAAGCTTGACCGTTATTTATACTATATACCCTCAAGTGTCATGTATGGTTTTGCTGGAGGAGTAGCTATTTTAATAGCAGCTTCACAGCTTTTTGATGCTACCGGACTTTCTACCCTGGCCCGCACAGGTCATTTAGTTGGTGATGTCGAGAAATTTATTGAAAATAGCGCCCTTATTCATACCCCTTCACTCAGTGTCTTTTTTGTATTTTTAGCTGGAATCCTAGTTTGGAAACGATTTATTAAGAAAGTTCCCGCCGTAATTCCAGCTGCTCTTTTGGGTATCTTATTTGGGTATCTCGAATCAACTCGTTTTAGTTTCGACATTTTTTCTCTACAAGATAAATTTGGTACCTTTACTGCTACACTACAACTCCCGGTGGCCTGGTCAGCGATTCCTGAACTTGTTTCAAACGCAACGGCTCTCAGTTGGATTGTGAGTATTTCAGGCACGATTGCACTCATAGCTGTTCTTGAAACACTGATCACCGCCAAACTAGGAGACAAGCTTACAAAAACTGAGTCTTCTTCTTCTCGTGAACTACTAGGACTAGCACTGGCCAATCTTGGTTCTGGCGCTATGGGAGGACTACCTGCAACAGGGGTATTTATTCGAACTGGCGCCAACATCAAGGCAGGTGCTACACATCGAACCAGTGGAATCCTAGCGGCACTCTTTACTGGTGGTATTGCTCTTTTAGTACTACCATTTTTCTCCTACGTACCGATGCCTGTCATTGCTGCAATTTTGGTAAATACCGCGCTCGGACTACTTGAAATAGATAAATTTGTTGAGTACTGGCAACACGAGCGTGAAAGTTTTGTGGTAGCTATTTTAGTTGCTCTGGTAACTATCTTTCACGACGCAGGACTAGGTGTAGCACTTGGTGCAGTAGTAGCACTACTCTTATTTGCTAAACGCGTTGCCCATGGACGTTTTGATATTACTTGGAATTTTAACGATGGAACAATTGAAACTCATCGTGGTAAGAAAACCCTCACATTTTCAACCAGCGAAAAAACTATCACTGTCGTTACCTATAGTATTGCCGGAAACTTTGGCTACATTGATGCCAATCAACACCTACTGAATTTGAAGAAATTAGCTCACGAAAAAAGTGTACCCGCAGTTATCATTAGATTGCGTGATCTTTTTTCTCTTGATTTTGAAGGATGTGAGGCGCTAGGAGAAGCGGTAACTGAACTGCAGGCAAAAAATACGACTGTTTTTATAAGTTCTACTTCTACCCATATTGAAGAAACGCTTACTGCCTTTCCAGTCTTTGCTAAGCTTCAAGAAGCTAGCTACTTTACAAAAAAAACAAGTGATGCATTGGCACGAGCGAAAGCTTTATACAATCACCAATAATAATTTAGTCATAAGAAAACCGCACCTTAGTCAGGTGCGGGTAGTTGCTCTTCTGAGGTAGTGATCGCTGCCTCAAAGCCACTCGTGCGAAGCGGTGCCTTGACCACGAGCAGTGCCATGACTATGAGAGCGAGGCACGTCAGCACAATACCCCAGGTCTGATCGTTATTCGGATATCTTTTGTCTTTTGGCATTTGATCCTCCATGATCTCAGAATTTGCCAGTAGAAACTGTAGTACTTATTAGTGTTATTGTCAATAGTAGCGCCCTTGTTTCGTGTAGCTTATTGATTATAACTACATCCGTTCGGGAGCTTTGATGGCGAGTGCCCAAAGACCGTTTTTAAGGGTTAGACGGACGGCATCAGCGACCATTGCCTTGTAGGGTGCATAGGTGTCAGTCGCGTCAGCAATTTTTTCGTGTGCGTAAAAAGTATTAAAGGAGCCTGCCAGCTCAGTTAAATACCCTACCACCTTGTGCGGGGCTCTTTCGTTCCAGGCTTCGGTAACTACCTCTTCGAACCTATACAAAAGTTTTTCTACCTCGTAGGCTTCTTCCGGAGCAATGATGCTTATAAGTGACACACCAGACACCTCGGCTTTTTCTAAAACAGAAACAATCCGCGCATGGGTATACATGAGGTAGGGTCCAGAGTCACCCTCAAAGGAAAGGGCTCGTTCTTTGTCAAAGACTGAATCCTGCAAAATACTCCCCCGAAGTGTCGCGTACTTAATTGCCCCAAGCGCTATTGCCTCACTGAGCTCAGGACTAGCGTCAGTAAAACCAGTACTCACGATTTTCTCGTGCGCTGTCTCGGCTATCTCTTGTATAAACTCGAGAGCCGGAATCACGTCACCGGTTCGAGAAGACATCTTACCGGTTGCGAGCCGCACCGTGCCGTGTCCGATGTGTTCAGTTTTCATAGCGAGCTCAGGATACACAAAACTCATGGCCATCTTGAGCACCTTAAAGTATTCAGTTATTTCGTTTGAGGTAGAAATGATGGAATGGTCGTAGCCACCCAGTCGCTCGGCTTTTTCATTGGCTAAAGCGAGTTCTTTCGCTTCATAGGTCGGCAAGCCTTCTTTGTTTAAAAACACCCGCGTATGGAGTCCGTACTTTTCACCTTGAAAAACATGCGCTCCTTCACTTTCGGTAAATACTTCCGGGTGGGCGAGCACGAGCTCCTTACCCTTAGGGCCAGTTTCGCTTTCAAAAAAGTACTCATCAAACTGGGTGTCGATAACCTTATAAATTGTTTCAAAGTACGCGAGTGAAATTGCCCGACCGGCATCATAGAGTGCATTAACACCGTCGTCGGTCCGGTCGTAGATTTTTTTGTTGAGAGCTCTAATGGCTTCAGCCGGTTCACCACCCTCTTTGTAGGCATTTGCACCATACGCATACGCGCGTCCTAAGTCTTTGGCTGTAAACGCACTGTCAGTACTGATACCAAGCGCCTGCATGCCGTAGATGGCATGCGCAACATGAAGCCCAACGTCACCTTGATAGTTTACCCGCTTCACCTCAGCACCTTGCATCATTGCCAACCTTGCAATACTCTCACCAACGGAGTTGGTAAAAAGATGTCCGATATGAAACTCTTTAAATGGATTCGGGTCAGTGTATTCAACCACGATCCGCTTCCCTGCCCACTCTTTATTGGTACCCCACGCGTCACCCATTTCACGTGCTCGTGCAATTTCAGCCGTAAAAAAATCACGCGTGAGATAGAAGTTTAAAAACCCTGGACCAGCTACTTCTACCCGATCAACATACTCGATTTGACCAGCGATTATACCGGCAATTTGTTCCGCAATCACCCGCGGTGGCTGACCTATATCGCTCGCCAAAACCAAAGCGACATTGCACGCGAAATCTCCATGGTGAAGATCGCTGGGGTGCGATACGGTAAAAGCCACATCGGGAAAACCGAGCTCACCTAGTGTGTCTTTAATTGCTGTGGCGATAACCTGCTTCATATCGACCACTATAGCAAAAGAAAATAAAAAACGCTCACACAAGGTTTGTGTGGCGGTTTCAGGATGCGAGCGGAGACGCTGTCTCCGCTCGCAACTGGTTCAGGCGTTGGCCTCGGATGACCCCTCGGTGGGGCGAGGCGGGTTGATGCGCTTCTTTTTGCGCACCTCCACCACCGTTCCGCACCGGAGTCTGCCGGTCCGGACCCCATGCCCATCGGCGGTGACCCAGTGGGTCGGAGTCGCGGTGTCGCGAGGCCTCTCGGGGAGCGTGACCCCTAGCTTTTCAGCTGCCCTACGGAGCTGACGCTCCTTGAGCTCGTCGGCCGACAGCGTCGGCGCGAGCTTGGGCGTGACCCCTCGCTCGCTTCCGTGGCATCTGGGCATATCGCAGTAGCGGTGGCTCTTCAGTCCGGGCATCGTCTCTCCCTTCAGGTATAGAACTTTTACTTAGCTGTTACTATACCATACATTATCTAAAATAGCAATAGCCTACTCTACCCTTGAAATAAGCCCGCGTTTCGGGGTTTCCCCACTGCCAGCCACAGTAAAGGTTTCGTGACCGAGCACCTGCCCGCGTCCGGTCTCCACACTACAACGCCAGGTACCTGGCTGATGACTCGTTACAAAACTATAGCCTCGATACCCACCGTCTCCTCCACCGAAGATCGGGTACTCTACTTTGGCATGCTCTACCCAGTCTCCATCAGCATTTTTGTATTCCCAGGTATGGAAGATTTTGGTATTAAGTTTGGTAGGCGCAAACACACTCGCAAAGCAGTACACGCTTGGTGCCTGACTCGGATAAAAGGTGGTATCAGAATTCGTAAACGGCTTCCACCAGACTGGATCAACCCACTTGAGTTGGTACGTATTATTTTCAAACTTGACCACACTGTGGTACACCCCGAGTTCCTTGAGTGAGAGTGGTATGGGAGGGATGATGTTGGCAAAATAGAGAAAATTAAAACCCACAAAAATTGCTCCTAAAGTAAGTACGACTGCCCGTGTCTGCAACTCCATAAAACGCGGTATCACTCGGTAGAGTAATTGGATAAACCAGTACATGAGAGTGAGCGCGATAAATCCACTCCCCACAAACACCCAGGCTCCCATATAGCCCGTGACTACCGGCACCAACAGTACGATGTATGACATCAGACCAACAAACAAAATCGCCAGGTTGTAAATCAGTCGTGACGCACGGTCTTTAATGACTTCGTTTCCAATAATAGCCGCCAGTATCATGAGGAGAAATGGCCAGCTCTCAAGCCACGCACCGCTTCGACCATAAAAAATAAGCATACCGGAAAGCAACCCACCAAAAGAAAATTGCACCAACAGAGGTAGGTACCTCCGTCCATAGTGAGAAAGCTTTTCTGGAAGTTTTCCTGCCACGCTGGCGTACAAAAGTAGGATAGACACCATTGAAAGCAACACGTAGGAAGCAAGAATAAAATTATCAAACGCTTCGTCAACACGATTCAGCGTAAGATTGTCAACCAAAAATCCAAAAAAGAACGACAGACTCATCCAATGGCGTCGTAGCTGAGCTAAACGGTTTGAAGACTTTTTAGGTGTTTCTTCTTCTGTAGTAAGAACCGGTGTATCCATAGTTGTCATTGTACTAGAAAGTACCCAATAAAAAAAAGGCCGCACGCAAGCGCACGGCCGAAGTTTAGGGAGGAAACGCCCGTAGGGCGTATATGATGCACCGCATCACGTCTGTACCATATACCAATTTTAATTCCTTGGCAAGAAAATAGACCACCGTGGTCACCCTACTCAAAAAGGTATACAGGGAACGGGACGGGCGAGACAAAGTCTCGCCCGTCCCGTTCCAGCCTTTGCGCCCGCTCTTTAGGTATGTACCTCCGGTACCGGAAACGCTTCACACATGGCTTGTACTTCTTTTTGTAGAGTAGCCTTTTTAGCACTATCATCTTTGGCTCTCATGGTTTCAATCATAATTTCTGCCAACCGCGTCGCTTCTTTCTCCATCATCTTCCGCGTGGTCATCGCTGGAGTACCAAACCGAATTCCCGACGGATCCATGGCTGTTCGCGTGTCGCCCGCAATCATGTTTTTGTTAAGCGTAATACCCACCTCATCGAGTACCGTCTCTGCTTCAACTCCGGTCACCCCGAGTGAGCTATACACGTCTGCTAACAATAAGTGATTATCAGTACCGCCACACAGTAAGCGTACGCCCTCGTTCTTAAACACTGCTTCCATCGCTTTAGCGTTTTTAAGTATCTGACCGGCATACGTTTTAAAGACTGGCGTGAGCGCCTCGCCAAACGCCACTCCCTTAGCAGCGATAATGTGCATGTGCGGGCCACCTTGAATACCTGGAAACACTGCCTTGTTTACTCGCTTAGCAATATCTTCATTTTCTCGAACGAGAATCATTCCGCCCCGTGGACCACGCAGTGTCTTGTGGGTAGTAGTCGTTATCACATCAAAACCATAATCAAACGGATTTTTCGCGACTCCCCCAGCGATAAGACCGGCGATGTGCGCCATGTCAGCTACCGCGTAGGCTCCCACTTCCCGTGCAATGTCGACAAACTTTTGGTAATCGAGTTCGCGACTATAGGCAGAAAAACCAGCTAAGATAATCTTTGGCTTATGCTCGAGCGCGGTCGCCCTGAGTGCCTCAAAGTCAATCTCTCCAGTATCGGCGTCTTTCATCTGATAGCGCACGAACTTGAAGATTTTGTTTATCCACGTCGTTGGGTGTCCATGTGTGAGGTGTCCGCCGTGTGAGAGATCCATCCCGAGCACCGTATCCCCCGGTTCCATAAGTGCAAAGTACATGGCCATATTGGCAGCCGCACCACCGAGCGGTTGCACGTTGGCAAACTTTGCTTTAAAAAGTTCTTTCGCTCGCTCAATCGTGATGGTCTCCATAAGGTCGGTGAATTCTTGTCCACCATAGTAGCGACGGCCCGGGTACCCTTCGGAATACTTGTTGGTAAAAATGGAACCATTGGCTTCGAGCACTGCTCTTGAGACATAGTTTTCACTCGGAATAAGTTCTATCCCTCGCGCTTCTCGTGCCTCTTCGCCGAGTAGAGTCGCGTATAGTTCTGGGTCTTGGGCCTTTATGAATTTGTAGTTTTGCATAGTATTTACCTATTATCGCCCGCCCCTTGAGTAACTCCCCTATTCACCCTGTCTGCCACTTTTTCTAAATTCTTTTCTGCCACCTCATTCAAGGTAACTCCTAATTCACTGGCGAGTGCCGACAAATACCAAAGCTCATCACCCATCTCAATTATCACCTTACTTTTATCTTCTTCATTTAAGTCTGCAGGGGTAAATTTATTTTGGTTACGTATCAACTTTTTAATCTTTCCGGTTACCTCACCGGCTTCTTCAACTAAGCCGAGGGTAGGAAAAATAAAGTTGTTACCGATGTCTGGATACTTTGCATCTTTGCGAGTGATTTGTTGGTAAGTATTAAAATCCATACATAAAAATTATTTCTGAATAAACGTCTTCGGTTGTAGAGTGTGTCAGATCATAGTTTATATACCAGTACTACCAAAAGCTCCTTCTCCCCGCTCTGTCTGTCCTAACTCTGTCACCTCAATGATTTCTGGTTGCTCAATTTTTTGAATCAAGATTTGAGCTACTTTGTCACCAACATTAAACGCGTGTGCTGTATCAGAGGTATTATACAACCCTACAAAGACTTCACCACGATAGCCGGCGTCGATAACACCACCGAGACTCTTCAGTCCATTTTTTTGTGAAATACCGCTCTTGTCCCAAATGAGCCCAACAAAGCCCTCTGGAATAGCGAACGCAATTCCAGTCGGTATTTGTGCCCGTTCTCCTGGCAAAATTGTGATCGTCTCACTCGCACACAAGTCCATGCCTGCGTCACTCGCGTGAGCAAACGCTGGCAACCTTGCCTTGTCATGTAGTTTTTTAACCTCAAGCTTCATAGTGGAGTCAGTATAACAAATTGTAAAACAGAGAGAAATGCAAATACTTTTCTCTCTGCTAGCTAGTATTTTGTGAGTTTCAATTTACCAATTGAATGCTTTTTTCATTGTCCTGTACACATCCTCATGAATCTGACTACGTTCACGCATCTGATTATTTGAAACACACGAAATTTGATACCAATATGATAGCAATTCATTAAGATGAGTTGCCGCTGCTTCGTGAGCCGTTTGATACGCCTCATTGACTTCCACAGTATCAAGCTGGGACCGAGAACTATCTGACTCTAGTAATTTTTTACGAACACTGTATGGTGCATCCAAATAAACAATAATATCTGGCCTTGGAATCGCAAAAACTTCAAACTCTGTTACATCCAGCCAATCAAAAAAGACTTTACGCTCATCTTTATCAACAATCTTTGCGCCCTGATGAAGCATATTTGCACTAACATA
The DNA here is from genome assembly GCA_041742075.1 of Minisyncoccia bacterium. Taxonomy (GTDB): domain Bacteria; phylum Patescibacteriota; class Minisyncoccia; order Phycocordibacterales; family UBA918; genus OLB19. The sequence continues at coordinate 49,122 of JBGSJJ010000010.1, forward strand.
TCGATCGGCAACAACATCAATTCCTGACTCAAGCCAATGTCTAATTTGTTTTGAGGATTCAAAACGATCTGCTGCATATATTAATGATGTTATCTTCGGATCAAGTGTAAGAAAATCACCATGTGCACCGTCTAAACATTCTCGCAAAAGTCGGCCAAAATGATTCTCCTTATATCTTGGAAAATCAATTTTTTCTACCTGACGACCTTCATTGCGTAGCCTGTCCACAAGCAAAGTGGTCTGAGTGGCCTTTCCTGCACCGTCACTTCCGTCAATGACCAAAAATTTTCCCATTTCCATACATCTTTCATATCATGAGTTAAGAGCTTCCTAAAGCTTAGTAAACCACACTTTAAATACTCATCAAGTATATGAAACATCAACAGCACTGAGTCAATATATACAAACAATCGTACCTGTTATCCTATGACAGAATAACAGTCCTTACGTACCTTACAACCAGAAAGGTTGCTACAATGTCAGCTATGAAAGCTATCCATGAACTAGAACATCACACCGTCAAACTGAGCGGCGGTGGAAAAATCGTTATCCTCGATCCAGGCGCAATTCTTACAGCTGAAGCAATTGCCATGCTTCAAGCTTTGCATTCTCGTTCTGTGGGCGGAGTTGATGAACATCTTAAGGTGCTGGCAGAACGTGGCGCTGAGAAATTTATGTCCACCTACTACGTGGGTTACGGGCACAAATCAATCGGTGACTGTGGTACTGCGGTTGTGTTTATTGAAGGGATTTCGATGCTTGCCGCAAAGGCAATCCAAGATTCAAAACTCTACAATGGACAGGAAGCCTCAACGCGATATATCGACTTTGCGAATCAACCATTCCTGAATCCGCTTGGCACTCAAGCTGGGACAGACGTGCTTGAAACCTGGAGAACGTTTTATCTTAAAGCGGTATCAGAGATGAAATTGGCTCTCCCGTCACGATACCCTATAGCCGAAGGGGAAAAAGAATCAACGTATGAAAAAGCTATCGCTGCAAGAGCGTTTGATATTACCCGCGGGTTTCTACCAGCCGGAGCCAGTACCAACCTCGCGTGGACCAGCACCTTGCGCCAATTTGCTGACAGAGTATCACAGCTCCGTCACCATCCACTTCCGGAAGTACAGGAAATTGCAGACAAGCTTGAAGATGCACTGATCGCAACATATCCAAACTCTTTCAACAACGAAAAGAAGCGGTATGAAGGAACAGAGGCCTATGTAGAAGCGACAATGGGTCACTACTACTATCACGACGTACAGTCGCCAGCCCTTGCTCTAGTTCGTGACGGAGTAGATGCTACAGCTCTTGCTGAATACCGTGTCCTACTTTCAAGTCGACCGCCAAAAACTGAACTGCCAAAATGGCTCGGTGCGTACGGGGAAGCGGCGTTTGCGTTCACGCTTGATTTCGGTTCATTTCGGGATATTCAACGTCATCGTGCAGTCACACAACGAATGCCCCTCCTCACAGCCGATATTGGCTTCAATACGTGGTACTTGTCAGAATTAACTGAGAGTCTAAAGGATGAAGCAATTGCACTGATCGAATCGCAGAATAAGGCGACTTTAGCGCTAACAGACAATACTGCGCTTCGGCAATACTATCTACCGATGGGCTATAACATCAGTAACTACCTTTCTGGAGACCTGCCTGCCCTCGTCTACCTGGTAGAACTTCGCGCGACCAGTCTCGTCCATCCGACGCTCGCAATGCGTGCAGGTGAAATGGCCACACTGTTACAAGATACGTACGGTGATTTGGGACTTGTGCTTCACATGGACCCGAATCCCGGTCGCTTCAATATCAAACGAGGTGAACAGGATATTGTGAAAAAAGAAATCTAAGCACTGTGCCGTAGACCACCTTGGTCTACGGCACTTTTTAATTTATCGAAATTGCTTTCCGAGTTTAGGACCAGACTGCTTGAGATAATTTGAGTCTTTCATATCATAGTGCACATCAGGCACTTCGCTCATACACTCAAAGCGAATCTTGGCAATTGGCTGACCTTTTCGAACCACCAAATCCTCAAATGGTCTGACTTCAAGAGTAAACGGCCTACCCTTACCCTCGCCATTTTTTCCATACCCCCACCCCGGATCGAGAAAACCAGCGTAGTGTGATCTAAAGTCACCACTCCGTTCATCCATAGGAACCATTTCAGAAGCTAGTTCTGGTGGAATACGAACTGACTCTGCTCCCGAAAGAATGTAAAATTTGTCACGCTCTAAACGTAACGCACCATCTTGAATGTGAATTGCGGTAAAAAAATCAGAGCCTTCATATCCACCTACATTGGCCACATCTAATACTTGGTCAGGTTTTGCTGTACAAACATAACCACACATCCCCGCCTCAACGAGTGCTGTCAGAACTACCGTACCGTCTTGATCGTTCGTTACCAAATCAGTGTATAAGAGTGCCTTCATTCCACCTTGGTCATACACCAGACCGCTTTTCATGGCTATCTCTAAATCAAGCTCATTGAACCTCGTATCAGCTGTAAATAATCGAAGTTGAGTGAGTGGTGTACCTGGGTGAAGGAGAATGGCAAAAGATTTTGCATGCATCGCAACCCAAAGCTCACCTTTAAATCCTTTTGGAGTAACTGAATCAAAGCGTGGCACACCGTCAGCTAGTACCCGAACATGCATGTCGAGCCTGCCAGTTGAAGACTTTGGATTGCAGTAACCATACACATGAGTTGGAAGTGCGAGCGATTCGTTCAGCTTAGCAAGATACAAAGTGCCTGCCTGTAGCGGTTCATTAAACGATGCTTGCTTCGCTTCCATAAGTGGAAGCAGTTCACGAATGGTCTCACCGACTTTTGGAAGAATGAGTCCTCGAATCGTATAGAGTTCATCCGTAAGTGTCAGGTCGAGAGAAGCTGGAGAAATATGCTTGGAATCAGCTCCTAAAATAAAGCCACTTTGCATTAGCATACGAAGCATCTGTGAAGGTAATGCACCCTGTTTTGACATACCGGGTACTATAACATGTATCACTTTTAAATAAAAAAATGAGGCGACTGTATCGCCTCATTCCCGCAGGAAGTCTTCAAAATTTCGGACCAGTCTAGTATCGAGAACTGGTTTCACCACTCCTTTTAATAAGCTGTACTGAACCCAATTTACTTCGTATGCAAAACTCTTTCTAAGCAAAGCTGACGGTAGACACTCAGCAACCACGAGTATGACGTCTTCTTTATTATCGTAATGATACGTATGCAGGTAGGTAATCGTTGCTTTTGCTACCTCAACCCCGTAACTCGCAAGCAACTCGTTAACCCTTACCGAAACCGTTCTCTGACGAGTGACTGGTTCACGACACAAAACGACATTTGAGATTTTGTTTTTCTGCCACACTGGCAGTGGTACAACCCAACTTTTCTTTTCCACAGCGGAAACGATAAGGAGGGCTATTTTGAAGTCCGTACTACTTCTCCGAAGAGAGCTGGTCACGTTGGTCTCCTGTTGGCGCTAAATTCTGACCGACGGCTAGTATAGCATTAATCAATAAATCTGTGTTTGCAAAATAAAAGACGAAGCGCGAACGCTTCGTCTTGCTGTGGTGGGTCATCTCAGAACGCGGTGACCAGGTTGTAGTTGGGGTGTCGCATGCGCGACTTCGGCTCACGCAATTCGATGTTGCGAAAACGCGGATTCTTGATAAGCATCAGCTCGTCGGCACTTACTCGCACCAGAGCACGGTAGGTTGTGACCCGACCGTCCTGCTTAGTCTGGTAGAACGTGACCTGCTCCGGGTCGAATATGAAGCCAGGAATCGACTCCAAAACATACTGAAGGGCGCGCTCGCGACCCTTAAACAGAAGAAGCATAAGCAGGCACAGCCGTTCAAACAGGAACATGCCCTCAGTGGTGAGGATTCCAGAGTCCTGATTTTTCTCCACGAGAATGCCGGCGGGTTGGTATTCGTGCTGCGAAGTCTTTGTCCCGAACTGTTTCGGTGCACAGACCACGATAGAAAACCTGACGTGCGGAAGCTTCGGAAAGCTGAACATGTGGTAGCCTTTCGTAGATTGTAGATTGGTGGAACTGTCTCTTTTCCTTAAGACGTGTGTAGTCTTTGTTTCTTACAAAAGAATACAGGGCCGTCCGAGGACGGCCCTGTCTGGGCTTGGGGCGGTTTTACACCACCAATTTTGCTTCAACGATCGCGCTGAGAATCTTCCACAGTACAACAGGTTGTGTAGAAAGCTGAACGAACAGGCCGTCAGCATCCCTCACTAGGATTGCGCGATAGTCCTGTTCATACTCAAGCGGTACCTTAACCACCTCGACATAGACATAGTGGCGCTTACGGGCAGCGAGGCCATACTCCCGTTTACCGAGACATATACAAGACGAGACTGCCTCTAGACAAATGAAGGCCTTTTTCCGAAAAGCCTTCCTACAGAGTGATGCTGCATGCGCAAATAGTGGATACCACTCATCGCCAGCATTGACCACCCTGTTCGTGAACTTCTCGCTCAGTACCCAATACTGACCAGTACTCCGCTCATACACGATGACACAAATCGAATCACCCCGAAACAGGCCAAATAGCCTTGTCGCGGGATTGCTCAACCGAATCGGTTTCAGACCCGGTACAGATACGTCGACACTCGACATGATAGGTTCCTCTCGCAAGTTTTCTTGAACACCTTTCGGAGTCCACTAGGTTAGGTGGCCGCCTTAGGCGACCACTTGGTTACTTCTGTTGCCGATTTCGAGCGCTTGCTCTGCGGCCATTACTGTCCACTGAATGGACGGCTTGTTGCCGCGCTCCAGCAGTTCGTAGTGGATTATAGTGCGACTAGGGTGAAACGGGAAACGATCTACCGCACAATATACAAAGTAGTAGTCTGTACCTCGAAAGATAGTCTGGCCAATTCCAGGCAAGAAGATCTGCCGAACGGATTTTAGATCAGGCCTTCTGATCAGGCCTTTTTTCTCAAATTCCTCCAGCTTACTTCTTGAAAAACCCAGAATGTTATCGCCATCAAAGATGGTGTTTTCATTCCATGGATTTATAGCGAATACTTGTCTTGTAGCGATGTCGTATAGCACGAGCACAACGAGACGAGTGTTAACTGTTTGTTCTGGTAGAGCAGGCTCACGTACCTTGATTTTCAGTTTCAGTTGCCGGCCACGGCTGGTTCCGAACATGGTCTCTCCTTACGTTTGAGGCGTCATTTGACGCAATAAGATGAACTTCCTGCCCCCTATGACGGAGTAAGACTGGCTTTCTTACAAAGAATTTATAAAGTACGAAAAAACGCCACTTTTGTGGCGTTTTTTCAAGGTCTTAAGGTATGTATACTTATTCCTTCACTGTTACATCTTACAGATGCTGTACACCTTTTGGATGGATTATCCTTTCAGTCAAATCCATCTCAAAAGGTTGGTAACAGCTTATTCCTTCACTGTTACCCCCATACTGCGGGCAGTACCAGCGATAATCTTCATGGCTGCTTCGACTGAAGCGGCATTGAGGTCTGACATCTTCGTTTCAGCAATTTGTCGAAGTTGCTCTTGGTTAAGTTCACCAATCTTTTGTGCTGGCGCCTTACTTGAACCCTTGTCCTTACCAATTGCCTTCAAGATAAGTCGTGAAGCTGGTGAGGTCTTCAAGATAAACGTAAACGTACGGTCATCGTAGACAGTAAGTTCTACTGGGACGACTTCGCCCATTCGTTCGCGTGTCTGCTCATTGAACTGATTTACGAACTCGCCGATATTTATACCAGCTTGTCCAAGTACCGGACCAAGTGGTGGTGCTGGAGTTGCCTTACCACCTGTAGCCTGTACCTTGATTTTCTTTGTAATTTTCTTTGCCATGTTGTTTTGATTATATTTTTGTCAGGGCAGGCGGTCCATAGCCACCTTTGTAGTACCCTTTGAAGCCCGCGTATTGTACAAGAAATTAAGGGTTTTGCAAGATACTCTGTATCATCCTCCCCTTTCGTAAGAAGGCGGAAATTTGACGTAGATACAAGGCGTACAAAAGAAATAATTTGAGGCGTACTTTATTGTACGATGACGAATAATTTTCCCGATACGCAAGGAGTTCGCCAATTTATACTTTTTTGGGCCGGGTGCAAACGCGGTTCCTCCCTCTGGGGTCGGAACCGCTAAGCATCGGCATAAGAAAATATTAGTCGTAGCTTTGCTACTCTTATATTTTCTTAATTTGGAGGAAGTCGAGCTCGACGGGTGTCTCCCGTCCAAACATACTCACCAGCACCTTCACCTTACCACTACTTTCATCTACCTCCCCTACCTTACCTTCAAGGTCTTTAAATGGACCGTCTACAATCACGACTGAATCGTCAGGACTGAGGTCAACCTTATGCTTGACTGTGTCAACTGACATTCGTTTTACGAGAGAGTTATATTCTTCATCTGTAAGTGGCACTGGTTGTGTTCCACTACCAACAAAGCCAGTTACCCGAGGCGTGTTTCGTACCACGTACCAAGACTCATCGTTTACCACCATTTCTACCAACACGTAGCCAGGGTAAATACGCTCCTCTTCGGTAACGCGCTTGCCACCCTTTACGCGAATCTTTTTCTCGGTCGGTACCACCACGTCAAAAATCTGGTTTTGCATACCGAGCGAATCAATGCGCTGACGAAGGTTACGCGCTACCGCGTTCTCATAGCCAGAGTAGGTGTGAATCGCAAACCAACGTCGTTCGCCGTCTGTTATTTGTTTAGCCATAGTGTATTGGTGAAATTAATGAATAATTAAAGACCGAGTAAAAAACGATCTAGTACTTGTGTAAACAGGTAGTCAAAAGCACCCAAGAAAAGGGCGGCGAAGACAGAGATACCGATCACGAGAGCAGTATAGACAAGTGCCTGTGTACGGGTTGGCCATGACACATGCTTCATTTCGGCAGCGGTGTCACTGAAATATTTTCCAAGTCGGGTCATATATTGAGATAAATATGCGGGTAAAATTAAAACGCCTCGGGGGCGATTTCCATACATTATACGCTTCACTGTAAAAAAGTCAAAGCCCGGGCAAACGCTGTTTGCCCGGGCACGGTTTCCTCATTTCAGAGCAGACAACTAACTGTTGACTGACTTAGGAATGCAAGCCAACAATCAGCCAGTCCGGTTCGTTTTCTTCGGGCGAAAGCTCGAATGCCTTAGCATCGAAAACTTCAAGGGCATCCGGAGTGGAGCCCCTTTTCCTGCCGGAGTGCACCACAACCGGTGGGGCAACCGGAACGTTTCTTTTTCGCAAACGGGCTGGCATTTGAAACCTCCTCGTTTCAAGAGTGAACTCTGTTTAGATTATGACATATTTATAATAAAAAGCAAGTATACGTGTTCTGGTTGCCTGAGAATCTTAGGCAGTAGTGACACAAAAGCGCGGCCGAAGGCCGCGTTTTTGTGTCCGTAAACCGTACCTTTTACTCGAGTTCAAATACAATCGTCACAACACTTCGAATAGTGTTTTCTCCCACCGGAAGCGACGGTGCCATCATCGCGTCTTTCGCGACAGCACTTTCCATCATCGCTCCTCCGTAGTACGGCATCGGGGTTCCTTCATGCTCATAAAAGTTAATCACCTTGCCGAGTCTCACCTCAAGGTTATTAGCTATCTTTTGTGCCTTAGCTTTAGCATCCACAATCGCTTCGGCTTGTGCTTCAGCTTTGAGTGCACTTTCGTCATCAATCGTAAACTCTAGTCCACTTAAGTTTGTAGCGCCCTTACTTCCCACCTCAGAGATAAGTGTCCCAGCTTTGTCTAGATCGCGAACCTTTACCGAAATAGTCTGACTGACTTCGTATCCATCGAGAATTGGTTCACCTGGGTTACAAAACATACCTGGTGCACAGGCGCGGTCTTCATAGCGATAGCGTGGAGCTAGGTTATAGCCTTGGGTTTTGATATCCTTCTCCGCAACACCGGCTTCACCTAGATAAGCCAAAATAGCGTTCACTGCTTCAGCCGACTTTGTTTGCGCCTCAGCTGCATCGACTCCATTTGCATTGACTGAGAAAGAAAACTGACCAATATCAGGCTTGGCAAAAATCTCAGCTTCTCCGGTAATAGAGATGGTCGTTGGACCCATCATCCCCATTTTTGCTTGCTTGAAGGTCAATTGAGCATACGCACCAAGCGCAATAATGAAGGTGAGGAGTGACAGGGCTATTAAAAACTGTACATACGGTCGATTAAAAAAAGATTGCATACGATATAAATTATCCTAATAAGTCTCGGAGACTTCTTGTAAGTGTATCCCAGACTGATTTTTCTGTACACACAGTTGTGAGAGCTGACATATCGTACTCTGAAAGCTTTAGGTCAGCTGGTTGCTCTCCGATGAGGTAATACATGATTGATTGTCTACCTTCAACATGGTCAATCCCCAGGGCATGCCCGAGTTCATGGGCGAGAACCAGCACTAATTCAGCTTCATTGGTAAACGTATACACGTTTATTTCGTTACCGCGGTAATCACCTTGGGTAAACTCGCGTGACCTCCCAAACGTCTCGTTGTACTCTCCCACCCCTCGGTTGTACGTCTCAACCAGGACATTGGCTTCTTTCCCTACCTGGTTTATGTTGTCGACTAGTTGATTAAGTTCACGCGCAGTACTACCTAACTCCCTTTGTTCTCGGTCAAGCTTAGTTCGCATGCGCTCAAGATCCTCATACACCTCAGGCGGTGCACCGCCATCGTTGTTATATGAAGCTACCAGGTTGTTGTACTTTGTGAGCTCTGCTTCGTATTCCGCGGAACGCGCTTCATACGCTCCTTTGAGGTCATCGTACTCAGCGGTCAGGGACTGGTACTTTTCCTGCAAGGCTTCGTTTACACTCTCCGCTTGGTTGAGTTTTTCTTGAAAACCAAACTCAGCCTCAGCTTGTTCCTGACGCTCATCAAATACAAAATTCACTTTGAAAGAACTTTCGGCGTCATAGGTAAACAATTCTTCCGAACCCATTTCCCAAACAGCTTCTGCTTCCCTCAGAACACTAAGTACGGCATCATTTGAAAGATTAAACCGCTCATCTACCACACCTAGGCTATACGTAATCGGTACCTGACAAGGCACAAACCGACTGGCGTGAAAATACAGCGCAGACAAAATGACTGCAACTAAAAGTACGATTGATAAGGACTGACGCATAGGCTTCTATAATACCAAGAAGAGTGGGGTTCGACATAACAAAAGCGGCGGCGAGCGGGGACCGTGAGTCGCGTCTCACAATCCCGGCTCGCCGCCGCTTCCCTCTAACTTACCTAGTATACCGTACTTTAAACAACCACATATGCCTGGGGTGTATAAATGATTACTTATCGTTCAGTCGTTCCTGAATCTTCTTTCTCGAAAGCTGTTGGGCGGCGTTCATGCTGTGCTGGTAATAGAGTGACTTAATACCAAGCTTCCACGCCTTGATGTAGAGCTGGTTAATGTCTTTTACCGGCGTGTCTGGTGGCACCATGACGTTGAGTGACTGGCCCTGGTCAATATAAGGCTGACGTTCAGCTGCTTGTTCAATGATCGCGTTTTGGTCAATCTCAGCAAAAGTTCTAAACACACTTTTTTCAACATCACTCAAACATTCAAGGTGTTGCACTGAGCCGTCATTATCGCGGATACTATCCCAAATCTCTTTCTTATCTTCCCCTTTTTCTTTGAGGAGGTCTTCGAGAAATGGGTTCTTAAGCGTCGTCTTCATCTTCTGTACATCTTTGGTGTAGCAGTTACTCCAGACTGGTTCAATCCCTTGTGATACTTGACCAAGAATAAATGCTGAGGAAGTCGTTGGGGCAATAGCGAGCAAGGTCGTGTTTCTTCGACCATACCCCTTAAGTACTTCTGGTTCACCAAACTGAGTGGCAAGTGCTTTGGTGGCTTCGTCGGCTTGGGCGCGAATTGTCTTAAACATTTCTACGTTCACCTTCTTAGCTTCAGCACTTTCAAACGGAATCAGGTTTGCTTGGAGGTACGAGTGGTACCCCAGTACACCAAGACCAAGTGCTCGGTTCGCTTTCGCAAAGTTGTACGCTCGCTCCATAAAAGTAAAGGCGAGGCGCTTTTCTTTATCTTCACTGTCACGCATCGCCTCGAGCTTTTCAATGAAGTCGGTCATGACCGTATCAAGGAATGACACCATAGTTTCAATCAAGTCAGTGTCTTTCCAGGCGTCATAGTGGAGGAGGTTCACTGACGAGAGACAACAGACGAAGGACCATTCTGGTGAACTCGGGAGCATAATCTCACTGCACATGTTACTTGCGTGAATACGAAGCTTTTTGTCTTTATAGACATCCACCGTATTGTTGTTGGCATTGTCTGTATACAAAATATATGGATACCCCATCTGGCCCCGGCGCTGAATAACTTTTGCCCAGATACCACGCTTCTCTTCGTCGCCGTCAATCATCGACTGCAGCCACTCGTCTCCCACCGTCACGCCGTGGGTGAGCTTTTGAATCGGGTTTCCCTCCATACCGATTTCCAAAAACTCGTGCACGTCAGGGTGCTCAAGTGGAAGGTATGGTGAAAGGTGTCCGCGACGAATGTGTCCCTGACTCACGACATCAACCAGCGTTTCAAACAGTTGCATGAAGTGTACCGAGCCAGAAGATTGACCGTTATCTGAAATGGACTTCCCTCGGCCACGCAGTGCTCCAAAGTAGCCAGAACAACCACCACCAAACTTTGTCATCATGCCCACCTCTGCTTCGGTAAACAAAATACTCCCCATGTTGTCGTCGACATAGGAACCAAAACAGCTGATAGGTAGTCCTCGCTTAGCACCAAAGTTTGACCACACTGGTGACGCCGGCGAAATCCAACCTTTTGAAAGATACTCGGTAAACTTTAGAGCAAAACCGGGACGATCTAAAATTTCCTCAGCGCGTTTAGCAATAATCGCAATCCGCTCGTCCGGTGTTTGCCCTTCAAGCAGGTAGCCACGCTCTAGAAAAAGCCGACTATTATCATTCAACCAGTACCACGGCTCAGTTCGGTTTTTCATAAGACAATCAGAAAGAAATAATAATCGTTAGAACAAATCAGCACTTGTAACACTCGTACTTCGCTTGTTGTAGTTAATTGAACGCTTGTTAAAGAAATCAGTGTGCTTGGTAGCAATAACTTCGTTATCAAACCAATCTGTTTCTTCAAGAAGAGCTTGGTTCACATCGAAGATACGTGGAAGACCAATAGACGCCAGCGAGTTATTGAAACGATGCTTCACAAACTCTTTGACGTTGGTTGACGGTAAGAAATCAAGTTCACCAGCTTCATAAATCCAGTCAATTACCTTGCTTTCAGACCGAAACGCTTCTTCACAGGCTTCGACAATCTTCGCCTTTGCTTCATCATCAAACCACCCTGGGTGTTCCTTTTTAATGATGTTAATAATATCGATTCCAAACAAGCCGTGAATTTGTTCTTCTTTAGAAGTCGCCTCAACCGCATTGCTGATTCCTTTGAAGATATCTTTATGTTTATTAAAAGACATAATCACCAGAAACTGTGAGAACAACGACACATGCTCAATGAAGAGAGAAAACAAAAGCACGGAGTGCGCGTACTGCTTATTTTCGTCAGTGCGTGAGAGTGAAATCATCTTATCAAGATACGTCACCCGTTCTTGTAAAACTGGAATTTCTTTTATCTTGGCAAACTCGTCGTTCAGACCCAGTATCTCGAGTAAGTGTGAGTAGGCTTCCATGTGGCGCACTTCACTTTCTGCAAATGTTGCCCCGACTGCACCAATTTCAGCCTTCGGCATTTTTTTATAGATGTCTCCCCAAAATGTTTTTACCGCCACCTCAATCTGCGCAATCGCGAGCATCGCGTTTTTGATAGCACTTCGCTCAACATCAGTCACGTTGACGTGGAAATCCTGTACGTCACTCGTGAATTTAAATTCAGTATGAATCCAGTATGAATGCCTGATAGCGTCAACGTATTCATGGAGCTCTGGATACTCATACGGCTTCATATGTACACGCTTCTTGAAAATGTCTCGTTCGCGTAACTTCTTACGTTCGTTACGATAAATGATGTACGCCTTAGCGGTATCAAAGTAGCCAAGCTCCATCAGAGCTTCTTCGACTAGATCTTGAATCTCTTCCACAGAGGGATAGCCGTCCACACACTTCTTTGCTTGCGGATCCCCTGCCTCTGCCGTGCCAGCTTGTACACACATGGCTACAACTTTTTGGTGTACGAGTTCGGCGACTTTGGCTGCATCTACTTCACCGCCCGCACTTGTTTCTTGAAGGGCTTTAAGGATTGCGTTTTCTACTTTTTTTATCGTGAACGGCTGAACTGAGCCATCTCGTTTTCGTATGTGTTGGATTTCCATATGAATGTTGAGTTGCTACTACTTAATAATCGTTATACTCGGTACCCGATTCAAGAAGGCTCTCTCACAAAAAGAACAGTATGGTGTATGTCCGTTTTTTTTAAGAAAGAATCCGACTGACTGTATTTTGGGTCGGGGCAACAACACACCATGTGGCTGAACATGGCTTTTGTAGTGCTCGCCGGCACTACTCTGCGTGTCACCTCCCACTGACACACTCGTTGTGGAGTTAGCGAGTGATACCTAGATTGTAACGTGCTTAGTCAGCTTTTAAAAATAGCGCTCTAGTGTGCGGTTTTTAGCTTATTTAGCTCTACCGAGTATTAAAAAGTGAGTAAAATAAACCTTTTTATGAACACCCGTAAGAATTGGTCTGCTTGTCCGTCTGTGGATAGCAATTTACTATCCACCCCCGCAAGTCTTGCGCTCACAATTATAATTATGCATAGTACTGGCAAACCAGTTATTTGAGAGGAGCATGTCGTGAATCAGATGCGGACTATAAGCGACCCGCGCGTGGTATGCGAAGGGTTTGGAGTAGGTTTTCGCCGTGACAAAGACGGCGTAATCGTGTTTCCGCCTCGTGGTACACGAGGCTTGATTACTCGAAAGTATGACGGCCATGACGAGTTTATGCGCCGTCTCGCAACCACGGACGAATTCGATGACTGCCTCAGGCACGCGCACCGCTATGAAAGCCCTCCCCCGGGCATTCTACCTCCGCCTTTTCCGCTTTTGGTGGTGCAATGTTTCTTTCTCCGAAATCTTCTCTGGCGCCACCAGGAAACTCCAGGAGACAACTCACTCGCGCAGGCTATAGCGCGTATCTCAACCGCGCTTGGCGATGAGTACAGTCATGTGTTTGAGACCTGCTTCACGTCTGCAACAGTTGAAATTAGCACGAGATTGTTAGCTCGGTGAACGAGAACGGCCGAAGCGGGTCCCCCCGCTTCGGCCATTTTTTTAGCACGCGTAGGGTACGAATGTTTTTACTCAGCCTCTTGCCGACGCAGACTATCGCGTATCTCCATCAGGAGTTTCACTTCATCAGACGGTTCTGTTGCTTTTTCAATACTCTCCTTTTGCGCTTCAGATTTTTTCAATCGAGCTAACAGTTTAATGGCCAGGAAAATTACGAGGGCGACAATAACGAAATCAATCACACTCTGAATAAACACCCCATATTTTATAACTGCCCCATCGATAGAAAAAGCTTGGCCCGAAAAATCGATACCGCCCATCAGCAACCCCATACTCGGGGTAATAATATTTTCAACCAGTGACGTGACGATCTTTCCAAACGCCGCTCCAATCACGACCGCTACCGCTAAGTCGACTACGTTGCCTTTTACCGCAAAGGCTTTAAACTCTTGAATAAATTCTTTCATAAATATTTCTGTACCGATTACTCTACACTAAAAAATAAGCTTGGCTACATAAAAACCAATCCCTGCCCCCAACACAAAGGTAAAAAAAACCGCTACCATGAGTGCTTCTTTGTCCATAGTTGTATTGTAGCGCACTCAAAAAACTTTTACACGACAGGCTCGACTTTTTGACTAAAAATAGGTATAACTGTCCACGACGTGAAGTCAGCCGTCGGCAGACCTCACCGAACAAACTGGCGGCTATCGTATAACGGTTATTACTTCGGTTTGTGGTACCGGAAACCAGGGTTCGATTCCCTGTAGCCGCCCCAAGATAGAATGAGCTCAGCATAACGAGCATTTCGTGTTGCTACATCAAGGTTTTCTTCCAGTTCGATCCGCTTAAACTCAACTTCGAGAGCTGGATAGGCTTTTTCTATTGGAACGAACCAATCGTTCTTTGTTATCAACACATTTTTGTCTTTCAAGATATAGTTCTGACCAAGCGCAGCAAATATCTCACGCTTCTGCTGAATTGTTCCTACATAGAATTCTTTACGAGCATATCGTGCAAAGTTAAATGTTAGCTCAGTTAGTTCAAGCCACTTCTCTGCTCGACACTCTGTTGATTCAAGACCAAGTTTGAGCGTAACCAATTGACTCTTCAACGAATCACGCTGGCGAATAAACTCCTCATCATCAATTAAATTTCGGTAACGCATCTGTGTTAGCGTATCAAGCTCTTTTTGTGTTTGATTATAGGTACGCTGTTGCTGTTCGTATATTTTGGTCCGATCTGTTATCTCTTTATCGTTCTCACGACTAATGATTTCAATCGCCCACTCCTGAAACTTTGGCAAGATCGTGAAGCGTTCCAATTCGATATCAACCTGACGCTCAAACTCATCCAATGTCAGTCTGTCTTGAGTACAGGTGTTTTTTCCTGCCTCATTCTTTTTCTTTCCTGTGCAGTGATAGTAGCTGTATGTCTTTAATTCTCCAGTCTTCTTCACAATCTTCTGCTTCACGGTACAAGTACACATACTGCCGCACTCACCGCACAATACGATGCCTGTAAATGCTGAATCATGCACTTGTCTTCGTGGCTTTCCCTTACGACCAAGAATGATTTGTGCCTTGTCATACTCCTCAATACTAATCATCGGCTTGTGATTGCCTTTATACAGCGTCCCAGACCACTCAAAAAGTCCAGTGTAGAACTGAAAGGTACCCCTTTCTTTGCACACAGTTTCTAAAGTATTATCATTTAGAAACTAACTATGGCAAAGCAAGGATTTAGAATTGCAAAAGAAATTAAGGACGAAATTATCAATAAGCTTAAACATGAAGGCCTCAGTGTC
>JBGSJJ010000011.1:0-61915 GCA_041742075.1 Minisyncoccia bacterium
ACCAGACCTTGAACTACTACAACGAGCGAAGACTCCACTCCGCACTCAGGTTGTCGCCACGACAGTTTGCTGCTACACAACAACTCTAGTATTATCAAAAGACTTTAGAAAAGGTGTGCCAAATTTGGGGTACCTTCCACTCACCATTGTTACCGGCAACCATAGTGTGGCAGAAATTCTTCATCGCGATTATTTCGATAGACTAGCGAACCAGTACAGCAACGTAACAGTCACCTATGTTATCTCAGACAAAGCGCAGTCTGAGTATCCAACTGGGTATATTCAAGACCACATCGCCGGCTATGATTTTTCTAACGCCGATATCTACATGTGCGGACAAGGAGTAGCTTGTACTGCACTAGAAACAGCAATCAAATCTAGTGATCCAAAAAACTCAAATTTTTTTGTGGAAGATTTCCACTAGAAAAGATTTCTGATTTTTCAAAGTTTTCCCATCCTAGACGAGTCGCTCTATGTAGAACAAAATATCGTTGTTTTGACATTATTCGTGCTAGCACGAGTTGGCTGGCAGTCTGGGACGATGTTAGAACCTATTTAAATATAATAATAGTTGAACCCGAACGTGCTCTATGCACATTCGGGTTCATGAAACTAAATAGTCTATCAGGCGCAACCACTGCGGACTTCATGATCGCGCAAAATCGCAGCATCAGGATCAGGCTGGGTTCGTTTTTGGCCCTCAATCTTTTCATCATACCGAAAGTACCAAGGTTCACTCGCTAACTCCTTGGAAACGTCAGACAATCGGGCAGATAATCCTTCTTTCCCTCGGCGATTGAGATCATCACAAACGGCCTGCGGATCCTTACTACGCGGTCGAAGCCAACATACCATATTGTTCTGGCACGTAACCTTTATAACGTCGCCGTTTATGACAAGAGCTACTTTGGGGTGGATTTTCATTTGACTTACCTCTCCTAAAAGATCAAAGACCCTCTTTATGGGTACGAGTGGCCCATAATAGGAATTCCGCTATTTCTCCCAGGCATACCTCTTCAAACAGACAATCATTGGCTGGAAAAAATGCATACTTTCGCCATTGCGGGTACCACTTCACGAGTCCCAACAAGTACCCACCTCTTTTGGCATTCACCTCCCAGACACAAGTCTTTTTATTGCTGGATTGCTCCGCATTAAAGTCAAAATTGATGTGTGTCCCAATCCAGGAGTCGTCATTTGACGACTGAGCTGACATAAGTGGCATAGAGTTCCCTCTTGGTACGTTGCATCTTATCTACTTATATCACAAAAACTTCTTTTTGGAAACAATTCTGCTGGCCGTCTGGGACGATATTAGAACTTTTCTGAGAGTATAGAAATGAAAAGCCACCCAGGTGCAGATGGCTTTCCTGTGTGGCTAAGATTGACTGTTAGATTCGCGATTCGCGAAGCATACGCCAACGGTTGGCGATAAATTGACGAAGCGAGCGGAGGTCATTGCGAAGACCTCGTACGAACGACAGATCCTCAAAGTGACGCTTCGGGATCGGCAGCTGCTCGAAAGGAATACCGATGCGAGCATAGATGGCGTCGTAGAGGTCAATGAAGTCAGAGACGTCACTGCCCTCGATTGCAATCCTGTACATACGTCGACTGCCGTTGTCGAGCGTCTCGGTCACCCGAGCCTTGGCTCGTCCCATACTGAAGGTCCCGACGACTCCAGTCTGCTCCAAAATGGGTTTGGGAATGCTATGAAGGTACATTTCATCTCGGAGGCTCAAGATGTACTTTCCGCCTTCCAGGTCCACCGAGTCAAGAAGGAGGTTGCAGACAACCGGTCCGTGAGGAATGCCAGTCGAAGCGTTGATCGTCAGAATTTTCATGGAACTTCCCTTTCGGTCTGCCAGGAGTTTATCCTTGGTCAGGACGTAGGCGTGTCGACATTGACACCCAGTAAATATAACATATGTTAACACATATGTCAACTTGCTGCCGGTCAGGGAATCTCTCTTGTTACACAAGCAGTATACCTTTTGGCTATATTTTCGCTACGCTCAATCTAGCTCAAAAGCTTTTCGAGCCCCTGACGCGAGTGACATATTAGTCACTCGCTATCTGGCAGCTCTAAAGCAAAAATCCCCTATTCGGGGATTTTATGCTAAGAGCTGCCGATCAGGGACTCGAACCCCAATAGCTGGTACCAGAAACCAGAGTCCTACCATTAGACGAATCGGCAATGTGGATATTTATAGCATACAGCCTTGGTAAAAGGAATTGCTTTTAGCTAAGTTGTCGAAAGAAAATAGTGCCAGCACGCTGGCACTAAATATGACCCGAATTCTTCTTCTTTGGTTAAGCTTACCTAGCTCGTCGGAAACGTGTAGTTTCTGTTCATCAGGCCGTTTTTACCTCTTCAGGCAATCCGTAGCTATCCGAGACCACTACCAAGTGAGTGCACTCTACAACAGAGTACTACTCGATACAAGTGACACTAAGAGAGATGTCGGTCGTCATCAAACGTAACTACCTGCCAGTTACACACTCCCTGTGTAGTCGCTTTTTGGCACTGTATGTGCGTAATACTACTGTTTTCAATTGAGGTAATTTTCAGAAAACGTAGCAGGGCCTTAACGTACGATATTGGCTTACCACTGCAAATATGCTCGACAAAAAAGTTAATAAAAACTGCATGTGAGACAACCACAATCCGGGCATCATCAGGATAGCTTTCGAGTATCGTTTTAGCTTCACCGATTCTTTCGAGAAGCGCTCGGTATGACTCGCCTCTTTTTTCATCTCGGAAAAAAGTGTTACCGGTCAGAAACCATCGTACGAGATACACAATGGATGCCCATGAAAAATAATGTCGGTTATGAATCGACTCAGGACGAATAATTTCTACTACTGCCGGTTCTACTTCTACCACCAGGCCAGTTGCTTTTGCAATTGCCTCCGCAGTTTGTCTGGTACGAAAAAACGGACTGGTGATGAGGTGGGTCGGTTTATAGGAAACTAATACTTTAGCTACTGTTTCCGCCTGCTCTTGCCCTCGTTCATTAAGGGCCGAAGATGGTCGTTGGTGGATATGCAAACGATTCCCCTCCGTTTGTCCATGTCGTACAAAATAGATATCCATACTTATTCAGCGAAGTGTGCTTGGTCGTTAAAGGTATCAAGAAGCCAACGTTCCTTTTCGTCATTAAACTTTAAAACGGTTATACCGGTGTTAGCAGTATCAAAGCTATGCATCGAACTAAGCCATGCGTCAGGTGAAAGATTTTCTCCAAGAATCGTGTACATGACCATAAAAATAATCAGTCTGCCGTGCGTAATGGCGAGCACATCCCCTTCCAGGTCAGACATTGTCGCAAAAAGTTCACGTATACGTACAATGACATCATGAAAATTTTCTTCATCAGAAAAATGCCAGTCTGAGTTGTGAATATTTTCGTCAGCCAACCGTAGGTAGTTTTGAAACTCTTCACTTTTACGAGGTAGGCCAACAAATTCACTCGGTCGTTTTGTTTCCCTAAGAAGCGGAGTGTACTCAGGTTCAATTTGAATTTTTTCGAGCAGTGGCTCAACCGTTTGTTTGGTTCGATCATAATCACTGACGAGCAGATGACTAAATGAAAGATGTTGCAGACGATTCGCCAAAACGATTGCTTGGGCACGACCTGTGTCTGAAAGTTGACTACTTCCGTCTTGAAGTAAGTCACCTACATTTGAATCAGTTTGCCCATGGCGGACGAGATATACTCTTTTCATAGTAATTATTTGTCTCCGAGTAAATCGACTAAGGCAATCTCAAGTGGTAGTTGTGGTAGGCTCATTTTTCCGGTCTGTTCGGCTGACTCAAGGAGACGAAGTAACATGGCGGAGTTGATAGGTGAAGCTTTTTCTTCAGCTAGCTTTTGTATCTGAGCTTGGTCAGCCTGAGAAAACGGTGCTAGCAAAAGCTCACTACGCGTTGGTGTATGTCTTAAAAGCATCACGGCGCGAACTCGCTCAAGTAAAAGCTTAATGAGTAGTTTAAT
This sequence comes from Minisyncoccia bacterium, assembly GCA_041742075.1. Classification (GTDB taxonomy): domain Bacteria; phylum Patescibacteriota; class Minisyncoccia; order Phycocordibacterales; family UBA918; genus OLB19. Next base: position 3,999 of record JBGSJJ010000011.1, read on the forward strand.
GTCGACATTACTTTGTACTGCCTCCTCAAGTGACTGGAGTGCTGCGCCGAGGTCTTTGCTACCAAGCGCACCTAAAAGTCCTGCTAAACTAGAACTTTTTGGTGCGCCGATAATCCCCGCTACTTCGTCACTACTCCCGATTGTATCGGTTGAGGCCAAAATAACTTTTTGTAGCACTCCGAGTGCATCACGAAACGAGCCGTCGGCAGTGATAGCAATCAGGTCGGCTGCGTCAGGCGGCAGCGTAAAACCTTCACTTTTTGCCACGTCTATCACGTGCTCGGCCAGAACCGCTCGCCCGGGTGAACGAAACCGAAACACCTGACAACGGGAAAGAATAGTATCAAGGAGCTTCTCTTCTTCGGTAGTCGCTAGGATAAACACCACATGTGCTGGTGGTTCTTCAAGTGTTTTAAGGAGGGCATTAAATGCCTCCTTGGTGAGCATATGCACTTCGTCGATGATGTACACCTTCCGTTCACTTTGGTACGGCAGAGTGTGTACCGCTTCACGGAGTTCACGAATATCATCAATCCCCCGATTACTCGCGGCATCAATCTCGTAGATGTCGACATCGCTCGTCCCGATAGCACTCGCAAAAATTCGTGCTAACGTAGTTTTACCAGTTCCTCTCGTACCAGAAAACAGGATGGCGTGCGGGATTTTATTTTTCTTTATGGCTCCTTCGAGTACCGAGACAATGTGTTCTTGGTTTCGGACCTGTGAGAAGGCACTCGGGCGATATTTTCGATAGAGTGCAGTGTATTCAGTCATAGCTCAAACAGTATAACAAATCATTTAAGACCGTCACGTTTCAACTACTTTAGTGTAGCCTGAACGTACTCCCGGAGTTCTTCGATGTCGGTTACCAGGTTTTCACTCCCTAAGACGATGTACCCAAAAGAGCGTTTATCTCCAGATACCTCTTCTTCAAAAATAACAGCTGCCGTCCTTCCGGCTTCGTGAGTGTACCCATGTTTCCCACCAGCATAGCCAGGGAGGTCTCTAAGCGGACTATTATTCATCCAGGTAGTTTGTGCGCCTACGTATTTAGTTAGTTTGGTGATATCAATTACATGTGGGTACTCATCATAAATAGCTTTAAGAATGATTGAAAGCGAACGAGCCGAAGATACGTTTCCGGACGAAAGTCCGGAGGCATCTGTGAAAGCAGTGTCGGCTATGCCGAGGGTAGAAACAAATTCGTTCATAGCCGATGGCATATTTTTATTAAGTGTTCTCGCTTGGACTGATGACGCATCATTTGAAGACTCTAGTAAGGCTGGGAAAATAAGTTCGTTTAGTGTATAGGTATCTCCTACTTTTAGATGACCAGCTAAACCTTCAGTAGCTACGTCTGACTCTTGAATTCTAGTCTCAGTTTTCAAATCTGCTACTTTATAGAATATCGTAGTACTGATAAGCTTTGTCACTGACGCAATCGGAAGTACTTTCTCTGACTGAAATGACACTACTTCATTACCACTTTCAAGTTCAAAAACATAGTACGCTGAAGCGCTGACAGTTGGCGCTTCGTGCATCACTTCAATAAGTGAAGCCGACTGGGCTTCCACACTGGTAACCGAAAGCGGGCTCGGTAAAACGGCGAGGTAAAAAAATACCGCCAGTAAGCTGGCTCCGAGAGTGCCGATGAGAAGTATTTTGGGCATATATCTATCATAACAAATGAGGGACGCCAAAGGCGTCCCTCATTTGCACTACTTGAAGTTCTACCAACTACTTCTTGCTGACTGTCTTTTTTGCAACAGCTTTCGTGACGACTTTTTTCGCTGATGATTTTACTACCGCTTTCTTGGCTGATGCTTTTTTAGCAGTTACTTTGGCAACTACTTTTTGTACGGCAGCCGCTTTCACTACTCCGCCTTTCATCAAATCTTGCCAATTTGCCATCATCTCATTCTTAAAATCTTTGGCTTCTGCTTTTGATAGTTTTTGAACTTTTGTATAGGTATCAGTAACACCGTTTACAAGAGTACTGAATTCCTCTTGAGTGATCTCTTTAGCGTTTTCAAGAGCCTCTAGCACTTCTGCCTTAGCCTTAAGTGACCAACTCTTTACCTTCTTGCGGTTCTTAGCTGCATCCTTACTACCATACAGAAAATACGCGCCTGCGGCTGTCACCGCTGCCGCTGTAAGTCCGACTCCAATACTAAGTTTTTGGGCATTTGAAATTTCAACTTTTTTTGCTGGTTTTTTAGCCATACTATTTAAATTATTAGGAGTTAATCATCCTCGTCGGTTTTGGTTGTTCGTTTAGACCGAGCTCTACCTCTTGGAACAAAGAACCGTATAAGTTGTGAGACGAGACTTCCCTCCATCACGAAGGTTCGAAGTTGTGACACATCTTCAGCAATCATCTCACTTCCTGCTTCGAGCCGGTCGATAATCGAACGAATTTTTTTCACAATCTTTAGTACTTGATACAAAATCAAGCAGACAAGAATAGTGAGTACGACGATCCCAACACTTGCAATGAAGAAAAAAATGTTTGCTTGTAGTATCTCGCTCATACGTATTAGTGTACCAAGTATCACAGCTCGTAGGAAACGTTTAGTTCAAATATTCGTGTACAATCCGTTCTACCTCTCTTGCATCAGGTGCATCCATAAGCGTGGCCCGGAGTTCTGAAGCTCCCGGGAAGCCATTCACATATGCCTTGTAGTGTTTTTTCATTACTGCAAAATTTTTGTGTGGAAGTACGTCTTCAAAAAGTTTAGTGTGTTCGACCAATACCTTAAGCCGTTCAGGTAAGGAAATTATTTCAATATCGCTCGAGCTTGCTTCTGCTCCAGTCAGTCTCTCCGGTAAGCGCTTAGTTGGGTGAAAGAGCCAGGGGTTACCAAAAATTGCTCGTCCAAGCATTACTCCATCGGCACCAGTTTGTTCTGCTTTTGCTTTAGCGTCGTGAAGCGAAAGAGCGTCACCGTTGCCGATGATTCGCGTGGTACTACCAAGCTCATCTCTAAGTGTAACCACGCGCGCTACCCGTTCCCAACGCGCAGGAACTTTGCTCATCTCTTTTCGAGTGCGGGCATGGATAGTTAGTGCACTTGGGTTTTCAGCGAGTACCTCTGGTATCCACTCCTCCACCTGGTCACGGTTATACCCGAGACGCGTCTTTACCGACACGGGGATACCGCCCTCATCACTCTTAGCGCCACGCTTCGCGGCCCGCACGATGGCCCTAGCAAGCGTAGGATTTTTAATCATCGCCGAGCCACAGCCCTGCTTTTCAATACTCCGGTCAGGGCACCCCATGTTGATATCGATACCGTCAAAACCAAGCTCAAGACAAAGTTTGGCGGCTTGCTCCATGTACTCTTCGCTCGCAGAAAAAAGTTGCGCCACAATCGGTCGTTCCTCTTCACTATAGATAAGGTCAGCCATCAATTTCTGCTTTCCTTCGGGAGTCGCCCGCATGAGGCCATCCGCTGACACGAACTCAGTCCACATGACGTCTGGACCACCAATTGAACCATCAGCTCTCGTGTGAGCTGAATACTTCGCAATCATCTGCCGAAATGACGCGTCAGTCACGTCCGCCATCGGCGCAAGGACAAAGAATGGTTTTTTAAGCTGTTGCCAAAAAGACATAGACGTTGTACTTTACTGGTAGAAGAAGATTCTGGCAAGGAGTAGCATTGTGAAAGACGCGAACATGCTCACACCCGAGGAGCTAAGAGAGAGGGCAAGTCACCGCCCCTTTTCACCGGAAGATAGAGCAATGATGGAGGATGCGGTTCGGAGATTAGCCGAAGTCGAAACGGAACTGGCCACCCTGAAAGTTGCCTCAGAAAATAAACCTTGGTTTAATTCGATGGAATTAATAGTAGCGGGGTATCTTCTATTTATTGCAATTTTCATGGGCATCTTCATTTGGTTCATGGTGAGGGCATAGTAGATTGCTCCTCTACCCAAAAAGTTTCTTGAGCGCCAGGCTAACCGTCTGGTGCTTTTTTTATATACCTACAACAATGCAAAATACGAACAGCGAATACCTAGTTTGTACTTTCAGTTGTGGTACTCGCAGTTGTACTCCCCGTCTCACCAGACTGGACAATCGGTTCTTCATTTACAAACACTTTGTCTCCAAACCGAAGGTCAATGTATTGAAAATTTCCAGGCTCTAGATGCTCAAACTCGCTCGAACTAAGTATCGTTTTTAAATTGCTATAACTGTCCGCAAACGACTTCGTCTGCGAAACTTTAATCATTCCACCACCCGCTAGAGTAAACTCAAGGTCATACGTTCCGCGCGAATGCACATGGGTTATGAACAAACCAAGCTCACGCTCAACGTCTTCTACAAACACTCTGGCTTCGCGTAAAAAAGTACTCGGGAAAACGGATTGACCAAGCTGTGGTTCAGCTTCATCTTTAAGAAAACGGAGGAGGGCGTTACCAGACAGTTGCGGTGCTACGCCAAACGCATAGCCAACATTGTCGATAAATAGACACGTCTCATCATTTTTCTCCTGACACCAAAGTGCGTATGGTTCAAACTCCGTAAACGTAACAATGAGTGTCCTCCCGTCTCTTAAAAGTGCTACCTCCTTCAGTCGAGGAAAGGTCTTAAGGGTGGCAATCATGTGCTCTTCTGGGTACAGCCATAAAAACCGCCTGGGAATGAGTCTGAAGTATTCACCAGACATTTCTTCTTCTACTACCTGAGTGACCGCTTCGTGAGAAATAGTAAACCCACCAACCACTTCCACTCGTTCAAGTTGAAAAGAATTAATCCTCGTGACATACCAGGTCGCCGTCATTAAAAGACCTACACCAAGTAAAAGTACTCCGCCAAATATCAGTTGTCTCTGTAGTGGTGAAAGTATAAAACGACGCTTTTTTTGCGCTCGGGTTTTGGGAGACGAAATTCTCGGACCAACAGCCATAGGTTTGTCTATGGTAGCACATGGAAATATACAAAAGCGGGACGGCCTAAGCCGTCCCGCTTTTGTGGCCACTTAGGCAATCAAGTCTTTTCCGAAGTATGGGCGAAGTGCTTCCGGCACCACAACCGTACTATCTGCTTGCTGGAAGTTTTCAATCAGTGACACCAAGATACGCGGTGTCGGAATAGCGGTACAGTTAAGCGAGTGGGCGTAGCGCATCTTCCCTTCAGCGTCTTTATAGCGGATATTGAAACGCCTTGTCTGGAAGTCATGAAAGTACGAAGCAGAACTAATTTCTCGATACTTGCCTTCAAGTGGTACCCAAAGTTCGATGTCGTACTTCTTCACCTGACCCTGGCCAATGTCTCCTCCGCAGTTCAGTACGGTGTGGTACGGAATACCGAGTGATTCAATAAACTCTTCGGTGTTGCGGTTGATTTCTTCATGCAAACGCACTGACGTCTCGTGTGAAGCTTCACAAAGCACCACTTGCTCAACTTTGAAAAACTCATGGACGCGGATAAGTCCCTTGGTGTCTTTACCATGACTTCCCGCTTCCCGCCTATAGCAAGGTGAAAACGCTAAGTGCTTAATCGGAAACGCTGACTCAGGAATGATATCGTCAGCGTAATAGCCCATAGTAGAGACTTCACTGGTACCAATCAGGTAATCATTGTCTTGCGTGTTATAAACATCTTCGGCATCATTTGGCAGGTGGCCCGTACCATAGAGGTTACTCTTGCGCACAATAGTGGGACCAAGCATTGGAGAAAAGCCCTTCTTGTCCCAAAACGCATTGGCGTAGTTCCAGATAGCCCAAGAAAGACGAGCTCCGTCACCGATTAAATAATAGCCTCGGAAGCCGTGCACCTTGGTACCGCGGTCAAAGTCAACCATCTTGAGTTTGGTCATGAGTTCAACATGGTCCTTCGGCGTGAAGCTGAAGTTTGGCTTCTCTCCCCACACCTTCACCTCTTCGTTATCAGCATCACTGTCGCCATCGGGAACCGACATATCAGGAATGTTTGGCACCTGGAGCATCAGCGTCTGCCACTCCTCCATCACTGGCTTTAGTTTTTCCTCATCAGTTTGGATTTCAGTTTTTAACTGCTGCATTTCCGCAATCAGTTGATGACGAATAGCGCTATCACTCGCTCCGGCAATTTCGGTAGAGACTTTGTTCTGCTCAGCTTTTTTTGTCTCGAGCGAAGACATGATTTCTCGTCGTTCTTCGTCGAGTGTCATGAGTCGATCAAGGTCAACCTTGATTTTCTTTTTTGTTGCCGCCATCTTCACGATGTCGAGATTTTCCCTGATGAATTTGATATCGAGCATAGTAGGTAAATATTATAGTTATCTATTATACACAAGCCTCTCATACAATCTAGGTAGTGCAAACACAGAAATTAATTCTACCTATCATTAATGATAGGTAGCAATTTTGTCGATAGTTTCTTTGCCAAGGCCTTAGAAATGATACAATTTCAAAATGACTTATCCTATTTATTCCCTTTCGCCTCGGGAATTTCCGACCTCAGGACTGGGTTTACTGACGGAAATCCCCCAGCCGCCAAAGTCTCTTTATTACCGTGGAGTACTTCCTCCTTCAGAAATTACCCTACTTACCGTTGTCGGTTCACGGAAGTACAGCACGTACGGTAAGCAAGTAATCGATCACCTCATTGGTGGACTTCGCGGATATCCGGTTGGAATTGTCTCTGGTCTAGCGCTTGGCACTGACTCGCTGGCGCACGAAGCTGCACTAGCAAACAATCTATACACCATGGCAGTTCCCGGCAGTGGCATACAGGACGACACGCTCTACCCAAGAACAAACCACGGACTTGCTAAAAGAATCCTTGAACGAGATGGGTGTCTCTTATCTGAGTTTCCCCCTGAGACCAAGGCTGCTCTTTGGACCTTCCCGCAGAGAAACCGGATTATGGCAGGTCTCGCACCGGCTACCCTCATTATCGAAGCCAGTGAAAAGTCGGGCACGCTCATCACCGCCCGGATGGCGACTGACTACAACCGCGAACTACTGGTGGTACCAGGAAATATTTTTTCCAAGAACACCGTCGGTCCACACCAATTTTTAAAACTCGGCGCAACGCCTGTTACCAGTGCAGTCGATATCTTATACGCGCTAGGGATTGACCCGGAGAACAACACCAAGAGTAGCCAGGCAAACATATATAAAGACCTTAGCCCTGAGGAGCTTTTGGTTATTGAGCTCTTAGTCGAGCCGACCGAAAAGGACGAACTCATTAGAAAGTTGAACCTGCCAGCGCCGGTTCTAAATGTGCTGTTAATGCAAATGGAAATCAAGGGTTTAATCGCTCAAGAACGAAACCAGTACCGGGCTGTTATTTGACATATATATGTAGAGGTAGTATTTGTATCAGGACTACTCTCTATGGTAACAAAAGTAAAACAAACTCTGGTAATCGTTGAATCCCCTGCCAAAGCCAAAACAATTGAGAAATACTTAGGCGCTGGCTATACCGTCACTTCCTCAATTGGGCACGTTCGCGACTTACCGAAAAGCAACAAAGACGCCGTCGACATCGAGGGGGGTTTTATTCCGCGCTACATTATTTCTCCTGGCAAAGAGAAGGTTATTAAAGAACTTCAAAAAGCGGCCAGCAAAGCTGACGAGGTACTTCTGGCGTCTGACCCGGACCGCGAGGGAGAAGCGATTGCCTGGCATGTGGCTGAACTCATTAAAGGTGACAATGAGAACCTAAAGCGCATCGTTTTTAACGAAATTACTGAGGGTGCAGTGAAGGAAGCAATTAAGCATCCGCGCGACCTTGATATAAACCTAAAAGAAGCCCAGGAAGCACGGCGCGTGCTTGATAGACTGGTCGGGTACGACCTGTCTGGTCTTATTTGGAAAAAAGTCCGCTATGGCCTTTCCGCTGGTCGAGTACAGTCACCAGCTCTTCGTATCGTCATGGAACGTGAACGCGAAATCCGGGCTTTCATTCCAGAAGACTTCTTCGTCTTAACTGCGCACACTGAAAAAGCCAAACTGGCCATTCCGTTTACCTGCACAGTTGAACCAAAAACAAAAGAAGAAGCTGAGCGCATCAAGAAAGTCGGAGAAGCCCATCCGTGGGAAGTAACTGAAATAAAAGAAGCAGAAGCCAAGCGCTCTCCTCGCCCTCCGTTCACTACCTCTACTCTTCAACAAGCCGCCTCAACCCGCCTTGGCTTCTCACCTTCACGCACCATGGGAGCGGCTCAGAAACTCTATGAAGGAGGATTCATTACCTACATGCGAACCGACTCTACCAACATGAGCGCTGTCGCGCAAAAACAAATTATTGCGCTGATTCATAGTGACTACGGTAAAGAGTACGTAGCACCACGCACCTATAAAACGAAGAGCAAGTCTGCTCAAGAAGCCCATGAAGCCGTTCGTCCAACCAACTTTGCGAAGCATACTGTCGGCGCCACCGGCGACCAAAAAGCCCTCTATGAACTCATCTGGGCTCGAGCAGTTTCTTCACAAATGAGCGATGCGCGCACCTTGCGGACGAAGGTGCTCACAAACATAACTGGATCAAAAGAAACTATTCCTGACTTTGCGGTAAACGGCGCACGAGTGATGTTTGATGGCTGGCTGAAGGCCGACCCACGAGCGCGTGGTGAAGACACCGAAGTACCTAAGCTCGCCGTTGGCGATAGTCTCACGCTGAAAGAAATCGAGCTTGAAGGCAAGCAAACTCAGCCACCAAATCGCTACTCAGAAGCCGGTCTTATTAAAGAACTAGAAAAGCGCGGAATTGGCCGGCCGTCGACCTACGCGTCTATAATGAAAACTATCACTGACCGCGGGTATGTGCTTAAAGAAGGCCGAACCCTTATCCCGACCGATACCGGTGACGTCGTGTCTTCGTTTCTTGAAGAACACTTTGCTGACTACATCAGCGACACCTTTACGAGTGAAATGGAAGACGAACTAGACCAGATAGCTGAAGGCAAGCGTACCTACGAAAAAACCCTACGGGAGTTCTATACGCCATTTCAAAAAGATGTGGCTGGAAAAGAGCACATCGAGAAACTCACCAACTTAGGCGCTGGACCAAAAGAGTTCCCTTGCCCCAAGTGTGGGAAAGACATGGTGATTAAGCTCGGCCGGAATGGCAAGTTTCTTTCTTGCGCTACCTTTCCTGACTGCGATGGTGCACGACTCATAAACGGTAATGAGCTTACTGCGGGCGAACCGCTTGGAAAACATCCTGACACTGGCGAGGACATCTTTGTTCTTGATGGTCGCTTTGGACCATACGTACAGCTTGGACCAACCCCTGATAAAGCTGACAAGAAAGCACCCAAGCCAAAACGAGCCACGCTCCCTGCTGGCAAGAAACCTGAAGAGGTTACCCTGACTGATGCGGTTGAGTACCTACTCCTCCCCCGAGAGCTTGGCGTCCACCCAACTACTGGTGAACCCATTGTCGCAAACACCGGTCGCTTCGGCCCATACATCGCTCACGCGGGTGATTTCCGCTCACTGAAAGGAGCTGACAATCCATACGAAATTACTTTTGAGAGAGCCATGGCTATCCTCAAAGAACCAAAACAAGGCCGTAAGGGTGAAAAGCTGGTAAAGGAACTTGGGGTCCACCCAAAGACCAAGAAACTAATCAACGTCTACGAGTCAAAGTCGGGACGCTACCTTAGGAAAGGCTTTAAGCGTATCTCACTGCCTGACACGGTAAAACTTGAACACTTCACTCTGGAGGATGCGGTTGTACTGCTTGGAGGAAAATAGTATTTCTCAAATCACATAATGGACGCAAAAAGGGTCGCGCGCTGCGCGACCCTACCCTTCTCCTCACAATGTATTGAATCCTTATCTCCCCATAATGCTAAGCAGTTCCGAGGGATCTGCCGTGTTTAAGGATTCCATCACCCTTGCAATCACTGCTGGATTAGTGATTTTCCGCACGAGTTTGGGTTCGATCCAACCGCAGATGGCTTTAGCCATGGCTTTATCTGCGCATGACTCGCCTGGTGCGTAGAGTTGACCGCAGAACTTGCAGGCTACTTCGGTATTATTCGGCACGATGGTGGCTCCTGTTATATGTACTTCATCTCCTTAGATGAACTCAATTTATAGCATATATAATTTGCATTGTAAAAATCCCCACGTACAATGACTTTATGCATACCGCTAAAGAAATTATTGCTCAGCTCAAGAACCCGAACGAGGCGGATCGGCTCTTGATTGAAAAAGCGTTTGAATTTAGTGCCAGAGCTCATGACGGTCATAAACGCTACTCCGGAGAACCCTACATGTCGCATGTGGCGGCAGTAGCGTACCAACTGGCTCAGATTGGTATGGGTCCGCGTACCATCGCGGCCGGCTTGCTCCACGACACTATTGAAGATACAGACATTACGAGTGAAGACATCATGCGCGAGTTTGGTGAAGAGATACTTTTCCTCGTTGAAGGTGTTACCAAACTGAGTTCTGTTCGTTACTACGGTAGTGATAGACATAACGAAAGTTTGCGAAAGTTGTTTGTCGCTACCAGCCAAGATATCCGTGTGGTTATTATCAAACTGGTTGACCGCCTGCACAACATTCAAACATTGGAGTTCGTTCCTAGAGAAAAGCAACTGCGAATCGCCCGCGAAACCCTGGAGATTTACGTACCGGTAGCACACCGTCTTGGTATTGGGCGGATTCGAAAAGAACTCGAGGACTTGGCCTTTCCCTATGTGTACCCGGAAGAGTTCAAACGAGTCCGGACTCTCCTTGACCAGAAATCAGAAAAGCTGGAACACATCTTAGAGAAGGAACGCAAAACTGTTCAAAAGCGACTCGCTGAGTCTGGACTCCTGACCTTCAATACTTCTTATCGCGTCAAAGGTTATTACAGTCTGTACCAGAAGCTCAAACGAAGAGAGTGGGATATCGAAAACGTGTATGACCTACTGGCGATGCGAATAGTTGTCGATTCGGTTGAAAACTGTTATCGAACTTTGGGAATTATTCATGAAATGTGGCGACCGCTCCCAAAACGAGTAAAAGACTACATTGCATTTCCTAAACCAAACGGTTACCAATCACTTCACACCACAGTAACCACCCCCCATGGCACGATAATGGAGATTCAGATTCGTACCAAAAAAATGCACCAGGAAGCTGAGTTCGGTGTGGCTTCGCACATTATCTATAAAGATGACCCCGAAGCGGAAACCCCCCAAAGTAAGGGTTCATGGTTTAGCAACCTCGTTCCGTCTCTTTTCCGTCCATTTGCCCGACCAGAGATTGTTCCTGATAAGGAAATTAAAGTAACTCGTGATAAACCGCACCAAGAAAAAATTCCGTTATGGATCAATCAGATTGGCGAGATGTACACCAGTGAAAAAGCGTCAGGACAAGAGTTTGTCGATGATATGCGCAAAGATTTCTTTAGTAACCGGATCTTTGTTTTTACACCGGTTGGTGATGTGGTTGACCTACCGGTAGGAGCAACTCCGATTGATTTTGCCTACGCGATTCACTCTGAAATTGGCGACCACATAGCTGGTGTGAAGGTCAACAAAAAATTGGTTCAGCTTGATACTGAGCTGCAAAATGGTGACATTGTAGAAGTTGAAACCAAGAAGAATGCGCACCCGTCACCCAAGTGGCTCCAAATAGCCAAGACTTCGATTGCGAGAAGAAAAATAAAAGCTACTCTCCAAGAGCGTGACGTACAGAATGGAAAATAACAATCGCCGACCCATGGGTCGGCGATTATTATTTTAGAGATTAAAGTTTCTCATTGAATACAACGAATCATCATCCTCACTTTTCTTTGGTGGTGGCGGTGGTGGTACTTGCACTACCTCAGGTTGTGGGTTAATTGTATGTGGTACCTGCGGGACCTGCGGTTTGTATTCCCACTGCTGTTCTTCTTCAACCAGTTGATAGCGACTTTGGTCATAAACGGGAGTTGCTAAAGATGCAGTTTCTTCATTGACTCGCATCTCAGCTACATAATCGCTCACTGGAATAGCGTGGTGTACAGTTTCTTCGGCCTTATCTTCTAAGTCGGCTGACAAACTAGCCACTTCAGCACTATAGACTACCGCGTCTTCAATTGACTCAGAAACTGCCTGCTCTACTTCGAGTACTGTCTCGATGTCTGTCCTTGGTAGTTCCTCCTGAGAATCTACCTGTTCTACTTCAGGCACAGCCTCAAGTGGTGTTGCGGAAACCAGCCTCTCTACTACTACCGCACTGCTTTCCTCTCCTTCCTCAGTACCGGCCAAATGAAAATCAGTAATTTTACCTTGCGACTTTACGATAGCGAGTAGTTTGTTCAAATCCTCCTCTGAGAAGTAATCAATAGTGAGTTTACCGCCAAAGTCTGTTTTAGAAATCTGTACACGGGTACCAAGACTATCGGTAAACTCTCGCTCAATTTCAATCAAGTGCGGGTCTGTACCAAGCCAGTCATGTTTTCGTACTTTGTCAGTCGCAATCTTGCGCGCAATCCGCTCTACTTCACGAACTGAAAGTTTTTTAAGAAGAATCTCTCGATAGACAACATCTTGTTCTTCTGGACGTTCTTTAAGCATGAGAAGCGTACGCGCATGACCTTCACTGATGTCTCCGACTCGAAGTGAAGATAGCATATACTCAGGCAAGCCAAGCAAGCGGATAGTGTTTGAAACATACTCTCTAGAACGGCCAACTTTTTTTGCCACTTCAGCATGCGAGAGTTCAAACACCTCAGCAAGTTGTTGAAACGCTAGCGCCCGATCAACAGCATTAAGGTCTTCACGCTGGAGGTTTTCAATAATTGCCAGTTCAAGTTTTTCTTGCTCGGTATCCTCGCCAGAGCGAATAATAACCGGCACTTGTTCAAGTCCAGCCAGTTTTGACGCACGCAGACGTCGTTCTCCGGCAATTAATTCGTACTCTGTACGGAAAGAACCATCATCTCGCGGAATTTCTTTACGAGTTACGGTAAGTGGTTGCAAAATACCGTACATGCGAATCGACTCTGACAACTCTTTAAGCTTGTCTTCGTTAAATTCGCGCCGTGGTTGATACGGATTAGGAACAATTTTTTCTACTTCCACCCAAAAAATGGAATCACCTTGAAATGACATATACGAAAATACCTCCGAGCGGTTACCTCTTTACGATGCTCGTTTCTGTCATTCTAGCACAACCCTCTTAGACCCTCTGTTTATAACTTTGTCATTTTCTGCTACACTCTTCCTGGCATTGCCTCGGTGGCGGAATTGGTATACGCGCACGACTCAAAATCGTGTATCGCAAGGTGTGAGGGTTCGACCCCCTCCCGAGGCACAAAATTCAGAGTCAGACTTTTGTCTGGCTTTTAATTTTGTTGGAGGGGGTTGAAAACCTTTTGAGATAGATTTGACTGAAAGGAAAATATATCCAAAAGGTGTACTGAAGTAGTAAACTTCGACCCCCTCCCGAGGCACAAATTGACAAGTCGTAATTAATGGTGAATCGGGAGGCACAGCTTTTTTGCTAAAAAAAGCGTTGTGCGGGGTCGAAGCCGTTGCCAGTTGCCTGCAACGTCAACGGGTACTGAAACTGTAAGTTTCGACCCCCTCCCGAGGCTCAAAATTTAAAGTCGGACTTCTAATTGCACTTTAGTGAAAATACTTTACACTTTGACCTGAACTGAACAGGAGAATAAGTATGTCTGAACCACTGACCCAAGAACAAGCTGAAACTGCCCTTGTGAGAGCTCGTAACGCACTTCGCGATTCTGGTCTTGAAGGAGATGATCTCAGGCTTGCTCTGGACGCACTGAACCTTTGGACATTCGCACTGGAAAAGCTAACAAGGGGTATTCCAGTGTCAAAAAAATAGTAAAAGTGGGATATGTTTTTAAGCTCGCGTCGACCACAAGTCGACGCCTTTTCATATTATTTAATTAAAGGTATTGTAAGAGTATCGCCAAAACCAGCACACGGAACATGGAAGGATACCGTACACATGAACGCTCTTCTTAAACTACTCATTAGAGAAGGTCAGTTTCATACCGGTAAACATTTTGTTTACACTAGTGGGCGTCATGGTGAAGTGTATGTAAATTTGCGTTTTTTGGATACTCCAAACTTCGAAAATGACATTAGACTTCATAGCTACTCGCTTTTATTGCAGGCACTCAAGGCCATGAAACCAGACTTCACTCGACCAATTGTCGTAGTTGGTGTTGAAACTCTTGGTGCTAAAATGGCCAGGTACAGCGTTGAGGAATACAATCGAAGACACAGCACTCGCATTCGCTTCGCTGTGCTTGAAGCAAACAAACACGAAGACGGTTCAAAATCATTTGTTTGGTCAAGCAAGAATCCAGCTATCAATCACCTACTTCAAGAAGACACGCAGGTGATTTGGATGGACGACCTACTCAATACTGCTTCGACATTAAAGCGCACGAGGCAAATCATCGAAACCTTCGCGCCAATCATGACTGTCGCAGTATTGTTTGACCGGAGAAGCTTCAGCGTAGAATCACTCCATGTACCATTCACGGTATCGCTTATCAAACGCCCGATTGAAACATTTGACCCTGAAGTAAACCCTTGCCCGTTCTGTAGAGCAAGTATTCCAGTTGTCACAAACCTAGGTCATGGTGCCAATTGGAAGAAATCCAATCCTGCCTACAAGGGTGGATTTGAAGAAGTTTAATCAGCGTTTTTACCCAGCGAATCAATTTGGATTCGCTGGGCTTTTCATTTATGTATAATTATTGGTACACTCGCACTATGACTGAAGAAGAAAAGCTCAATATCGTAGTGATTGTCGGACCGACCGGGTCAGGTAAAACTGCGCTTTCACTGATGATTGCTGGAAAGTATAACGGTGAGGTTATTTCAGCTGACTCCAGACAGGTCTACCGTGGACTGGATATTGGAACCGAGAAAATTACTGAAGAAGAAAAGCTCGGTATCCCGCATCACCTTATCAGCATTATTCCCCTCGAGCAGGTCTATACTGCTGTCGACTTCAAACATGACGCCGAAAGAGCTATTGCTGAAATGGCAAGTCGAGGAAAGTTGCCGGTGATAGCTGGAGGAACTTTTTTCTACATTGATACACTTCTTGGCCGTGTCAGTACACCACCTGTAGCAATAGACGCTTCAATGCGTGCCATCCTTGAAGAGTGGTCTACCGAAGAACTATTTGCTGAACTCCTAAAGCGTGACCCGCGTCGCGCTCTCACTATTGACAAAAATAACCCACGAAGACTCATACGTGCCCTCGAAATTACTGAAACAATGGGTACTGTTCCCGAGACAATACTAAAAGAGTGTCCCTATAATGTGCTTATGCTCGGAATTAAAACTAAACCAACAGAATTACGAGAACGACTCCAGGCACGGGCAGAAAGAGCTATAGACCGAGGTTTGATAGAAGAGACGAAGCAGTTACTTGCTCAGGGTGCGAGCGCAGAGCGTCTGAGAGAGATTGGTCTTGAGTATCGACTCGTCCTCGATTATCTAGACGGCACAATGACAAAACAAGAACTCATACAAAAGTGTACAGAGAAAAACTGGCAATATGCGAAGCGACAACGTATGTGGCTCAAGCGCGATACTTCAATAGTTTGGGTAAACATCAACGATACGGAATCAATTCTCAAAATCGTACAAAACTTCCTCAATTGACCAAATGCCCTCTTTCGCCTACTATTACTGCCACGCATATTAAGCGTGAAGCAAATTGGACCTATAGTTCAGTGGTAAGAGATGTTCTGAAGAACACTCTTTCTGTCATCGTTCGCTCGGTCATGTGAGAGTAAACTCTCCCCGACCCTCGCTCACTCGACAGGAGAATGCCTAGGTTTCAAATACAAGATATAGTGATGTAATAAAAATTCAGGGCCTATAGTTCAGTGGTAGAATGCCGGTTTCCAAAACCGTTGACCGAGGTTCGAATCCTCGTGGGCCCGCAAAATGAAAAGGCCAAAGCGTTTACATAGCTTTGGTTTTTTCTTATTTTGCGAGGTCCACGAGGATTCGAAAAGCTTTTGAGATAGATTTGACTGAAAGGAAAATATATCCAAAAGGTATACTGGTCATGTAATGACCGAAACTCCTCGTGGGCCCGCAGTAGCAAACAAAACAAACCAGAAGCGCGAGCTTCTGGTTTGTTTTGTTTAGAACGAGCACTTCTGCTCGTTCGGCTACTGCGGGAGCCGGAGCGGTGTGAGCTTGCGAACCGCGAGGCGGGGTCGCGAGCGCGAGTGGCGACGAGCGACTTGTGACCGCAAGGGAGGTCCACGAGGATTCGAAAAGGTTAACTAATATTTTGTGACGCAGGAGCAAAAATATTGATAACCTGTACTGATACTGTAAGAATCGAAATACTAAATTTTAGCTACCATAAATCGAGAAGTGTGGGGCTGATATCCAATCACCTAAAACTTTGATATCAGCAGGATTAACTCCGCCAGCTACCAGCTGGTCACGTTGACCACTTGTTACTACTTCATACACAGGACGAAGGCCATTCGCTCGAGCAGCATTAATGACTGTAAGTACTTCTTGAGCGTTCATCCCACCCGCCTTACTATAGTCAACGCACGTTCCATTCATATGGCACTGACTTTTGTGTACCCGTGACGGAGGCATCGCTTCTGTTACCCGCGAACCGATTACCCCAGCTGACACAATATCGGAATGAAAGGCATTAAATCTACCAACCAAATCGGGAGCAATTGAACAGCTATTTGAATTTGAGCAGGGTACGTTAAGTGGTACACAGGTGCCACCACTGCAACCCTGACTCTGAATAGGGTCTTCATCAGTACCACCACCTGGGTCAGTGGTACAGAAGCCACCAATGGTAGAATTCCCTGTCGGCGGAGTCCAAACTCCTCTCATAAATCTACAAGTCTCAACGGCTCCGCTACAATCAGCTACCGCGTCAATTCCGCCACCAGCAAGACACGTAATCGGTACTTGATTTGGTCGTCCCACTGCCCCTTCACGAATACACGTTACCTGGTTATTTTCTGAGATGTCGGCATCGAGGCGACCTCGAATACACGCTTCTACTGCCGGCTGACAGTCAAAGGAGTTAGTCAAAATAACAAAGAGACATTGAGTGGTCTGATTCAGTTGACCGACTGGCCCTTCTTCAAAGTTAAACCCAAGGTCTTCAAGCGTTGCTCGAGTATTATTAAAGTCAATTCCATTCCTGTCACTCTCGACTGGTTCCGGTCGATAGATCTCCCCACACTCAACTGGTTCCCAAACACCATAATCACTTCCCGTTAAAGCTTTCATGATAGTGTCAACAATTGTCCACGCAGCGACCAGTAGTATCAATCCAATCATGGCATTAACAAAATACGTCTTGGCGTTTTCATACGCCGACTGGTTCCCGGCTGAAGTCACGAGACCAAAACCAGCATACGCCAACACCATCACAATGAGCAGAATCGAAATGGTAACAATCCAGTCAACGATGACGTCAAACAACTCGACAAATAAACAAAAATTAC
This sequence comes from Minisyncoccia bacterium, assembly GCA_041742075.1. Taxonomy (GTDB): domain Bacteria; phylum Patescibacteriota; class Minisyncoccia; order Phycocordibacterales; family UBA918; genus OLB19. Next base: position 21,421 of record JBGSJJ010000011.1, read on the forward strand.
AATCTGTTCCACTACAGGTCACTAAGCCGGCAGGTCCGCTGTCTTGCCCAAACGCTATACTTGGAAATAAAAATAGAAAAAAAACTAACACTGAAGGGATTTTCATAAGATTGTATAATTTTATAAAATTCATAAAAAATATTTATTTTAATCTAAATCGTCACGGTTGCTTGCAAAACGTTAGATCAAATCTTCTACCTTGATAATCAGGATTCACTGAGTATGGCACACCTATATATACATTAAGCTTGCAGGCGTCGACATCTGAAATCTGAAGTAGTTGCGAAAAGTACCGGCTTGCCAACTCATGATTTAAAGCTATTGGCTCATTTTCAATAGCGATTGAAAATGAGTTATCTATCTCTGAATAAAGAAGTGAAAATGGAGCATCTGGGTCCCCTACCTCTCCTCTAAGGTGATAAAAGCCTTCTCCAGGTTTTGTAACTTCAGGCAGTGTGCGTATATCAAAGATTTCTATCACTCCCGCATCGGTAGGTATAAGGGTTGTGTATGGATCTTCACTTTCTGGACGTTCTACAGTACCAAGATCTTCTAGATCTGTATACCCTGAATTTTTATCTTTCTGAGAAGTATCCATAAAATATTGAAAAATAATTGTTCCTAAAACAAGAACGGTGATAGTACCAAGAGCTAAGATTAGTATTTTTTGCATATTTAATACTATTGTAACCCACAACCAGCCGCTGTTGACCATGGTCTCCAGCTATTTCCGGCCTCACGATAAATACGAGCTCCGTTTCGAATGTTACAGGCATGATTTTGTGCAGCTTCAGCACACTGCTGGTACAAGGCTTCGTTTATTACCACAGCGTCATAGTTACGACCAGAAAAAGCGTCGAGACAACGCATTGTAGCTGGGTAGCCGGGACAGTCTCGGAGTTCATGTACCGTGAGATTGATCTGCATTGGTCCAAAAGAGAAGGCTCTTCCGTCTACTCGCATTACGTCTGTTCTACTCACTCCTGAAGCACCGCACGAACTTTCTGCTTCAATAATACACTGAGCATTACCAGTGTTGCTTCCAAAAAATGGTCCAATAACAGAAGTACTGCAAGCCCCACCCGCTGATCGATCAGGGGGCCGTCTTCGGTCTGAAGGAAGTACTGAAACATCATTGGTTATAACACACTCAAACTGTCCAAGACCTTCGCCTGCTCTAATTTGCCCCCCTTCCGCACGACACCAGTCAATACAGCCACCCGGAACAGCTGTAACTTCATCTGGACAATCTATCACATCAAAACCTCCCGCAATAAGCCTGTCTCTTGGCGTAACGCGAAGTTCATCGATAATCCAACCGCAATTAAGTCTTTCAAATTCAGGCGGTGGTAAGTCAGGATTGGTACAAGAAACCAAGTCAATACCCTGTCTATCACTTTCAAACTCCTGAGGTTCATAAGCACTCTGGTCAACACACTCAACACTATTCCACACGCCATACTCTCCCTCCCTGAGCAAACCTTTCAAGACAGTATCAACAATAAGCCAAGCCGCGAGTGCAATTACAATCCCGAGCGCAAGGTTTGAAATAGTTTTCTTAATAAACGTTAAACCATTATCATTACCCATTGAAGTAACCGAAACCAGTCCAGCGTACACAATTGCCACCCCAGCCAAAATAGCGAGCATACTAATGAGCCACGTCATCACGTTGCTAATGAGTGGAATAATGTGACAGGTCTGACACGCTTCCTCACCGGGATTTCCACATGGCACGAGATTAGCTGAGAAAACAGACTCTGGGACAAGAGCACACGCTACTAAAAATATGAACGCGATATACCGCATATATTATAGTAATGGTAGCACAGACCCATCTACCCTTTTCTTACTGCCGTGAATATGGTAGCTTTATGCGCATGCTCGGGTGGCAGAGTAGAAACAAATAGTTTTCTTTCTACTTGTAAATGACGAGCGATCTGAGTTTACAAAGCAGTGAGTCATAAACTCAAAACAACATATAAAGTACAACTTAATAACTATGCGTCGATGGCAGATTTAAAGTAAACTGCTTTACTTTAAATCAAAAGCTGAGCATAATGCGAGTTTACGAGCTAGTGCGAAATAAACTCAAATGTACAATGTCTACAATTGAATAATAACAATGCGTCGATGGCGGAGTGGTCAATCGCAACAGACTGTAAATCTGTCGGACATCGTCCTACGAAGGTTCGAATCCTTCTCGGCGCACTTTTTAAAATACCCTTATTTATAGGGGTATTTTGTTGAGACAGAACAACTGGTTAGAACCTTTGCTATATTTAATCTTTTGGACTAAGATTTGGACATGAAAAGTGATTACCAAGAAAAACTCACCTCCCTATCCTCTCACGTTTCTAAAACTCTATTAAAATGGCAGGGTTTTAAAAAAAGAAGAAACGCATTCAATCGAAAATTGGACGGCGGAATAGTCCAAATAATAAGTTTCCAAGCTGGCAGTTACGAGCCATTTGCTATAGACGTCCCAAACATGAACTACTTCCCTAACAGTTTATATGGAAAGTTTACAATCAACTTAGGAATATACATTGATGATTTACAAATTTTCATGCATGGTAAGAAACCAAAAGATTTTGTAAACGAATACGATTGCCAATTGAGAACGAGAGCTTCACACTTAGTTACCTCAACAGATGAATGGATTTCAATTGATAAAGATTTCGATAAATTATCGAAAGAAACTACTAATCTAATTGAAAAATATGCACTACCTTTTCTAGATAGGTTTAATTCAAGAGAAAAAATAGAAGAATATTTTAAAACTGAAGGGACTACATTAACTAATATCCCTTTGGCATATTTAGCAATAATGTGCCATAAAGATGGTAACAATGAAGCAAGTTCTTCCTACATGAAAAAACACATCGACTCAATCGTAAATCATGAAGGTCACAAAGAATATATGTTTGCGTTGGCTAAAAAACTTGGTCTGGATATTTAACAAAATTTGGTAGAAAACAGTAATCTGACTTAATAATCGCAGTTCTAACCTCTAGCAGTCCTGTGCACTTTTTAAAAACGAGCATCCACATTTGTGGGTGCCGTTTTTATTAGTGTGCCGAGAGTGAGTGACTCAATGTCACTCACGTAAAGATTCGAAAACCTTGCCTACTATTTTATGACGTTAGGAAATAAAATAGTGACAAGGTGTACTGAAGCTGTAAGCTTCGAAACTCCTTCTCGGCGCACATAACTTGACAATACACTAGAAATGGTGTATTGTTTTGCATAAATCTAATCAGTATGGAGTCTGCTATGAGGTATCCCAGATAGCGGCTTCGGCTGCTTATTTTGTTCTTTTTCTTTCAAAAATCAAACCGCAACCCGCTCCCTATCAAATTCGTGATGGACCGCGTTCGGCCATAACCGCCGACCACCCATAACGAAGAAAGCTAGGAGCACAACATGAAGAAGCGTAACGAACATGGTCTGACTCAAAGTCAGGTTCGCAGGTTAGCGAATATTCTTTTGGAACTCCAGGGTGCACTCGAATCAGTGCGCAATGGGAACGGAACAACCGCCGACGTAGAGCAGTGGAAGAAACCCCTGTTCGAAAGAACATCAGCGATTCTGGGTGAAAACCTAACGCGATACCATCAGACCATTGCCGCCCTCAGGCGACATGGAATCGTGGACGAGTTTCAGGAAGAAGCTGACCGAGAGGAAGCCGTGAAGCGTGATTTCAGGATGAGGCGTGCCGAACGATTCGGTCTCCCCTACGACTCCAAAGATAGCGCTTTCCTGGATAGGTACGAAGCGGAAGCAAATTGGCTCGACCAGTACGGTTCAAGCTAATCGTAACCTCAATTATCAACAAGTCGTCACTCAAACGGAAAAGACCGTTTGGAGGGACGGCTTTTTCTATTGCCTCCTCACCACACAAAAGTGTCGAACCAGCTCCATCCCGGCGCACTTTTAAAAAATGACCTTGTTTTGCAAGGACATTTTTCTTAGGAAAAGATAGAGTTCAAAAAATACTATATCCGTGCCATTTTTCTATAAATATTAAAGACTTGATCTTCTTGGATCCTTGTGTATAATTTGGATATCACGACGAAGAGGGTTCCGAACGGTTAATTGCCTAAGGAGCCCTTTTCTTTTGCTATCTTTTTTCTTACATCTAAATAGGACAGATCTGCAAAAAATTCAGCGCCCAATACTTTATACAAAGACGACGCATAGCGTTGATTCGGAAACAATATTTTCTCCAGCTTATTCTCTTCCAGAAGAAAATCGACAAGCATTTTATAATCACCATCTCCAGACACAAGAACGATTTTAGCAAACGTGTCATCCTTATATACTTTTTTCATTATCGAAAAGATAATGTCAGAATCAACATTACCTTTCTTTTTACCAATCATAGCTGAATTATGTTGGCGAAATACTAGAATAAATCCAGCCGACTGGATCTCTTCGTATAATTCTTGAGACCTTTCACTAATCTTGGACGTAACCGAGGAAATAGTATGCCTGATCAACATCGTACTTCTCCCTAAGGAAAACCCTAAATCTTGCCAAATCAACCTTCCACGAAGGTTCTCTCTTAGTGGTTCCCATAAATAGATTCTGTCCGTCAACGTAAGTGAGATTTTTCATTGTAAAATTATACCAAACAAAGGTTCGAACCTTCTCCAATCTATACAGATTCCTTACAGGAACTGTCCACTCATTGGACCTTATGTTTCGCTTCACTTACAAAAGTTCCTCAATGAGTCTTGCGACAAGCTCCCAGCTTGTCTCACTATTCAGGTTGTATGATATTTTTGCAAAATATCGACAACTTCTTGCGACAGTTTCCCAAACTGTCTCACCCGGCGCACTACTTGACAAACTCCTTAAATAGTGTATTATAATGAAAATTCCTTCTGCCGTGAAATATTTGTCCTCACACAACGTCTTCGAACGGAATTGGTAATAACTATGTCAAAATCGCTTAAAATCACCCTTTTTATCGTGCTTCTCTCAGCTTTAATAGCGGGGTCATTTTTTGTATGGATTAATTCCCTTAAAGCCGAACCGGGCGATATTGTCTGGGGAGTCACCTTCTCAGACAGCCAAGCCGAGTACCTAGGACTTAATGCAGACGAAACCTACTCGGCAATCATTAACGATCTTGGGGCTAAGCAGATTAAACTCCATGTCAACTGGAACGCAACCGAACCAGAAGCTGGCGTACTTGATTTCAAGACTCTTGATAGACGCGTAAAAGAAGCCGAGGCAAACGATGTGAAGCTTATTATCGTTATTGGTATGAAAACTGGGCGTTGGCCAGAATGCCACACTCCAGAGTGGTTTATGGATGTTCCTACAGACGAGCGTCAGGATATAGTGATTCAATATGTGCGCACCATAGTGGGAAGGTACCACGACTCTAAAGCAATTGAATACTGGCAAATCGAAAACGAACCGTTTCTTCAGTTCGGTACCTGTCCAAAGTGGTATTACGACCAAGGCACAACTATGCTTGAAGCGGAAGTTGCTGCGGTACGTTCACTTGACCCAGCTCGTAAGATAATTGTTTCTGAGTCTGGTGAGCTTTCGACCTGGACCAAGGCAGCGGGTATTGCTGACGTAGTCGGAGTGACTATGTATCGTAGCAGTTGGGACGCTACAGAAAAAACGTTCGGTATCAATCCTTACACTTTCCTCGCGCCAGAATTTTACTCAGCCAAGTCAGCCTTCATTGAAAATACCTACGGCAAGCCGGTCTTTAGTATAGAACTGCAGGCAGAGCCCTGGGCTTCTCGTGGCCTGGCTGACGCCAGTCTGGCAGAACAAGACCAATCGATGAACGTCGAACTTTTCAAAGAGAATATCGAATTTGCGAGGGAAGCCGGACTTGATGCCTACTATTTTTGGGGAGCAGAGTGGTGGTACTGGATGAAGGTAAAACACAACCAACCAGAAATCTGGAACCATGCACAAGAATTGTTTACAGAGCAAAACTAGCAGAAAGTTTTAAAATCACTCAAATAGTTTTAAAAAATACACTTGGTCAAAACCAAGTGTATTTTAGTAACAGTACTAATTCCTTAGGGCACGGAGTGCCTCCCCCCACTTCACCAGTTGTTTTGCCATGGACTGCGCTTTTTCAGAATACTTGGCAAACATTGCTTCTGGATCAGTTCCGCCAAAATACATCGGGAAATAATCACTTCCTTCAAAGTGAATCGCTTCACGTATTGGCGCCATTTGGAGCTCAATTGCGTTTAGTCGCAATTGCTCGACTGCTCGAGCGCCACCCACACTACCGTACGCTACAAACGCAATCGGCTTATTGCCCCACTCTTGATAGACCCAATCCAAGGCATTTTTAAGCACTGCTGAAGTCCCTCGGTTGTATTCCGGAGTAACAACGACGAACGCTTCGCCCTCAGCAATTTTTTTAGTAAAGCGGGCTACCGCGTCATTAGTATATGGTTCTTGTTTAAAGCTCGGACTAACGGAGCTGTCAAAAAACGGCATTTCATAATCGCGTAAATCGAGCACCTCTACCTCAACGTTGTCGTGCTTTTTAAATTCTTCCGCAATCCACGTAGCGGCTTTGTCGCTAAACCTCCCTTCGCGGGTACTTCCGGCTATAACTTTGATCACTAATTTTTTACTTTCCATATATTCAAAAACAAATTTTACTAAGACATACATGGTACCATTTACTACTTTACAAAGTAAAGTAGTAACATATTAGAGAACAGTTACTTTACATTGTACAGTAACTAATTTAATGCTAGGCTACACAAATCATGCCAAGGAAAACTACCCACAAGACGTGTGCGATTGCTAAAACTGTCTCACTCCTCTCTGACAGCTGGACGATGCTCATTATGCGTGCCTTAACAGAAAGTCCGAAGAGATTTTGTGAACTTGAGCGCTGGCTCGATGGCATCTCGACCCGTACCCTTACCCTCAAGCTAAAAAAACTGCAAGCTGACGGCATGCTTAAAAAGTCGAAAGACGGTGTGTACTCAGCAACGAAAAAAGGAATGGGGTTACAGATTATCGAGGAAGCCATGATTAAGTACAGTACTCTGTATTTACGATAGTTTAAAACATATCCTAAAATGTTTTGACGAATTGTCAGAAGCCAGATTATACCGTAGGCTAGTAGTTAGGAAGTTGTACCCCGAAGAGGAACCGGCCCATGCGTACTCTCTTGACGTACCTTACACTCTGCTTTTCTCTTGCATGGAGCGTCGCTTATGCCAGAACCCGTGAGGAAGACTGTGTCTTAAAGCTGGGCAGTGATATCCAGTCTCTCTCATCTAGACCTCAGATAGAAGGGTTCATAGAACGGCACATTGATTTCATGTACATTGTAAAGGAAGCCTACCGCAGAAATGCCAGTGCTAGTCAACCTGGTTGGGACTCACTGCCCAAAAGCCGGCAAAAGCTGTACAAAGAAGCCGCCATTGTTGAGATTGCCTCTGACATCATTCCGAGCCTGCAGGGTCAGAATATCGGCTCAATTAACCGGCTCACCACTTCAAATGGTAAAGCTGGGGGTCGGACAACGAAACGTGTATCAGGCCTAGTTGGCCGGACCGAAACAATTGTCGTACTATGGCCAAACGAATGCCGAATCGTGGATGCGAAATATAGTGAGTTTTCAGTTATAGGCAACATACAAGACAGGTTTGCTGGAATTAGATTTGACTGAACCGCTGGCCGGAGCTTTGCTCCGGCCTCTTTTTTTTAAAGAACCAAAACTGCTATACTGGCGGTACCTATGGAAAAATACATCCGACCTATTCTATTCACCACTGTTTTTCTTACTGGCGCTGGGGTACTGATTATGGAAGTCTCGGCAGTCCGTATGTTGGCCCCCTACTTTGGTTCGTCGCTCTATGTGCTGTCTAGTGTCCTCACGGTAGTTCTGTTTGCTTTAGCGCTTGGCTACTACTACGGCGGAAAGTTGTCTGACCGCTTTCCGTACCACCTTCCGTTATACGTGCTAATTACGCTCGGGGGTCTTTCGTTACTTCTCATGACAGTCGTGGCTTCTTATACACTCCCAAACACAGCTGTCATGATGCCTCTTCTCCTCGGCCCACTTATGTACTCGATTGTGTTCTTCTTTCTTCCAGCTTTTTTACTTGGAATCGATTCCCCGTTTGTGATAAAACTTCTTTCACAAGAAACTACTGAAGCGGAGTCAGGGAGCGTCGTGGGGGCAACTTTTTTTTGGAGCACAGCCGGAAGCATTAGCGGTAGTCTCCTTTCAGGGTTTTTTCTCATCCCTACATTTGGACTCATTATGACCATGACCATGACAGGTATAGTGATTGTTGCACTTGGTATTGGTGGCGGACTCGTACTGAGGACCATACTGCGTAAGCGAAAAAACTACGATCAGAGAAATGAGCTCCGGATGAAACCATTTATCCTTGGTGTGATTACACTACTCATCATCGTCACCTATCTTTTATTTACAAACCCCGCTTATGCCGATTCACTGTACGCTAAAGACGGGTACTATGCCCACATCAATATATTTGACGGTAGTTACTTCGGCCAGACAGTGCGTTTCTTAAAGCAAGATACCAACAATTCCTCAGCAATATATCTCGAAAGTGACGAGTTGGTATATCCCTACACCCAGTTTAGCCACGTGTATAAGGAACTATTCCCCGAGCCAAAAAACTTTTTAATGCTGGCCGGTGGTGCCTACACTATTCCGCGAGCTCTCAACCAAGCCATGCCTGAACTCGAGATTGACGTCGTAGAAATTGAACCAGAGCTATTTGAACTGGCACATACCTATTTTAAACTTCCGATTACTGACAAAATCCAAAACCACACCATGGACTCCCGTTCCTACTTAGCTCGAACAGACAGAACGTATGATTATATTTTTGTGGATACATTCTCAAGCGGTCACTTCGTACCACCACACTTAGTTACCAAAGAATTTTTGGAGCTCATGAAAGCGAGGCTTTCACCAAACGGTATTGTGGTAATGAATTTTATCGCTTCTCGCCCAGTTGCTACCGAACGCTCACTGACTGGTTCGTTTACCAAAACCGTAGCCAGTGTGTTCTCTAATTTCTCTATCTATACGATGCGTCGTGAAATACCCGAACAGCCCCAAAACCTCATGTATGTCATGAGAAATGGAGATGAATCTCTTGAACTGAGCGCAAGTAGTAGTGTACGCATCAAAAACAGACAGGTACTGCTCTCAACTTTAAAACTTGACCCTAACTCACTTGTATCAACGTCAGACATTGTTTTTACTGATGACCACGCACCAGTAGAAACGCTCCTGTTAAAGGAGCGTTTCCGGTTCTAAGTATGAATGAGAGGTGACTACCTAGACTGAGACTGGGGTAGCTCTCTTTGTGCGAGTAATTTGAGCAGTTGCTTCCGTCTTCTTTTTTCGTGGAGTACGGGTACGTTCGATATCGAACTCAAGTTCACCTTTTTTAAGAGTGACCCGAACCACTCCACCCTGAAGCATACCTTCCTGTACCATTTGAGAAGCAATCGGAGTCAAAATTTTGCTCTGAATAACTCGCTTGAGTGGTCGTGCTCCAAACTTAGGGTCGTACCCTTCAGTAGCCAGATACGCGTAGACTTCTTCGCTTACCGTAAGCTTAATATCTTTACCAGCTAGACGCTTAGCTACTTCTGCTACTTGGATCTCAACAATGTTTCGAATAGTCTCCGGTGAAAGAATATCGAAGATGATTGTTTCATCGAGACGATTAAGAAACTCTGGCCGGAAATACAGCTTAAGACTTTCCATTACTTTATCTTTTGCTTGCACATACTGAGCTTTTTCACCTTTGTCTCTTGTAAAGCCAAAGTTCGACATACGGTCAATATGCTCAGCACCAATGTTTGACGTCATAATGATGACGGTATTCTTGAAGTTTACCTTGCGTCCTTTGGCGTCAGTTAAGTGACCTGAGTCGAGTACCTGCAGAAGCACATTGAAGACTTCCGGATGAGCTTTTTCGATTTCATCGAGCAAGATAACTGCGTACGGTCGGTGACGGATTTTTTCCGTAATCGAACCTGCTTCTTCGTGACCAACGTAGCCTGGCGGAGCACCCAAGATTTTTGAAACCGAGTGCTTCTCCATAAATTCTGACATGTCGATTCGTACCAGGGCGTCTGTGTCATCAAACATGAATTCAGCCAGCGCTTTAGAAAGCTCAGTCTTACCAACGCCGGTTGGGCCGAGAAAGAGGAATGAGCCAATCGGTCGATTTGGGTCGGCAATTCCAGCTCTCGAACGTTTTACCGCGTCAGACACTAGCTTCACAGCGTGTTCTTGTCCAACCACTTTTTTATGCAGTTCTTCTTCCATCCGTGACAGCTTCTGTGCCTCTGCTTCGAGCATGCGCGAGACAGGTATACCAGTCCACCTTGAAACTACTGCGGCAATGTCTTCTTCAGTTACCTCTTCTTTAAGGAGACGACGACTACGTTGTAGTTTTTTGAGCTTTTGTTGCCGATCAAGAAGTTCGCGCTCTACCGCTGGGATAGTGTCGTAACGGATTTCTGCGGCTCTCGTGAGGTCAGCCATCGCTTCTGCACTTTCTGCTTCGAGCCTGAGTGTTTCAAGCTCTTTCTTGCGCGCACGTATTTCACCAAGCGCTACACGTTCATTGTTCCATTTCGTTTCAATGGCGGCTGTCTGTTCGCGCAACTCACCAATCTCTTTATCAATTTCTTTTAGTCGAACCGTGAGTTTGCGCTTAAGTAGCGGTTCAGCTACCACAGAGTCTTTTCGAAGTGCTTCGCGCTCTATCTCAAGCCGACGTACACTCCGGTCTGACGCCACGAGTTCTTCTGGCTTGTTTTCAAGCGCAATCCGAAGTGCAGAGGCAGCTTCGTCGATTAGGTCAACTGCTTTGTCAGGCAAAAAACGATCACTAATGTAGCGACTTGAAAACTGCACCGCCGACACAATAGCGTCGTCAGTAATCCGAACACCATGAAAGAGTTCATACTTTTCGGCAATACCGCGCAAAATAGCGATAGCATCTGCTTCGTTCGGCTCCTGGACGTAGACTGGTTGGAAACGCCGAGTGAGTGCTGGGTCACGCTCAATATACTTTTGGTATTCTTTGAGTGTGGTGGCACCGATAATTCTTATTTCGCCACGAGCAAGGGCCGGCTTCAACATATTTGAAGCGTCCATGGAGCCTTCCGCTGCACCAGCTCCGACGATTGTGTGAAGCTCGTCGATAAACAAAATAATGTTTCCTTGTGCGGATTCAACTTCTTTCATCACTGCTTTGAGTCGTTCTTCAAACTCACCACGAAACTTTGTCCCAGCTACCAAGAGACCGAGGTCAAGGGTCAGAATTTCTTTTTCCTTAATTGACTCTGGTACATTCCCTTGACTAATCATTTGTGCGAGACCTTCAGCGATAGCTGTCTTACCGACACCAGCCTCGCCAATGAGGACTGGGTTGTTTTTGGTTCGCCTGGATAAAATCTGAATCACTCGAGACACTTCGACGTCACGACCAATTACTGGATCGAGGTTATTTTCTTGAGCCAGTTTGGTTAAGTTACGAGTGTACTTTGAAAGAGCGCGGAATTTTTTTGGTTGCTGAGCATCAGAAACATTGTTTTCTCGAATGTCCGCGACCGCTTTCATGACCTGGTCACGGTCAACACCAGCTCGTCTCAAGGCTTCAGTGGCTGGCCCGGCCGATTCGATTCCAGCAACAAACAAGTGCTCAACACCCACGTATGAGTCACCAAGCTCAGTAGCAATTTGTCCTGACCGTTCGAGGGCCTTAGCAAGCTCAGGCGTAAGGTAAAGTTGGTAGGACTGAGAAACTGAAGATTGCATTTCTGGTGTTTCCAGTGATTCAAGCAAGACGTCGGTAAGCGCAATAATGTCGATATCGAGTTGATCGAGAATAGAAATAACCGCACTCTCGTCTTGCATCGTAAGAGCGGTCAGCAAGTGAACTGGACTGACGTGATTCTGCCCACGCTCAATCGCCAGCTCATGTGCTTTTCGAATGGCTTCTTTGGCACGTGAGGTAAAATTATTGAAGTTAGGCATAAAGTAATTCCTGTTTCCAGATTCTAGTAATAACTCTAGTATAAAGCACGGGCGGGTTAAAAGGCGTTCGGACAACTGTTTACTCTATACGTTCTTTATATATTGCAACTAAACAAAGCTTAAGTCAAGAATGGTGTTGTCGATCGAACTTTTTCTATATGCTGTTGTAGTTTTGAAACAAAAACAGCAATTTCTTCTTTAGTGGTTTCTTTTCCCAACGTAATTCGAAGTGTAGTTTCCGCTCGTTTTGTGTCACCAGTAATGGTTCGTACGACCACACTTCCGCCACCACTACCGCTACTACAAGCACTTTTCGTTGCTACGGCAACACCCCACGCGTCAAGGGAAATAACCGCAAACTCTGCATCGACTCCTTTGATAGAAATGTTGATGTTGTTGGCGACTCGATGGCTCTGACTACCGTTTAACACCACGTCCGGAAGCGCGAGAAGAAGGGTAAGACAGTAGTCACGTAAGCCAGAAACTCGTATCGCCAGTTCAGTATGCTCATTTTGCGCATGTACGATAGCTTCAACTGCCCCCACTACACCGGGAGTGTTTTCCGTTCCGGAGCGAAGACCAAACTCCTGTCCTCCGCCATACAGATAGGGCGAAAGTGTCACGCCGTGACGAAACGCCAGTACGCCGACTCCTTTGGGACCATAACACTTCCCCGCATCAAGCGACATAATATCCACCTGCATCGAAGGTAGCTGGCACGGAAGCCAAAGAGGAGCTTGCGCGGCGTCAGTGTGCACCACAATTTTGACTCCCTGCTCTACTTCAAAAGCCCGAACTACTCTGGAAAGTGCTCCAATGTCTTGCACTACCCCGATTTCACTATTAACGTACGCGACACTGACTAACTTAGTTTTTTTAGACAGTAGTTCAGGAAGGGATTTAAGAATTAATCTTCCTTCAGAGTCAACCGGGATCATTTTAATTACTACCCCTTTCGCTTGCAGTGCCAAAAGTGGCTCCATGATGGAAGCGTGCTCAATTTCCGTGGTGATGACTTCTATGTCTTCGTATAAAGCACCAGCCTCACGACAGGCGTCAACGACTCCAAACAAAGCAAGATTATTGCTTTCAGTACCACTGCCGGTAAACACAATTCCAGACGACCGAATCCCCAATGTCCGAGCGAGCCGAGTCCGGGCACCTTCAACCACTCTCTTAGCCGTTGCACCTTCTGTATGTATTGCACTCGGGTTGGCAAACTGGTTGCTCCAGAATGGCTCCATCGCTTGCTTCACCCGTTCGTCAAGCGGGGTGGCTGAAGCATAGTCCAAATATATGCGCTTTTTCTTCGGTTTTAGAAACTCAAACATAGCTCAATATTCTCTCATCCTAGCATCCACTCCCACTTGCGTCACGGGTTCGGTTTGGTTAGGCCTACCTTTCCAAAGACAGTGAATTGTGGTATTGTTTTCGGCACACATTACTGCCGGAACTACGGCTTTTTTGATTACCAGACCTTATACTCACAATCCTTAAATGGCAAAGAAAATCTCCCTAAAAACTGACTTCGTAAAACGACCACCGGTAGTGGTGGTGATGGGTCATATTGACCACGGAAAGTCGACGCTCCTTGACTACATTCGAAAAACTAACGTCGTTGGTGGCGAAGCCGGTGGTATTACCCAGCACCTCTCTGCCTACGTAGTTGAACATAAGACAAAAGACGGTGCTGATGAACGTATTACCTTTCTCGACACCCCAGGACATGCTGCCTTTCAGCAAATGCGCCTCCGCGGAGCTGATGTAGCTGATATCGCCATCTTAATTGTTTCAGCTGAAGACGGTGTGAAACCTCAGACGCTTGAGGCACTCGAGTGTATTAAGTCTGCAAAAATTCCTTACATTGTTGCGATAAACAAAATCGATAAGTCGGGAGCTGACATCGTCCGTACCCAAACGAGTTTGATTGAAAACGAGATCTATATTGAAGGTATGGGTGGCGATATTCCATGGGTAGGTGTGTCAGCTAAAACTGGTGTCGGTATCTCTGACCTACTCGACCTCGTGGTACTTGCTTCTGACCTGGCCGAACTAACCGCCGATAGAAATGCCCCAGCGGAAGGCACGGTGATTGAAGGGTACTTAGACGGAAAACGCGGAACTACCGCCACGCTCATTATCCAAAACGGTACTCTCAAGAGTGGAAGTTTTGTCGTAACAGGTCGCGCGTTTGCACCGGTCCGTATCATGGAAGACTTTGCCGGACGAAGTATTAAAGAAGCCCATGTCTCAGAACCAGTAGCAGTAGTTGGTTTTAGTAGTACACCTAAGGTCGGTGAGCGGTTTGTAACTGTCGGTAGCAAAAAAGAGGCTGAGGTACTCGTCTCAGCGGTTGAAGGAAAAGTTGGTAATGAGTTCAAACGAACCACCCTACCTTTGGTACCAATTCTGATTAAAGCTGACATGCTCGGTACCCTTGATGCGATTACGCATCAACTCGATACTTTTGAGTCTGACCGTATTTCCGTCCGGATAACCGAAGCGACAGTTGGCGACATTACGGTAACTGATGTCCAAAATGTAAGCGCTACTAAAAACGCTATCATTGTCGGTTTCAACGTAAAGGTTGAACGCGCCGCTCAAGAGCTAGCCGATAGACTCGGTGTAGAAATTGAGACCTTTAGTATTATTTATGAACTCGCTGACTGGCTTGAAACAGCGCTTAAGAACCGCACCCCTAAACTTGAAGAGGAAGTAAAAACAGGTACCGCTAAGATTCTCAAAGCCTTCAGTGTGCAAAAAAATACCCACGTACTGGGCGGTCGGGTTGAAGAAGGTACCCTTAAACTTAAGCAACTGGTACGAATCCTTCGTCGCGATATTGAGGTAGGTAAAGGAACACTCATCAACCTTCAGCAACTGAAGTCCGACGTCAGCGCAGTTAGTGAAGGCGAGTTTGGTATGCAGATCACGACCAGGGTAGATATCGCTCCAGGAGACCTGATTGAAACCTACGACACCATCATTACCTAACTATATGTCTGACCGTCAATTAAAAGTCCAGCAGGAACTTCAATCGCATATCGCGACCTTTATTCAACATGAGGCCAACACCAATCCCCTCATTACCGTGACTCATGTCGACATCTCACCGGAGTTTAAAAACGCAACCGTGTATTTCACGACTATTCCAGCCGAAAAAGAAAATGACGCCCTCATCTTTCTCAAGCGTGAAGGAACAGCGCTTCGTACCTACGTAAAAAACCACATGCGTATAAAACAAATCCCCCACTTCTCTTTTTCTGTAGACTATGGTGAACGTCACCGTCAACACATCGACGAGCTTGTACGTGAGACCGGCACCCCAGCCAGCGAGTATTTCGCTGAACCTGAAAAATAGCTCAATCGGGCTTCGATTCCCTTTGACCAAAATAAAAGGCCTGACATAAAGTCTGGCCAATCATTTTGGTGCCGGGAGCGGGAATCGAACCCGCACGGCCGTGAGGCCACAAAATTTTAAGTCTTGCGTGGCTACCAATTACACCATCCCGGCAACGTCGCAAATAATAGCACAAATGCTTGGTAATGTAAGGCGAAAATGATACAGTATTAAGCGCCTATTTAATGGCCGGGTGGCGAAGTGGTAACGCAGCGGTTTGCAAAACCGACATGCGCGGGTTCAATTCCCGCCCCGGCCTCAGCAACGAAGTTGATGAATGGCGGGAATTGAAGACCTTGCGAGACAAGTTTGACTGAAAGGAAAACATGTCCACAAGGTGTACTGAAACTGTAAGTTTCAATTCCCGCCCCGGCCTCAGGGATTGATGTTTACGACAGTGCAATTTTAAACTTGTATTTTAGCGCATATCTTGTACACTTTGCGCTACATCCACCCTTAGCTCAGATGGTAGAGCAGCTCCCTCTTAAGGAGACGGTCCAAGGTTCGATCCCTTGAGGGTGGACATCGGTATACTAAAATTAACCCTGGACATAAGTCCAGGGTTAATTTAAATGACGACAAATAAGCCTGGGTTTCAACTAATGAAAATAATATTGAACTGTGATACACTCTTTCGGCACACACATTTTAATTGCGCGGGTGGTGAAATTGGTATACACGTTAGTCTTAGGAACTAATGGGGCAACCCGTGGAGGTTCAAGTCCTCTCCCGCGCACAAAGTAAAAGCTAGGCCTTGTGTCTAGCTTTTTGCTTTGTGCGTGAGCTTGCGTGGGGTGGACTTGAAAACCTTGTGTGACAGATTCGACCAGAGGAGAATATGTCCACAAGGTGTACTGAACCTGTAAGGTTCAAGTCCTCTTCTTACAGAAGCTGTATACCTTATCAGTATTCCTCGCTTCGCTCAGAATACTAGATAAGGTCTTGCAAAGTGCTCCCAGCACTTTTCACCCGCGCACAAAATAAAACGCCTTCGGGCGTTTTATTGTGCGCGGAGCAAACGATAGTTTGCGGAGAGGACTTGAAAAGATGGAGTATATCGCACGGAGTGAAATAGTCTGGGAGACTATTTCATCGAGTACGATACGACATCTGTACCGCTCCTGTAAGGAGAAAGATTCCTCTCCCACACAAAATTAAAAGCCAGGCTTTGTGTCTTTTAATTTTGTGCGTGAGCTTGCGTGGTGATGATTTATGAGCTCTTCAAGCGATGTTTCTTAAACTGAGCTGGGCGGAAATACTGATTATAGGTACGGGCATACCATTTCTTAAACCGTGCTGGCAAAAAGTCTGAAAGTAGACACCAATACGAACAATACCCCTGCTTCTGTCTAATACACGAATCACACCCGAGGAACAAGACATGACAGACTTTGTTTTTGCAGTGGTAATGCGTGTCACTTTTTGCCGTATGGCAGAGGTGGCAGTTTGAAATAATTTCCTCACCAATTCGTTCTCCAAGCCGTTCGTCAAACACAAAGTTCTTCCCTAGAAATTTATTTGGAAGCCCCTCACGCTCCACCTGATGCTTGTAGTCGATAATTCCTCCTCGCAAATGGCGAACATCAGTATAGCCATTATGCTTAAGCCATGCGCTCGCCTTTTCACAGCGAATACCACCAGTGCAATACAGCGCTATTTTTTTATTTTTATGAACGCGAAGTAGTTCAGGTGCCACCATGAGTTCTTCCCGAAACGTATCAACTTGAGGCAGGATAGCGCCATCAAAATGTCCAATTTCACTTTCATAGGCGTTGCGCATATCAACCACAATCGCATCCGGATCGGCTATGTACTCATTCATCTCACGAGCCGTAAGATATGCTCCAGTGTTAGTCACGTCAAACGAAGCATCGTCAAGCCCGTCAGCCACAATCTTATCCTTCACCTTTACCGTGAGCTTATAGAACGAACTACTATCCCCTTCTTCAACCGCGATTTTATACGGAATACCCTGAAACTCTGGGATGTTTTTTATGAACGCATCAAACTGATCAAACAGATAGGCCGGCACATTCATTTGGGCATTGATACCTTCACAAGCAACATAGATACGCCCCAAACAACCAAGCGCATGCAGGCGTTCAAATAGTCTGTCCCGCATCGCTTCTGGGTCAGCAATCTCAACATATTTATAAAACGACAAGGTACGCCGTGGAATACCGTCACTCTGTACTGACTGACGTTTTTCGTCTCGCGGGCGCATGTCCTTTACTATAGCCATATTTCGTGGTGGGTATGATACCGCAGGGCCGGTTGCTACGCAACCGGCCCTGCGTACCTAAGTATCTAAAAATCCTTTATTTAAAGCCTCAAATATAGCCTAAAACACGCGTTCCTCTATTGACTTATAAGGTGTTTTATGCTATTATAGTAATTGGAATGGGCGACTCATCGCTCAATAGTTTGCGGAAGCCTTCGTGGCTCCGCCCTGACAACAAAAGGACAACACATGGCCAAGTTTAATCTCGGCAACATGCTCGACATCATGAGCGTGTTTCACATGCTGGCTGACGGGCTGAAAGCCCTCCAAGGCAACGAACCTGCTTCTGAGGCAAAGCCGACCATCAAGGCGCTCTATGGCATCTTTGGCAAGGGCGACGAGCAAGCAGTGATGCAAATCCTGCTTGCCATGCCTTTGGCAAGTCAAGAACGCTTCGTCGACTTCTGTGGGTGGTTGTTTACACCCGCCCCTGGCGACGCAATAGAGTGGATTGAATCGCTCTTCTACCGGAACAGCTTCTTCACCTTCATTGCCCGAAAACACCAACTCGGGGAATCGGTCAAGATCGGTGACGACGTCACCGTGAGCGACCTCGAAGTACCGAATCTCAAGATAAAGAATACCAGAAACGTCGGTGTCTTCTCTCATCCCGAATCGGACGGCAAGAAGCTCGCTGACAACATCTTGGCTCGCCTCCAGGCGAGCCTCGACAAGCATGGTGGAGACAAGGAACCGGCGTATAGGGAAGTGTATGCGTACCTGAAGACATCACCTGTTCCCTGCAGTAAGGTCGGCGAAACCGACTGGACACAGTGGATGGAAGACACCTACGGCTGGAGCAAAGCTCAAGCCGAAGCCTTCCGGGCCTTAGCCATCCCCTTCTACCACGCCAAAGTAAACCCAAAACTCGAGCAGATGCAAACCTCGATTGCCGGTTTCGCCCAGGCCCGTCGCGAACGCGACAAGAAGGTGGGCGGGCTTCGTGCCTTCATCCGAAATATCAGCCGTCTCGGCGTCTAGTCAAAGAAAGGGCTAAAAGATGCTCAGCATCAAACAGACCGGAGTCGACGCGGTTTCCATCGTCGACAGCATCACTGAGGAAATCCACCAAAGGCTGGTCATCCTGATTCTCCAGATCGGCGGTTTGTTCCTGGGGATCTGGGGACTGAACGCTGTCGGCATGATGCGTCTGAACTGGTTTTTCTTCTTCGCTATCTTAATTCTCTACCTAACGGCACTCTCTTCTCCGCGGAAACTCTTCGCGGTGATGGGTGTCGGGGTGGCGCTGCAAGGTGTGAGCCTGAGTGTGAAGGACATTCTTTCCGGCGCGGCAACGGGCCTGAAAGTGTACTACAGCATCATCTTGCATGTCCTCCTCTACCTCCTCACGATCACGGCGTTCTTCGCATCGTGGTCGTTTGAGAACAATCCGACCGCGGTATTCCCGTTCGTCGCTGGAGGAGTCATTATCTTCCTCGCTGCTGGCCGCATGAACGGTTCAGGACAGCTTGGAACGATGATTGCGCTCGCCCTTGGTGTCGTTATTGTCGGAAGCTCCCTCTGGTCGACCTGGTCAGACGCCGGCGCCAGTCAGCGTCAGTCGGTCAGTCAGTCTGAGGGTCCGGTCAGCTACGCCGAACCGCCCATGTTGCTCGAGGTCTGCACGGAGGGTAAAACGCCAGCGACGGGAAGAATCAGCGTCTTCAAGCCGCTCAAGCCTCCCTTCCCGGGGTCCTGGGTGCTCACCAACAACAACAACGTTGGCGACGTCAAAATCTGGGTTGAGGTGGCAAAGGATCAATTCGTCCTCCAGACCGAGCGTGACATTGCGGTCAGCTACGACTCCGTGTATGCGTGCGCAGAGAGCGTGAAGGCACGGTACACCGGCTTCGTCTGGACGCCGGCTCGGACCATCACGAATTGACCGCGGACCATGTTCCTACAACCAACGTTGGCAGACACAGAAGCTGCCAACCAATCCAACAACTCAAGCCCGACCTCATGCTATGCATGAGTGTCGGGCTTTTTATATTAAAAGACTATACGGTTACGGTAAGACCAAACGTGCCAGCGGCAATACGCAGAATGGCGATAGCGGAAAGCATAATCACCATACCAATCACACCATAAAGCATATGGCGTTGCCCTTGTGAGCGGTCACTATAGCTACTGGCACCTTTAATGTATTCAAACACGCCAAACATAAACACCGCAAAAGCGATTCCGAGCATTAGGGTAATCAGTGGGAAAACCAAGTTTGCTTCAAGACGCCCAACAAACTCTTGGGAAGCAGCGCGCGCTCTATCTTCGGCACTTTCAGCCAGCAAAAGAGAAGGGTACAAGAAGATTGTGAGCAAAAGTAATCGTAGGTGTTTCATAAATATCATTAGCTAGTCCTTTAATTGTACTACACAGGAGATTTATAGTGACTCTTGTACACAAGTTTAGAAACCGGTAGTAGGGCCTTCTCCAAGGGAAGATACAAATGAATCCAATATAAAATTAACAACACCCCAGATGGCTACTATGAGGACCAAACCAAGTACCCCCCACACCATAAGCGCCTTACCACTCTCCCGTGCCTCTTGATTGTCTGCGCCCGCAATAAAGTACCGAAAAATACCATAACAAAACACAAACACAGCCAGAGCAAATACGAGTGGTAGCAGGGTACTAGAAATAAAATCAGTAGCGCTCAAAAAAACCCGATTCAAACCTCCGAGATTATTAGCAGTTTGAGCAAAAGCGAGACTTGGAACAAGCAACGTAACTGTACCAAAAAGACTACGTGGGATATGCTTCATATATTATACCTACATTAAAGCATAGTCTAAGCAGACTGTAACAAACAATCTGAACACAACTTAAAACTCTTCTGCGAAAGCAGAAGAGTTTTAAGTAACAATTTTAGCCGGAAGGCGAAAGAGTTATAGTTTATAACTATGCACCTGGAACAGTTGGAAGGTTTACACCTTGCCCATCGAGAGCAGTACCGCCTGTTGCGCCACTTAAGATATCGATCACGAGGTTTACAATACCCCATACCGCTACAATGAGTACTAGACCGAGGATACCCCAGATCATGAGACTCTTGCCACTCTCTCGAGCTGCTTCGTCTCCACCACCAAGGATGAAGTACTTGAAGATACCGTATACGAATACGAGTAGAGCGAGTGCAAAAACAAGTGGTAGAAGTGTGCTTGAAACAAAGTCTGTAATCGCAAGGAAAAAGTTGTTAAGACCACCAAGATCATCTGCTGTTTGGGCAAACGCAAATACTGGGAATAAGAAGACTGCTACAGGTGCTAAATAAGAAAATGATTTTTTCATAAACTAAATAAATATTAATAATTCCGACTTACTGGTAATGATAGCACCAAATTTTACGTAAACAAAGGCTCATTACACTGACTGTGTATAAGCTGTAATGGAGATTACAGGGAAAAGTGGGCTTGAAACTAGACTGGCATCGCAGGCACATTTACCGTGTTGTCAAACGGAGTAGCGCCGGTAGAGCTGTCAAGAACACTGATCACGAGGTTTACAATCCCCCATACTGCCACTATAAGTACCAAACCAAGGATACCCCAGATCATGAGACTCTTGCCACTCTCTCGATCATCTTCGTTGGCGCCACCAAGGATAAAGTACTTGAAAATGCCGTAGACAAAGGCTACGAGAGCAATCGCAAACAGAAATGGCAATATGGTACTACCAAGAAAAGCGGTGATATTAAGGAAAAACGTGTTGAGTCCACCAAAAGCGGCAGCATCGCCTTGAGCAGCAAACACCATAAGGGGTGAAAGAATTGAAGCAATAACAGCTAAATGTAAAAATGTTTTTTTCATATAAGTATAATTATGGTAATCGTTGCCTAGTAAAAGAGACTCGACCGCAAGAGTTGCACCAGTCCCCAAAAGCCAAACATAACCACAAGACCAATAATAGTCGCTAAGAGCACCTGCTTCCCTTCTGAGACTTTTTTCTCGTCTCCACCATGGATAATCCAGATATTGATGATTTGCCATACTGCAAAAGCAAACGTAACGGCAAAGATAAGATACACGAG
Organism: Minisyncoccia bacterium; assembly: GCA_041742075.1. Taxonomy (GTDB): domain Bacteria; phylum Patescibacteriota; class Minisyncoccia; order Phycocordibacterales; family UBA918; genus OLB19. The sequence goes on from JBGSJJ010000011.1 coordinate 43,187, forward strand.
TGAATTCATTATCTCTAAGAAACGAGCGACGAGTCCAGCAAAGGTAGTTGGGGTTGGCATATACGTACTTAGCCTGTCATGGCGGTTATAAGGTTACTCACGATAGTAATTATACCGTAGGCACCAAGTATGAGTAATCCCCCGATGATGGCGTAGAGCAAGGCTCTGTTAGCCTGGGTGATAGTCTGTTCATTACCGCGAGCCGTTACGTACAAAAAGCCAGCGTAAATAATGAAAAAAACAATAATCGGTGTTGCAAAGACGATGACGATCGCAATAAGCGCCATGAAGAAGTCTTGAATGTTGGTGGCGATAAGCGGACTCTCTATCTGCACGGCGTAGACATGAGACGCTAGCGTAAGAGCTGTTAAAAGAATGCTAAGTTTTGTATACAGCCTCACAAAATTGTTTTTAAGCAGTAGCATATAATTTTAATAGTTTAATCTCAAACGGGAATCAGCATCATTAGCAGCGTCGTTTACATTGGTTCGGTTAGAGACAACATCCTCAACCATAATTGAAAAAATATCGTCACTCGTAGCAGAGTTTGGATCAAGCCAGGTTCTTGAAATTATAGCTGACTCAAAAGTAATTTGTTCATATTGATTCAAGTCACCTCGAGAGAGAGAATCTCGCCTTGCTGGGGTTAAGCCAAGAGAAGTTGATAAGACACCACCAGTTTGACTATCTGTGAGTATCTGACTCACCGCTAATGCGCCGGCTTTATTAGTCGATGCACGAGGAATCGCGAAGCCTATCAAGTCACCATAGGTTCGTCTCACCGTCGCGTTGCTTCCTTGTGGAACTAAGGCGACATCGAAGTTTAGATTAGGGTTTTTAGCAGCAATGTTTTTAACTTCTGAACCAAAACCAAAATACATGGCTAAATCTCCGGCAATAAAGGCACTTTGGTCGTTTGGAAGTGATCGATTCCACGAGTACAGTGGGCTGTTTGAGTTACTAAAACTGGTATAAAACTGAAGTGAGGTGGCTAGTGGGGTCGCCTGTTCGTCAACTAAAGAACGGTTAAGTTTGACTTCATAGCGGTTTCGGTCTTCGCGCACCATGGCGCTCCCAGACTGCAACATGAGTGAAACTAAAACGGCTTTGGCATTTTCCACATTGCGATACTCACCAAAGGCGACAGCGCTTTTTTCGATAGTTCGTCTACTATCACGCACGGTTAATGTAGGCACAATGGTCGAAACCATAGTCTCCCAGGTCTGAGGTGGTTGAATGATACCTTTGTTTGAAAAGGTGTCTCGATTCCAATACATAATCAGTGGGTCAATTGCGAGCGGGAGCATATACACCCCATCACTTAGGAGTACAATATCTGAAATATCGACATAGGTGTCTTTAAACGTTCGAACAGGTATAGTTTCGTACGGGATTGGCTGGAGCTTATTTCGATGACGCACCAATTTATCAACACTCACAAGGAGTAAGTCTGGTGACTGACCTTCAGCGAGCGCATTTACAAAATCATCGTCAATTGTCCGTTCGTCTTTCTTTACGTAATCAATCACCCCTAAGGCTGGATTGGTGTCGAGCAGTTCTGTTACCACCTTATCAAACACCACATCATCATAAATACCCCAAATAACCACTTTGTCACCGTAAGCCTGTTCAGCTTTATCATTGGAAGATTCATACCCATTAAGGAGGATAATCGCCAACACTGCCAAAAAGCCGAAGATGGAGAGGAGAACGACTTGAAAGGGTCTAATATTCATATCTATTACTTGCGGAATGCCATACCATAGTGGTGGTCACCAGAGTCAAAAGTACGTTCAAACACAAAGCCGGTGGATTCAACATAGGCTCGAGCGTCACGTTCAGTCACTATCTGTTCAAACTGTGGGCCAAGTCCCCCAAACGAATCAGTCCAGTCGATAAGGAAAAACTTCCCACCAACTCGGAGCGTTCGGTAGACTTCTCGTAGTGCTGTACCTTTGTCGTCAAACTGAAACAGTGTGTTCACCATCACTCCCGCGTCTAGTGACCCGTCAGGAATCGGGAGTCCGCCCTCTGCTTCAATATCGCACCACTTGGGATCAATATTTAAAAGACCTTTCCGTCTGGCTGAATCGCCAATTTTTTCAACTAATTCTTTTTGAATTTCACACGCCACCACTCGCCCACTAGGACCAACAACGCGAGCAAGTATTTCGGAAAAAAAACCAGCGCCAGCACCGAAGTCTGCCACCACATCACCCTCACGCAAGTGAAAATGCGACGCCACTACCGCTGGTTCTACAAAACGTCCTTGCATTTGAAGTGCGTTGCTCATTTCTTTAAGTATACCTTGTCTGTTCGTAAAAAAACTGCACCGGGTGTGTAAAGAGCTTTGCTTATATAGTTTGCCCGACACGGATAGTGCCAAGCTCCCGCAGGACGCAAACGCGGTTCCTCCCTAGGCATATTTTCCTAAGCAAGACGCCAAGCGCCATTTCTTCTTACAGAAGCTGTATACCTTGTCAGTATTTTTCATTCTTCAAAATACTAGGCAAGGTCTTGCGAAGTGACATTGAATCACTTCTCACCCTGGTGGGTTGTGTAAATCACAGAGCGAAGCGACGCGCTGTGCGTATGAAAATCATAGTCACTTTGTTCCTTGATTTACACAATGATTTTCATACATAGAAAATTCTATTCCTAATGGATTTTCTATGCAGCTATTTATTATTTCCCTTTGTCCAGCGATTTTCTCTGGGGAGAAAAAATCGGGACATAAGTTCGCAATAGTCGCTACGCTCCTTTGCTTACTTAAAAGAAGACAATCGAGGCAATTGAGTCCCCTGGTCGCATCTTCATCACCTTAACCCCTTGCGTGTCTCTACCAAGCGATGGTACGTCAGTAAGCGAAAGTTTAATTACCTGCCCCTTCTTACTCATGACGACGAGTTCTCCTTCTGCTTTATCTTCTTTGGTAACCACGGCTACTCCCACCACCTTACCAGTTTTGCTCGTCACCTTGGCGGTTTTAATACCAGAACCACCACGATTTTGGGTCTTATATTCTGAGGCTGGCGTTGTCTTACCAAAACCATTTTCCATCACCACGAGAATTTCACGACCAGAGTCACCTGGTGTAAGAATATCGGCTGACACAATATGGTCACCCTTCTTAATCTTCATACCCGTTACCCCAGCAGCCGTACGGCCCATTTCACGAACATCATCTGAGCTAAATCTGATTGCCTGACCGTTGTAGGTAACGAGTGAAATTTCGTCTTTTTTACCGACAAAGCGAGCAGCTATCAAAGCATCGTTATCTTTAAGGGTAATTGCGATTAAGCCACTCCGACGGACATCTTTAAATGCTCCAGCATCAGATTTTTTAACGACACCATTTTTGGTTACCATTAACAGGCTCCACTGCCCTACCCAGTCTTCTTTGCGAACGGCCAAAACCGAAGTGACTCGTTCTTCTCCAGTGAGAGAGAGGAAATTCATAATTGACTTTCCTTTGGTCGCTCGCCTCCCTTCAGGAATTTCATACATTTTGCACTGATACACCTTACCTTTGTCAGTAAAGAAGAGAAGATCACTATGGGCTGAGGTGGTAAGAAGGGTTGTTACCACGTCCTCCTCCTTGGTATTTAAGTCAACCACGCCAACTCCACCACGTTTCTGGGTTTTGTACTCAGCTGGGTTCGTCCGCTTGACGTATCCTCCGGCCGTTAAAACGAGCACGCTCTCTTCGTCAGCAATCAAGTCTTCAGCTGACATGTTTTTCACTCCGCCTTTGACAATCTTAGTCCGCCGATCGTCACCAAAACGCTCTGCTGCCTCAGCGAGTTCTTTTTTCACAATTGACATCATTTTCTTCGCACTGCTCAGAATTGCTTCAAGCTCCTTGATGAGCGCTTGTACTTCTTTGAGTTCGTCCTCAATCTTCTTGCGTTCAAGGCCAGCGAGTTTCTGGAGACGCATATCAAGAATTGCCTGCGCTTGGATGGCGGAGAATTTAAATTCTTTCATTAAGGCAGCGTGAGCGGTTGGCACATCTTTAGCCGCCCTGATGAGCTTGATTATCTTATCGATATGATCAAGGGCTTTCTTGAGACCAAGCAAAATATGTTCACGGTCTTTTGCTTTCGTGAGGTCGTACTGTGTTCGACGCTTCACTACCTCAGCTCGATGCTTAATGTACTCTTCTAAAATCGCCTTAAGCGAAAGAGTTTGTGGTACACCATTTACCAGGGCCACCATGTTGTAGTGGAAGGTATCTTCGAGCTGGGTATGCTTGTAGAGTTTATTTAAAACGGTTTGTGGGTTAGCACCACTTTTTAGTTCGATTACTACGCGAATGTCCGAAGTCGATTCGTCACGCATTTCACGAATACCTTCAATCTTTTTTTCACGAACCAAGTTGGCAATTTTCTCTTGCATGTCAGCCTTGTTCACGCGGAACGGAATAGAGGTAATCACGATAGCGTAGTTACCTTTCTTGTCTTCAATAATCTCCGCTTCACCGCGCACCACAACCCCTCCCCGGCCGTTGGCGTAGGCGTGGGCAATTGCTTTACGGTCAAACGCCACACCGCCCATCGGGAAGTCTGGCCCTTTTACAAAATTAAGGAGATCATCAGTTGTCGCTTTTGGATTGTCAATCAAATGCGCAATCGCGTCCGCGAGCTCACGCAAATTGTGCGGAGGGATATTGGTCGCCATCCCGACCGCAATTCCGAGCGTACCCATGAGAAGTAAGTTAGGGAGTCCCGCTGGCAGTACTTCTGGTTCTTTCTTTGTACCATCGAAGTTAGGTCGCCAATTGACCGTATCTTTCTCGAGGTCACGGAGCATTTCTTCGGCAATCTTCGACATCTTGGCTTCGGTGTATCGATACGCCGCCGCTGAGTCACCATCGATAGAACCAAAGTTACCTTGTCCAAGAATAAGCGGGTAGCGGGTCGAAAACTGCTGAGCAAGCTTTACCATTGACTCATACACCGCCGCGTCGCCGTGGGGGTGAAAACTTCCGAGCACATCTCCCACTACCGTTGCTGACTTTTTAAACTTTGCACTTGAGGTAAGTCCATTGAGACGCATTGAGTAGAGAATTCTTCGGTGCACCGGCTTTAAGCCATCGCGAACGTCAGGCAAGGCGCGCGAAGTAATCACGCTCATAGCGTAATCAAGATAGGCCGTCTCCATTTCAGAGGTAATACTCTGAGGCACGATGCGATTCCCTTCGTGTGGTGCAGCTTCCGGAATGATAGTCTTTTTCGGCATACGATTGCTTGGCTCTAACGATTAATAGTGGCGCTAGTATAGCATAAAACACTCTCTTAGTTCACCTAGCGTGCCCTAGTAAGGTAGTTTAAAGAGGTAGCGTGGTGGACGTTTTTACTGAGTACTGGTGGCTTTGGAGCTGGTTCCAATCAAGACCACTCTCGGTACAAACGGCGGAGTAACTGTTGCAGTAGCGCTGGCGCTTGTTTCGGTACTTGAAGACATCTCTTGTATTTCATACCCATCTTCATAATACTCTTCATAGTACTCTTCTTCGTAAGGCTCTGGTTCTGTTTCAATCATAGAACTAAAATCAAGTGTATTTGCGTCAGTTGTGGTCGCCACCACTTCAGTTGTCGTGGCAGTTTCTTCTGTTTTAGGTAGTTCTTCTGCTATATCAGACACTGTCGCTGTTAGATTTTCGCGCACATTTCTAATCACTCGAGCGAAGTTTCCTTCAGGCTCAGTCAGGTCAGTGACAGCTCCTTCTGAAATACGACTAACTTTACCTGGAATAAATGCCAACCAGCACACAGCGAGCACCGCGGTCACACCAAAGGCGTACCAAAAAGCGTAGTTCACTCGAACTGACTTTGGTCGCGCGCGCATTTTTTCGTGATACTTATGCATACCTCATTTGACCAAGAGCCGGCTTGTCTCGGCGGATCTTTTTACTTAGACAGACAGAACCGCCACTTCACCCTCCATCACACTGACGTCTTTTTTCTTAAGGGTGAGCTTATCAACCGGCTTTACGTCTTCTACCCCCTCTTCTTTCAAGAACGCTTTAAGGGCAGTTGCATCATAGTGCATCGGGATCACCAGCTTCGCTTCGAGCTTCACTGCCAACTTAGAAGCTTGCGGTACCTCAAGCACGTCACCACCCCCAATTGGCACAAACAGAATATCTATGTCACCCAGTTCACCAAGAATCTTAGGATCAATCTCTGGAGTACTCACGGCTCCGAGAAAGATAATATTCATATCCTCTAGGCGCACTTGGTAAATAGTATTGAAGTGGGTTTTTTTATCGTAGATAGTTTCTACCCCAAAGCCTCGCACCGTCACGGTGCCGATTTCGTATTCACCAGGACCGGAGACCACAAATGGTTCTTTACTACCAAGCGCCACCTGCTCAGCCCCATTGAAGTCGGGATGGTTCATGGTAATAAAGGCAACATCTGAACCAAACTTCACAACTGGTAATTTTGATTGTTTTGAAATGGGATTAAAAGCCAGCGTAACGTCACCAAACGTGATTTTGAAACACTGCCCCCCGTGATGCGTAATAACCATAGTAATGAGAGTATAGCAGACTTAAGAAGTAGCGAGAAACCGGCCAGTCCTATGTCTGACTTCTTAGTCTGGGACACTTTGACTTTTACCTTGTTTTTGGTATAGTTCCCCCACCTATAAAGGTATTAATAGCTTCCTAGCGGCACACGTTAACCCCGGACTCAAGCACATGGCTATGAGAGATGGTTGTCCGGACGCGTGTCGTCGGAAATAAACATATATAGAGAAGTATGTCAGAGACAGAAACAGTTGCTACCGCAACTGAGCAAAAAGGCGTGATGGGTGGATTCCTCGCGGAAACCCCTGCGTCGCCAAAGGAGGGTGATTTAGTAGAAGGTGTTGTAAGTGCAATCGGTCGCGCTCGCGTGTATGTAGACCTCCACCCATTTGGATCAGGTCTTATCTTCGGACGTGAGTACATGAACGCTCGCGATATTCTTCGCAAAGTATACGTCGGCGACACTATCGCTGCCAAAATCGTTGACACGAAGAACGAAGACGGGTACTTCGAGCTCTCACTTAAAGAAGCTCGCCAAGCCCTCATCTGGGCTGATGCAGAATCAGCCGTGAAGAAGCAAAGTGTGCTTTCACTCGTGGTTAAAGAAGCCAACAAAGGTGGTCTTATCATTGAGTGGCAAGGCATCCAAGGCTTCCTCCCAGCTTCACAGCTTTCAGCCGAAAACTACCCACGAGTTGCCGACGGTGACAAGGACAAGATTCTGGTTGAACTCAACAACTTAGTGGGCAAGCACCTCAGTGTGGTCATCATCACTGCTGACCCGAAAGAAGGTAAGCTTATCTTCTCTGAAAAGGGACCACAAGAAAAAGAGGATAAGGAAGAGAAAGTAAGTCGCTACGAAGTTGGAAATGTACTCCAAGGCGAAGTGACCGGCGCAGTAGACTTCGGTGTCTTTGTGAAGATTGAAGACGGCCTTGAAGGACTCGTACACATTTCTGAACTTGACTGGGGTCTCGTGGAAGACACTCGTGCCCTCTTCAAGGTAGGAGATAAGGTAAAGGTAAAAGTAATTGAAGTGAAAGACGACAAGATTTCTCTTTCTATCAAGCAACTCCGTGAAAACCCATGGACAACGGCGTCAAGTAAGTACAAGAAGGATGACGTCGTAAACGCAGTAGTGATTAAGTACAACAAACACGGTGCTCTCGCTTCTATCGAGGAAGGTGTGGCTGGTTTGGTACACATCTCTGAGTTTGCGAGTGAAGAAGAACTGAAGAACACCCTACCACTTGGTAGTGTGCACAAGTTTAAGATTTCTCTCTTTGAACCAAAAGATCAACGCATGACGCTCCTCTTTAAGGATGCTCAAGTAGCGTAAAGCTCGGTAAAAATCGCAATCTACTTCGTTGGACTACGAAAAAGGACCCTCACTGGACACATTCGTCCCGTTCGGGTCTTTTTTCTTATCCTCCTCGTATATCATCGATTTTTAACAAGCTTTAATGATAATGATAGATTTTATGAAATCGGTGGTGTTTTAGTATGCAGACAGGAGTTTTATTGACTTTTTGCTTTAAATATGTTATTATACTTGTGAGTGTTCTCAAGGAGAAAGTCGTGAATAAAATCATCGCCTTCATCATCGTCGCCGTAATCGCCGTCGTGCTGTGTGCCTTATCCCTCATCGGTCTGCCGGTCTGGCTCGTCGTCATCGTCGGTGCCGTCTTATCCATCATCGGACTCGTTGTCTTCGACGTCCTTACCAGCAACCCGCACCGCTAAGGAGACCCAAGCATGAAACACCCTCACCCGGGTTCCGCGCTTCTCTACAAGATGATCCTGCTTGCCGCAGTCGGAATGATTCTCATCGGCATCTTTGGCGAAGTTGCATTGCTAGAATGGCCGCTCGTTGCCGCAGGAAGCTGTCTTATCGCCACCTGTGCCTGGGCCATCGGCGACCACCGCTACAAGTTGCAGAGTCACCGACTCTCACTTGTTAACCTAGAATTAAACGAACAGCTTCGCCGAGAAGGATACTTACCGTTTAATATATTCAAAAAAATGGACACTATGGATACGGAAGAAGAGGATGAATACAGCAGACTCCTGATTAAACGATGAGGGCTCATTTAAACCTCAATTAAACCGGTTCATCGCCACCTCCCGCCCTTCCGCGAGAAGTACACCAAGAACCAGAACCACCTCAGACGCCACAGCCTCAAGCTCGTGGCGTTCTTTTTTTGTAAACGGGGCGAGGACAAAGTTGCCGAGACGGTCACCACTCGGGCGACGCACGTCACCTTTTTCCCACGGCCACTGCGTGGTCTGAGCCACACCAATACGTACACGCACAAAATCTTTGGTACCCAGACTCGCAATGATGGACTTAATCCCATTGTGTCCTCCATCTCCCCTGCCGAACGAGACTTTCACTTCACCAAGCAGTATATCTACGTCGTCATAGAGCACTACTAACTGGTCTGCCTCACTTTTTGGAACTAGCTTTGTAACGGCGCTCCCCGAGTGATTCATAAAGGTATCAGGATACAGACACATGACTTCGACTCCACCGACTACTCCCGTACTCAGGCGCCCGCTATATTCAGCTGACGTATGTGGCGAGGGCAACCCTTCTCTTGTAATAAACGCATCGAGCATCAACCACCCGACGTTGTGTCGTGTATCGGCGTATTTGTCTCCCGGATTTCCGAGTCCAACGATGTACATCATAAATGTATTGTACACGATGAGTTGTCACTCGCACCTCTAAAACTTTGTTTCCTTTGCCCTAAAGGAACGAAAAATCAGTAAGTTTGTTTTTATATGGAACTTCACTTATACTAGTGAATATTATTTGCTCCCTCTGCATATGTCTATCACTGAATTAGAAGAAAATGACGCGCCACACGCACCAGAAACAAACGTGAAAGCACGGTCTCTTCACCCCATTCTTGAGATTATTCAGTTTGCGCTTATTGCACTCGTGATTGTGATTCCAATCCGAATGTTTATTGCCCAACCATTTATCGTGTCCGGCGCCTCTATGGAAGACACCTTCCACACTGGCGAATACCTGATTGTCGATCAAGTCACGTACAAGTTCAATGAGCCAACTCGAGGCGATGTGATTGTTTTTCGTTACCCACGTGACCCATCTAAATACTTTATCAAGCGTGTTATTGGTACCCCAGGAGACACTGTGGCTATCGACGGCAACATAGTGACTATTTTCAACGAAACGTACCCAGATGGTCTCGTACTCGATGAAAGCTATATCAAGTCCATGGAGCCAAATACTGAGCTCAAAGAGACGCTCGGCGACCGGGAGTACTTTGTGATGGGTGACAATCGTGACCAAAGCTCTGACTCCAGGGTTTGGGGTGTACTCCAGGAAGAAAACATCATTGGCCGTGCTTTGGTACGACTCTTCCCGGTAAATGAAGCTGGAGTATTCCCTGGGTTTGTTCGGTTCACTGAGACAGGCGAAGCACGGGCGGGCATTATTACTGAGTAACCTCTATTTGTATGGATATTCAAGTCACACAATTCTTAAAGCAGGGTATCTCGACTGCTGAGCACTTTGGTTTTCGAAATATTGAGACTTTGAAGAAACATCCAGACTGCCTCGCCTGTCCTAAAAAACTTGAGCACACTGTCTCCGCTAACTCAAAAAAGACCGACGCCCTTCATGGCATCCTCGCCGGTGGTACCCAGCAGTTCTGTGACGCGAAGCTTCACGGTATTACTGAACCCGTCTTGTTTTACTCTATAGAACAAGTACCAAGAACCGGTGAGGCTGCACTTGCTCTTCATATCTATAACGTCGAACGGAGTATTGCTGAAGCCATCCTCATCCAGACTATGCGCTCACTAACCCTTGACCTCGGTATTCAAGATCACACCGTTCGTATTAACTCCCTTGGTGACCGAGACTCATCAGTCCGCTATGTACGCGAGCTCACCAACTACCTGAAGAAGCGTATGGATGAGATGCCAGAAACTGCCCGTGAACTGATGAAGGAGCACGTCCTCTATGCCCTCATGCACCTCATCGAAAAAGAACACGACCTGGCCTACCGCTCACCGAACCCACTTGAATACTTAAGCGATGGTAGTCGAAAACACTTTAGAGAAATTATCGAGTTTTTGGACATGAGTGAAATTGCGTATGAAATTGATCCAAAGCTCATCGGTCACCACGAATGCTACAGTGACGCTCTGTTTGCTATTGACCTCTTAACCGAAGATGGGGCTCGAGACCTTGAAACACCACTCCAAATCCGTGGTGGTCGCTATAGCGAGTTTGTACAGAGAAACACCAAGCGCATCATTCCAGCAGCGGGAGCAGTTGCTATCTTGAAAAACAAAAAGGCACCGGTTCGACTCCCCCGCTCGCCTGAGCATAAGCCAGCCGTCTATGTGGTACAACTTGGCTTTGGACCAAAGGTGCGCACCCTGCAACTTATCGACACACTCAGAAAGGCAAACATTCAGGTCTTCCAGAACCTGGCGAGCGACTCACTGTCGACTCAACTTCGCGCTGCGGAGGCGCTCGGAGTGAAATACACGATTATTATGGGTCAAAAGGAATACGTCGATAAAACAGTCATTCTGCGTGACATGGCCGCCCGTAACCAAGAGCATGTTTCACTGAGCGAACTGCCGGGCAAGCTGAAGCGAATGGCGGTAGCCGTCTAAGACTACCCTTGCAGTACAACCTTGTCCGTGCTATTCTTGCGCCCACATATGGCAACAAACGTACAAGTTGAGAAAAACCAAAATGAGAGTAGTGCGAACGTAATCCGTCGCTTTACCAAGCGTATGCAAAACGCTGGTGTAATCCCACGAGTACGAAAAATCCGCTACCATGCCCGCGTGAAAAGTGAGAACGTTCGCCGAGGCGCTAAGCTCAAAAAACTGGTCAAAAAGGTTGAGTACGAGAAACAACTCAAGCTCGGAAAAGTCCAAGAACGACAACCGAGACGACGTTAAGAGAAACAAATCCATCCCCAAACACTGTTTGGGGATGGATTTGTTTTGGATGCTATACTTTCCAGTATCTATGCAAACATTTACCCAATCCAGTACCGTGACCGGGGTTCCGGTACTTCCCTTTGAAGCAATGAAGAACACTATCTTAGGTAAGCGCTATGAACTTACTCTGAACTTTGTCGGAAGCACGCGAGCTCGTACCTTAAACCAAACCTCTCGCGGTAAAGACTACGTGCCAAACGTACTCTCATTTCCACTCACTGAAGCCTGTGGCGAAATCTATATTTGTCCACAAAAAGCCAACCAAGAAGCTAAAAGCTTTGGCATGACTCCAACCGGACACCTCGGCTACCTCTACGTCCACGGCTTACTTCACCTCAAAGGCCTCGACCACGGCGCGGAGATGGAAACCCTCGAAAAGAAGTACTCAAAGCAGTTCAAGCTCAGCTAAGTCAGCGTGGTACTATACTGGTATGAAGGAACGTATTATTACGGGTATTGACGTCGGCACGTACCACATCAAAGTGGTCGTGGTGAAAGTTCCTGGTGAAAAAGATACTCGTATTTTGCCTCAAATCATTGGCACGGGCTACGCGGAAAGTCGCGGTCTTCGAAATGGCTACATTGTAAATGGACCAGATGTCACGAGAGCTATCCGCACTGCGGTTGGACAGGCTGAAAAAGCGTCTGGTCTAGAAATTAAAAAAGCCTACGTCAGTATTGGTGGAGTAGGTATTGATGAAGTCACCTCTAAAGGTGAGGTAATTACCTCACGCGCCGACTCTGAGATTACCTCAATTGATATTGACAAAGCCACTGTCGACAGTGAGGAAAGAATCATTGAACACATCCCGAACCGCAAAGTCCTCCACGCCATCCCGCTTAGCTACGCGATTGATGGCGTACCAGTCCTCGGCAGACCAAACGGTATGCGTGGCACGAAGCTCGAAGTCCAAACACTTTTCATCACCACGATTGAACAGCACCTCAATGAACTGGTGAACTCAATCGAAAGCGCCGGCATAGGGGTTGAAGACATTATGGCCTCACCGATTGCAGCGAGCTTCGTGATGCTCACCAAGGCCCAGAAGCGAGCTGGGTGTGTCCTCGCGAACATCGGAGCGGAAACCGTCTCAATCGCGGTATTTGAGAACGGTACCCCTATCTCAGTCAAAGTCTTCCCTATCGGTTCAAACGATGTCACGAACGACATTGCGCTTGGACTTAAGATTCCCCTTGAAGAAGCCGAGAAGATTAAGCGCGGTGCCATGACTGGTGTGGTCTACACGAAAAAAAAGCTCGATGAAATCATTGCCGCTCGCCTCACCGATATCTTTGAACTGATTGACCTCCACCTTAAGCGCATAAGGCGTGATGGCATGCTTCCAGCCGGTATCATCATTACAGGTGGTGGTTCAGCGATTGCTTCGATTCAAGACATAGCCAAAGCCACCCTGCGCCTCCCGGCCCGTATAACGACCCTTGACCCTGGCCAAAACGGCAAGATTCGTGACGCTTCCTGGGCTGTCGCGTACGGCCTATGCATGTGGGGAGCGAGCGATGAAGTCGACGAATCCGCTATCGGCATGGCTAAGAAAACCAAGAACAACATTCTCTCTTGGCTTTCTCAATTTCTTCCTTAATTAAGACTAACGTACCTTCGTTAAAAACATAAACCACTGATTCGTCAATCACACGAAACCGAGTGATGTCAATATCGTGACAGACCCGAAACACACGTGTATGATGTGCCTACTTACTAGTTTCCATACCTAGGGATGGGTTTGGAGGTAATTGTTTAACAGAAATATTTCGTATGGAACAAATTAAAACAGACGTTGAATCCTTTGCACGTATTCGTGTCATCGGTGTTGGAGGTTCAGGAAACAATGCAGTCAACCACATGGTCTCTTCAAAGATTAAGGGCGTTGAGTTTATTGCTATAAACAGTGACGCACAAGACCTACACCACTCACTCGCGAAGAAAAAGATTCACGTTGGCAAAAACCTCACTCGTGGTCTTGGTGCCGGCGGTAACCCAGACATGGGCCGCAGAGCAGCTGAAGAAACTCGTGAAGAGATTGCGAACTCACTCAAAGGCTCAGACATGATCTTCATCACTGGTGGTATGGGTGGTGGTACTGGTACTGGTGCTGCACCGGTCGTCGCTAAGATAGCGAGAGACAGTGGCGCCCTCACTGTGGGTGTTGTAACAAAGCCTTTCCTCTTTGAGGGTCAGGAACGAATGCGCCTCGCTCTCCAAGGTATTGAAGAACTGAAGAAAGAAGTAGACGCACTCATCACCATCCCAAATGATCGACTCCTCGCTATCGTGGACAAGGAAACAACTGTCCGTAGTGCCTTCGGCATGTGTGACGACATCTTGAAGCAAGCAGTTGAAGGTATTTCAGACCTCATCACGATGCCTGGTATCATCAACGTCGACTTCGCCGACATCAGAAGTGTCATGGAAAACGCTGGTTCAGCGCTCATGGGTATTGGTCTCTCAACTGGTGAGAAGCGAGCCGAAGAAGCAGCCCGCGCTGCCATCAATTCCCCACTCCTTGAAGTATCTATAACTGGAGCTAAGGGTGTCCTCTTCGCTATCGCTGGTGGAGATGACCTCGGTATGCTTGAAATCCAAGACGCTGCTCGGGTGATAACTGAAACCATCGACCCACACGCCAAGGTTATCTTTGGAGCAATCAAGGACGACAAACTTAAGAAGAATGAAATCAAGGTCACTGTCATCGCTACCGGCTTCCCTGAACCAGGCGGTGGCGGAAGTGGTCATAGCAATACGATTGTTCGTACTCCCCCTTCATTCCAAAGTCACGTGAGTGAACCAAAGGAAGAAGAAGACACTCGTGGAAGAATCTTCAACTCACTTTCAAACCCTCGCAAGAAGGAAGAAGAAGCCACTGAGGCACAAAATAAACCTCCTCTCTCTAAAATCTCTGACATCAAGCAGGAGTCAAAGCCTGTCGATGCCATCGACGAAGAGGATGATGATGATTGGGGCGCGGTTCCTGCATTTCTTCGTCGTTCAAAATTAAAATAATTTTGAACGCGAAGATGCAGGAACCGCGAGCCGGAGCGATGTGAGGTGCTATTACTAATGCACCGAACCAGCGAGGCCGGGCAGGAGGTTCTTAACGAACGAAGTGAGTTTAGAAACCTGACGCCGGTGCCAGCCTATCGAATCCCTACCTTCCTTTGAAGTTAAAATGAATATACAAAACACCGCACCCTCCTCGGGTGCGTTGTTTTGTACTACTGCCTGCGGTACAATATCGTACCTATTAAATAACCCGTAGAGCAAAAACGTATGTACGAACTTATAATCATCGGAGGTGGACCAGCGGGTGTTTCAGCCGGAGTATACTCAGCCCGAAAGCAACTGAAAACACTTTTTGTCACTAAGGAATGGGGTGGCCAGAGTACGGTTTCGCCTGACATTCAAAACTGGATTGGTACACCAAGTATTGATGGACTAAAGCTAGCGAGCGACCTCAAAGCTCACCTACATGCCTACGCAGATGGATACCTCGATACCAAAGACAACACCATGGTCACTCGGATTGAAAAGACTGACACTGGCTTTACCGTCACGCTCGAAAGTGGTGAGGTACACGAAACAAAAGCGGTCCTTATCACCAGTGGCTCAAAACGCCGTCAGCTACCAGCCCCGGGAGCCGATGTGTTTGAACACAAAGGACTGACCTACTGTGCTAGTTGTGACGGACCGCTTTTTGCCGGGCAAGATGTTGCGGTGATTGGTGGAGGAAACGCCGGTTTTGAAACCGCTGCTCAACTCCTCGCATACACCAAAAGCGTCACCTTACTCCAACACGGACCTGCCTATAAAGCTGACCCAGTAACAGTCGAGAAAGTACTTGCCCACCCAAACATGCGCGGTATTTTGAACGCCGACGTTGCTGAAGTCCAAGGTGAGACGTTTGTAAACGGCCTTACCTACCGCGATCAAGAGAGTGCAATCATTAGCCTCCCTGTTACCGGTATCTTTGTAGAAATCGGTATGATGCCAAATACAGACTTCCTCGCAGGTGTAGTGCCACTTGATGACTACAAGCGAGTCGTCATTGACCCATGGACCCAAAAAACTGAAACACCAGGTATTTGGGCCGCTGGTGATTGTACCAACGTAAAATACCACCAAAACAACATTGCCGCCGGTGATGCGGTCCGCGCCCTTGAAGACATCTACCTCACCCTCCGCGCTCGCTAAACACAATGAAATCAACTCCTACAAAAAAATATTACGACAAAAATGCTTTCTTGTGGATTAACAACAAAACCAACTCGTTTCATCACGAGGAGCAACTTACAAAACTGTTTTCTCTTTTACCCAAGAAGGCGAACGTCATCGATATTGGTTGCGCAGGTGGAATACTTGTTCCGGTGTTTCTTGGTATCGGTCGTCATCTTTCCTATGTTGGAATAGATATCAGCAACTCTTTTATCAAGGTAGCTGCGCGACGCTACCCGCAATTACATTTTTCACTTGGTGACATTACTGAGAAAAAATCACTCCCTAAGAAAAAGTTTGATGGCTTTGTAGCTGCCGCCGTCATAATGCACGCCTCAGAAAATGAAATCGACACTACACTTGATAATATTGAGTCAATTGTTAAGCCTGGTGGTTTCGGTTTTATAACCCTACCCACCTCTCACCCCAGCGGACCAAAAGCAGATAGTGACCCGAGGCACTTCACGCTACTTTCTCCTGCCGAGCAAAGACAACTATTTAAAAAACATAACTGGACGATTATCTCAAGAGGCACGATAGACGGTACCTATGTAGAAAAGGCCTGGCAGTGGTACATTGTGGAGTTGCCATAGCTGAATACACAAAATCAAAATCCATATACACACAAACGCGCCGAGGTATCGGCGCGTTTGTGTATTTGTACAACGTAGAGCTTTTTTTAAGTTTGCACGCCTTTGTTGCCTACCACAGCAACTAAGTATGTAATTCACCACCGTGCAAACCTAGTACTAAGGTTCTCATATCTAAATAATACGTCAACAAAATCAAAAAACGTTATTTTAAGCCACTACTGTGCATAACCTGTGGAGATGTCTGTTGAGAAGTCTGTCTATAAGTCGGTGCATATACCCCCTTATAGCGTGATTGACAAAAGTCAGCTAGTTCTAGACAATTTTGCCCATTTTTATAGTTGTAGATGATTCTTTTGTACGTGCACTCTGCCCTAGCTTTTTTCAGCTTATTTGGTACTATATGGCGCACTGCTTACAGCAGACACTGATTTTAAGTCAGAGCCGGTCCCATCGTCTAGCGGCTAGGACACTTGGTTTTCATCCAAGAAACCGGAGTTCGATTCTCCGTGGGATCACAAACAGCAACAAATCGGTTCTCAAAGGCTTCAAATCCTTTTTTAACCTTGTATTGCAACACATCTTGAGCGACATAAAGTTCTGAAAAGATAACTCGAATGATTTTCTCCTTTTCGTTTGGTTTTGCGAAATCATAAACAAGTACAACATCTTTTATGAGTTCTGAAAGTTTCTCTATATCTTTCATTGTCTCTCGCATAGCAACGTCAGATACATCTTCACCATCTTTGAGTGCAGATAATTCTGTTTCGAGCTTCTCTTCTTCAGCAACGTATTCCTCTGGCGTATACACTCCTGATTTCAAGAGAGGGATTTTATTTGTACGAAGGTAACCTAGGTCCTCACGTATCTTTTTCTTCTTTCGTTCCATTTGGTCAAAACCTTTTTGACGCTTTTCTTCAAGTAGTGCGATCTCAGTACCAGCACGTGCATCCATTTCGGCAATTTCATCTTCAGTAAAATAAAGATTTGACAGTAACCCTTTCACTTCTTTATCAATAAAAGCAAAGTTAAAGTTTTTGAATGTATTCTCACAGCCACTAATACAACGGGCATTGTAATATTGAATACCTTTCTTCGGATATGGCGTGTACACACGACTACAGTGAGCACACCGAATAATGCCTCGAAGTGGCAGGTCGAGCTTTTCGGTATAATGAATGCTCACTTTCTTTTTTTTGAGGACTGCCTGTACATCATCAAACAACTCTTGGGTCACCAATGGCTCGTGACTGATTGAAAGGTACCCCTTTCTTAAGACAACAATTCTAAGTATTATAACTAAGCAAATACAAAGAATATGGCAAAACAGGGCTACCGAATTTCAACCGAAATAAAAGAAGAAATCATCAAAAAGATAAAGCACGAAGGTTTAAGTGTGATGGACGCCGCCAAACAATACGGCATCAGTGATAAAACCATCTATAACTGGCTTGGTACCAAAGCGCGGGGTACGGTGAGTATCCTTGAACACAACAAAGTGAAGAAAGAAAACGAGCAGTTAAAACAGATCATCGGTGACCTCACCATCAAAATGTCCATGGACGCAAAAAAAGGGCTCTCCAAGGTTTGGTAATTGGTTTCTCAAGAACACACCAGTACTATCACCATAGACAGCCAGCCAAGGACTGGGCGACCAAGCAGCTCATAGAGATGGCTCTGCGTGATCACCCCAGCTATGGCCACAAACGTCTGGCACTCCACCTCAAACTAAACAAGAAACGTATCCTGCGAGTGATGCAGCTATTCGGTATTAAACCATACCGCCGGATCACTCCTAAACTCTATAAAAAGCCTAAGGACAGCGTCTTTCCTAACCTTCTAATGACGGAAACACCCCTTGGTCCCGGTGATATCTATGCGAGTGATTTCACCTATCTGAAGTACTACGGACGCTGGGTGTATGTGGCCACAATACTTGATGTGTTCACGCGGGAGATTGTGGGTGTCTCGGTATTAACGACTCACCACACCCAGCTGGTATTAAACGCGCTTGGTGCAGCCGTACTCAATCGTCCACCGCCTCGGATCATCCACTCTGATCAAGGGAGTGAGTATACTTCAGCAGACTATACTAACTTGGTGCAGTCTCTCAAGATTAAGCAGTCTATGAGTGCGCCGGGGTGCCCTTGGGAGAATGGGTACCAGGAGTCCTTTTATAAAGGCTTCAAACTTGATCTAGGTGACCCTAATCGGTTTGAGACACTTGGTGAACTAGTGGCAGCGGTGTATCAAACGATTAATTACTATAATCAAAAGCGGATACACTCAGCCCTGAAACTACCACCGCGGTTGTTTAAAGAGCAGTTTGAGGTATCATTAATGGACTTAGAAAAGGTGTCTTAATTTTGGGGTACCTTCCA
>JBGSJJ010000012.1:0-7504 GCA_041742075.1 Minisyncoccia bacterium
TCACGCTCACCACTGAGACCCCAGAGCGTTTCGGAATAGCGGTACGACACCCAGACGGCACGCTTGCAGAGTTCGTTGAAAAACCAGATAATCCGCCTTCGAATCTCGCCTCAACGGGTGTATTTGTACTTGATACTCATATCTTTGATTACCAACTCAAGACTGAGACAAAGGGAGAGTTCTATCACACTGATGTTATCAAAGAATATGCTAAGGATTATCCGATTGCAGTGGTTGAGCAAAGTGTTTGGATTCCGATTGGCTATCCAGAAGATATTGAGAAAGCGGAAAGGATATTAGCCGCTCGGGTACCTATGACTAATGTAATGGTGTAAGCGAAAGAGAGGTTGAACCATCACTTAATAAGTGGTATTCTGGCGCCACGTTGCTGGAAGAGAAATCTTTCATCGACTGCACTGCGAACATGAACGTAAGCGAGCTTCCGCTCAGTCCCTCATTTGTATAACTATACAAATTTCGTTTGCACGGTCATGGTAATAAAATTATTCCCACGACCCTCGCGCACTCATTTGTCGATGTAGCTCAGTCGGTTAGAGCGTAGCACTCATAAAGCTAAGGTCGGAGGTTCGATCCCTCCCGTCGACACAAATTAAAAGCCAGCTCTGCTGGTTTTAATTTTGTCTGGAGGGATCGAACGGCGGAGCGATGTGAGGAGCCTTCCACGCGACGAACCAGCGGTGAAAACAGTGTTAAGACACTGTTTTCACCGTCCAGCGTTCTTAGTGAGCAAAGCGAACTTAGAAAAAGCGGGACGATCCCTCAAGTATCAGGAGTTATCGCTCAAGAGATGCTAACCAGGACTTGAAACTTACAGTTTCAGTACTCCAATTGGTTAGTTTCATTTGCTTCGCTTTCAAACTAGCTCAATCGGGCTTCAAGTCCCGCAAAAGTGTGTCCCACACACTTTTGCTTCTACCGCGCAGTAATAAAAATCCCCGGCCAGAAGCCGGGGATTTTTATTACTGCGCGGTAGACGGGACTTGAACCCGCAACCTCCCGCGTGACAGGCGGGTGCTCTAACCAGTTGAGCTACCACCGCAGATTTTTACTGCGAGTGGCAAGAGTATAGCTATTTTATTGACATTTTGCAATGGTATACTTTTTCTATGCTCACTAATCAACAATGGTACGTCGTGGCATTTTCTGCCCTCTACCTCTTAGCGGGAGGGGTCTATTTTATGCGCGATCTGAACCTCGAGTTCGTTATTTATATAGCAGTAATAGTTATTATCTTTGCCGGTGTCTTTACTACTCTCAAACACACGAAGTTTCCCGTTTGGATGTTGTGGCTACTTTCGCTCTGGGGACTTATGCATGTGGCGGGTGGGGCTGTACAGACAGTTGATGGTGTTTTATTTGCCTACAAAATTTATCCCTTCTTAGATAATGGCGGTGAGTTCTATATTTTGAAGTATGACCAGGTAGTGCACGGGTATCTCTATGGTCTTGTGGCGCTTATGAGCTATCACACCCTTCGGGTACCGCTAAAAGTAGCAGGGCACACGTTTTTAGTGGCGCTCGCGGCGGTAATGATTTCACTTGGCGTAAGTGGCATGAATGAAATCATGGAATTTTTGATTGCAGTCAATCTAGAACGAAATGGGGTAGGTGGTTACGAGAACGCCATGCTTGATCTTATTTTCAACTTCAGCGGAGCTTTTATTGCAGTTAGTGTGCTTGTTTGGGTAGAAAAATTGAAAACAAAATCTTAATTAATTACAATAGTGTTTCGCCACCTTAGCTCAGTTGGCAGAGCATTTCACTCGTAACGAAAAGGTCCGCAGTTCGATTCTGCGAGGTGGCTCCATTAGAGCAAAGCGAAAATGGAGGAAGCAGAATTGAAGCTGTTGCCAGCTAGATTATGAGCAGAGCGAAATAATCTAGCGACAACGGGTACTGAAACAGTAGGTTTCGATTCTGCGAGGTGGCTCCATGAGAGGAAAGTAAATATTTTGATTTCAGTCATTATTTTGGTAGCATACGGGGACTCAAATTTTTGAGGAAAGAAGCCATCTTAGCTCAGTTGGTAGAGCGCCGCCATGGTAAGGCGGAGGTCCCCAGTTCAATCCTGGGAGATGGCTCAAAGAAAATGCCCCTTGTGGGCATTTTCGTTTAACTCATTTCAGTGTAGTCGATATGCTACAAGCCCCGCCAAAGTTTATGCTTTTGGCGGGGCGTCAGCAGGTTTTAGGAATCGTACGAAGAGCCTACAGCTACGATGCGGACAGACCTGGCTGGTTTGTTTATGAGTGTAAGTTTCTAGGTGATTCACTCCATCACAGCGTGGACATATCCACGACTCTCCAAAAAAACTGGGGGTGATAGGAACTTCAATACCATTTCTAACTCCAGTTCTTCGACCTCGTTTGGGTAACTTGAATAGCTTAACTCTGCGTTTGGACATCTTGACCTTGCATGGTGAGGTTTAACTTTGCCTGCCAAATATCCTACGTAAAAATAGATTTCTTGCAACTAAAAAAGCAGGTTTAAGGGTTTTTTGTTATACTCACAGTACTATGACCGACCCTAAGACTCGAATTGCTGAAATCGAAGCTGCCATGCTAGAGCCTACGTTTTGGAATGAACCACAGAAGGCACAGGCGATGTTTAAAGAGCTTCAGGAACTGAAAGACACAGAAGACGGCAAAGGTAAGTATGACCGCTTAAACGCCATTATGACGATTGTGGCTGGTGCCGGTGGAGACGACGCTGAGGACTTTGCTCGGATGCTGGTAGAGATGTATCAGCGTTATGCAGAAAGTAGAAGTTGGACAGTCCGAACGGTTGATGAGCACCCAAACGACCACAATGGCTATCGCAACATCACTTTGAAGCTGGAAGGTAAAAACGCGTACGGCACACTCCGGAGTGAGTCAGGGGTGCACCGCTTAGTCCGCATGTCGCCCTTTAACAGCGGAGGTAAGCGACAAACATCTTTTGTCTTGGTGGAAGTCTCGCCAGAAGTACCTGAGGCGGACGCTCATGAGCTACCGGAAGATGAGCTTGAGATTTCCTTTGCTCGCTCGGGTGGCGCGGGCGGGCAGAACGTGAATAAGCGCGAGACAGCGGTTCGCATTGTACACAAGCCAACCAACATCAGTGTCAATGTTTCAAGTGAGCGCAGTCAACTGCAAAACAAAGAAGTTGGCCTCGCCCTCCTCGCAGGGAAAGTGTATGCCTTTTCTGAAGCGCAACGACAGCGTGAACTAAATGGACTCTCGGTGGAGAAGACACTTAAAATCGAATGGGGCAGTCAGATTCGTTCGTATGTGCTTCACCCGTATCAACTCGTCAAAGACCACCGCACCAATACTGAAATACGTAACGTTGAAGCGGTACTTGGTGGAGATATACAGTTATTTCTAGACGCATCCGCTTAAGTAACGTAAAATAGATTAGTTCTATGATTTATTTTGATAAGGTCTCAAAGCTGTACAGCAACAACTCGATTGCCCTCGAAGACGTCACCTTTCAAATAGCTCCCCGTGAGTTTGTTTCGATAGTTGGTCACTCGGGTGCTGGTAAGACAACACTGCTTAAAATGCTTATTGCTGAAGACAGACCAAGTACTGGTCAGGTCTTTTTTGAGTCACTCGATGTCCATCAGATTCCAAAAACCAAACTTCCTAAGTACCGTCGAAAGATTGGTACCGTGTTTCAAGACTTTAAACTCCTCGCCCACAAGACCGCCTACGAAAACATCGCCTTTGCGATGGAGGCCAATGGACGAAGTGATGAAGAGATACAAGAGAACGTTCCGCAAGCACTGGCGCTTGTGGACCTCGACGATAAAGCCTGGAATTTCCCGGGTGAACTTTCTGGCGGAGAGAAGCAACGAGTAGCGATAGCGCGCGCGATTGTAAATCAGCCAGACATCATTATTGCAGACGAACCAACTGGCAACCTTGACCCGATTGCCACGTATGAAGTGGTACAGATTCTTAAAAAGATTAATGACCTGGGCACGACCGTCATCATGACTACCCACAATAAGGGTGTCATAGATGAACTGGGTCGGCGGGTGATCACTATGGATGAAGGTCGAATAGTGCGCGATGACAGTGAAGGCAAGTACATGCTATAACAATAGGTGTCTGTCGTGTTGTTTTTGTATGAATGGAATTTTCTTCTAATGTAATTTGGATAAATTGAACTATGTGGACCTCACTTAAAAGAATTATTAAAGCCGGTTTTGTAGGTTTTTGGCGAAACACCTTTGTGTCGGCGGCTGCAATTTTCGTGATGACTGTCGCCCTCTTTGTGGTTGGGGGATCCATGATGGTAGACAAACTGCTAGGGGTGTCACTCGAAAACATTCAAAACAAAGTCGACATCAATGTGTACTTCGTTACGAGTGCACCAGAGACTGAGATTTTCCGTATCCAAGCGCTACTTGAAGGTCTCCCTGAAGTAGCCGAGGTGACATACACATCACGCGAAATGGCCCTTGAACAGTTTACAAAACTTCGCCAGAACGATGAAACAATTATGCGTGGTCTTGAGGAGCTTGGTGACAACCCGCTCGGGGCGTCACTCTCTATCCGCGCTAAAGAAACCTCACAGTACGAAGGAATCGACGCGTTTCTAAGAGAGCAAAAAGCTGCTGAAAACCCGCAAGAACCACTGATTGATGAAATTAACTTCCTTCGCAACAAAGAGGTTATCGATAAGCTCACTGCGATTATTTACGCAGTTGAACGCTTCTCCTTTGTGACGATGATCATTCTCGTACTGGCGTCTATCTTGATTACCTTCAATACTATCCGCCTTGCGATATACACGACGCGCGATGAGATCTCCGTGATGCGCCTCGTGGGTGCCAGCAACTCATTTATTCGAGGGCCATTTATGCTCCAGGGTATTATGTACGGCATTGTAGCCGGCGTATTCGCACTCCTTCTTTTATATCCGATTGTTCTTACCGTCGGTCCTCAGACCGAGCAGTTCTTCCAGTTCAACCTGTACTCATACTTTATCGGTGACTTTGGTCGGATTTTCCTTACCATTGTTGGGTCAGGGATTATCCTGGGGATGATTTCCAGTATGTTAGCAGTAGCGCGATATCTTCGTGTGTAATACGTTAAAGTGATGGCAAAAAAATCTATGGGGGCGAAGGCAGTGATGAAAAAGGAAACGAAGTACATTTTTGTCGTCGGTGGCGTGATGAGCGGTGTGGGAAAAGGAGTGAGTTCGTCTTCGATTGCGAAGCTTCTCCAGTCGCGTGGCCTTTCGGTCACGGCGCTTAAGATTGACCCATACATCAACGTAGACGCAGGAACCATGAACCCAACTGAGCACGGAGAAGTCTTTGTGCTCAAGGATGGTCTTGAGACTGATCAAGACATGGGTAACTATGAACGCTTTTTAAATATTGACCTTCCGTCGGTAAACTACATGACTACCGGCAGTGTCTACCTCTCGGTTATTCAGAAAGAACGAGCGCTTGAATACGGTGGCAAAAACGTTGAAGTAGTACCAGACATTCCCAAGGAAGTGATACGTCGCATAAAGACTGCCGGCGAGCTTGCTAAGGCCGACGTTGTCTTAACTGAAGTGGGGGGTACTGTCGGTGAGTATCAAAACGTTCTCTTCCTTGAAGCGATTCGTATGATGAAGAGTGAAATGCCCACTTCAGTTGCGGTCGTGATGGTGAGTTACCTTCCAGTACCAGGCAGTATTGGCGAGATGAAAACCAAGCCAACCCAAACTGCGGTCCGGACACTCAATAGCGCTGGAGTGTTTGCTGACATTATTATTGCCCGTAGTCCAATCGGGGTTGACCGAAAGCGTAAAGAAAAGATTGCTACCTTCTGCAATGTGCAAATTGATAACGTAATTTCGGCTCCGGACGTCGCGAGTATCTACGACATTCCCCTCAACTTCGAGAAAGATAACCTCTCAGAAAGAATCTGCGCACTCCTCGGGCTCAACTGCAAGAAGCCAGCTGACTTAACTGCTTGGAAGAAGTTTGTCGCGAGCTCCAAGTCGCCTAAGGGGACAGTCAAGATTGCAGTCGTCGGCAAGTATTTCAGCTCTGGTGACTTTGTCTTATCCGACGTCTATATCTCCATTCTTGAAGCTATCAAATATTCTGCCTACGCACTCCGTCTGAAGCCAGAAATTACCTACCTTTCTTCACTTGAGTTTGAAAACGGTAAGTCACTATCAGACCTCAAAAAGTTTGACGGTATCTTGGTACCTGGCGGATTTGGCAAGACGGGAGTCGCCGGCAAGCTCAAGGTAATTGAGTACGCTCGGAAGAATAAAATACCGTACTTCGGCATTTGCTACGGTATGCAACTTGCGGTACTAGAGTTCGCCACGAATGTTCTCAAGAAGAAGAACGCCAGCACTGCTGAAATAGACCCGACTGCTACTCACTTAGTAGTAGACATCATGCCTGAGCAAAAAGAAAAAATCGCGACGGGAGACATGGGCGGTAGTATGCGTCTCGGGCAGTACACTGCGCTTATCGACAAGGGAAGTATTGCTGCTGGAGCGTATAAGGCGAGTGAGATAGTAGAGCGACATCGCCACCGCTACGAAATAAACCCTGACTATATTCCAGAACTCACGGGTGCAGGTATGCGTTTCTCAGGTACCTCACCTGACGGTCGTCTGATGGAGATTGTGGAGCTTCCGAAAGAAGACCACCCATTCTTTGTTGGGACACAGTTTCACCCCGAACTCCAAGCCAGACCACTTTCGCCACACCCATTGTTTACGGCCTTTATCAAGGCTTCCAGCAAGGCCAAGTAGCTGAAAATTTCAGAAGAATATGCTATGGTATACGGCGCGGGCAAAGCCCGCGCCGTATTAAGTTACAATAAAATATTGCCCGTTCGTCCCTGCCTGCGCAGGCAGGTAATGGATACGGCACTGTAACCGGAAAAATAAAGTTACAATAAAATATTGCCCGTTCGTCTAAGTATGGAAAGCATACAAACTGCTTTCGCTCGGACATAAAAGAGGTATTTCGTAGAAAATTTATATACATCGCTGCCCGTTCGTCTAATGGTAGGACACATGGTTTTGGTCCATGGTATTGAGGTTCGAGTCCTTGACGGGCAGCAATGTATAGAAATTACGAAATACCTCTTTTGTGTCCCTCGCTCATTTGTTTGTAGGACACATGGTTTTGGTCCATGGTATTGAGGTTCGAGTCCTTGACGGGCAGCCAAGTTTCGGAATTCGTTTTTTTGCCAAAATTCGGAGCGTCGCAAAGCGACGCGACGGGGGTTTCCGCCAGAATTCGCCAAGGGTTTTTGAAATCCAAAAGAAGCGAGCGGGACGCGAGGCGGGGGTTCAAGCCAATCTTTTTAAGAAAATCTCTTTTGGCTTCGAGATTTTCTTCGGAAGCGATAATTATGGCTTGGTTACTGTCTAAAATGAATTGACGAGAAAGTTCGAGCCAGCGATTACCTTTTCGTTCAAAATCTTTCAATTTCTCTGAAAAATCAATTTTTTGGTTGAGGAGCTTTTG
>JBGSJJ010000013.1:0-80178 GCA_041742075.1 Minisyncoccia bacterium
ATTTTTGGTTTTGTACCGCGACCGAAGGGAGCGGACGAGGCGCAGAATCACCACGTGATCGGAGCGTACGAGTTAGTCAGAAGCCACCACGCGCTCCGCGCGTGCGAAGTGGGTTCGCGCAAAGGTTAATACATCACCGCACTAATTAATATGCAAAACCCCGGCACAGTTTGTGCCGGGGGTAGTTGATTCTAAAAGGTGATACCTTCGTGTTCCGTAAACCGACGGAACGTCGGGGAGATTTCGTGGAGTGCTTCCATCGAGTCGGCAATCGCTTCCACCTGACCCTCACCGGCTTCACACTTGTTCAGCATCTTCAAGACGACAAACTTCGTGCAACGCCTGAGCGTCGAAAGTCGGTGCGCAATCACGAGCGCCGAACGACCTTCACCAAGAGCGAGTTCGATACCAGCTTGCACCATCGCTTGGTTTTCCGCATCAAGCGCCGAAGTAGCTTCGTCCACAATCAAGAAGTGTGGTCGCTTGATGAGCGCTCTGGCGATACAAACCCGCTGGGCTTGCCCGCCTGAGAGTGCGAGACCCTGCTTGCCGACGTGGCGGTCAAGACCTCGCGTACCAAACACCTCACGCAGTTGCGGCGAGATGGTATCAAGGAGACGCCAGGTCTCCTCGTCAGTCACGCGAGCCGCGTCTTCTTCGTGAAGTGCAAACAAGACGTTCTCACGCACAGTTCCGCTCACCAGCTCGGGACGCTGCAGAATGACACCAATGTAGCGGAGCACATCCTGCTTTTTCCAGTAGGTCGTCGAAAATCCGTCAATGAGCACCTCACCGCTACACGGCTCACGCAAGAGCCCGAGCAGCTTCACAATAGTACTCTTGCCAGAACCAGTCTCCCCAATGAGCGCAACGCGCTCACCAGGGCTGATGCTGAAAGAGATGTCCCGCAGGACCGGAGTCTCACCGAAAGTGACACTCACCTTCTTAAGTTCTATCTGCATGTAGCTCTCCTAGGGTTGTGGCTGGTAGGATACGCCAACGTCAAAGCAAAACGCTGGTTCATTCGAGAGCGCTTTTCGCGCTGCCTTCAGTCGCGCCACCTGACTTGAGAGGTGACGCATGAGATGGCCAACAAAGCCATACTCGCGTGAGATGAGGAATATCCAGAAGAACATGGCAGAAATCGTACCGGCTGACCAGTTCGATACCGCGATGCCGTACCAGATAATCCCAATCGGGACGAGCGCATTGACGATGCGCCTGACTGCTTCAATCTGCAGAAACCACCCCGCCCAGATTTTGAGATCGGCGCGAAGTGGGTCACTGATTTCTGCTTCTACTTGACGAGCCACCTTATGTTCAACACCAGCCGCTTTGACGGACTGAGCAAACATAAGCTTTTCCACCATGCGACGATTGGCCCGACGGAACTGCTTGTCGATTTTGTCCATAGCAGCGTCGAGCTTGGCATTGAAGAACAGAAACCAGAGCACGTTGAAGAGCGTGAGAGACAGCACCATCGAACCGGCCACTGGGTCGAGCGTGAACACCAGCGCTGTTGCAGTCATAATAGTCACAAACACGACTGATAGTTCGAACATGAACAGGTACAGAATGTTCTGTACTCGGTCCTTGATTGATTCTGCCTGCTCGATACCGATATCACTCGACTCATTCACGAGCTCGTCAATTGTTCTTGAAAACAGTTTCTTCAATACCGTCAGGTTAGTGTTGAGATAGTTGTTGTTCCAGGCGTGTTCACGAAAATAGTCGTAGACGACGTTGAGGAGCGCTGCTCCCACCGCAATCACAGCAGTCTGCCAGAGCCACCGGTTACGAGTTAGGAAGTCGGCACTGGTGTGTGCGTCTATAACTTCCTTAAAGGCGTACGGCACTGCCATCAGGCACAGGTTCGTGAGAACCAAAAACCCGAGGGCGATAGTCTGGTGTCGACGACTTTGCATCGACACCATCTCATCCCAAACCCAGCGCAAACCTTCGTAGGTCTCACGGGCACTGATTCGAGCCGAACGGAATAGCTGCATGTCCTTCGTTCTCCTGTTGTAAAAGAGCTGGTGCACCTGCACCAATGAACTAAAAACGCCTTGTCGGTAGACAAGACGCTTTGATCACATAAGAAAGGAGAAACCTTATATAGTCTGAGCATATTGCCTACACAATTGACGATTCACGAGTGAGAAACCCATGACGTACGGGTTTACACAGGCGATAACTGACGCAATAAAAGCGTCGGTCCATCGCGTTAATTCGGTTGTGTGTGCAATAGTTCGCATACGTATATAATACAAGTATATTATAATATGTCAACAAGCAAAAAGCCCGCCGAAAAATTTCGGCGGGCTACAGGAGTTTGCTTTAGCTCAATAGAAGCTACTTAAAACAGCCAACAATTTCGTCGGCCAGTCCGACAGTCAAAGCTGCTTCAGCATTGAAAGCTTTTCCTCTTCGAACTGTCTCAAGAACATCGGTAATGTCTGTTTCTCTTTCGATAACGGCTATAAATCGATTGCGCGTATCTTCGATAAATGTTGCCGCTCCTTGGAGAACATCGGTTGTACCTCCGATTCCACTCGTGTTAGAGGGATCATGAAAAATGAAACTCGTATTGCAACCAACCTTGGTGTATCCTCCACTCACGGCTAGGGTAACCCCGGCGGAAGCTATCTTTCCAACTGCCACAATCGTGAGGTGCGCTGGGTCGCCGTAAATCTGTATTGCATCATACACACCGAGTGCAAAACTTGGGTCACCACCGGCGGTCATCAGCACAACCTCGACATGCTTCTTTTTTGAAAGACACGGCTCTATCACTTCTTTCATGAACCAAACGAGCGTTTCTTCGGTTATTGTTGCACTATAGATTTTCGGCTCACCACAGCTGTCAACTTCAGGTTCTGCTGCTTGCAGGGTAGTGACGTTGGCGCAAAGACCTAGCATGAGAGCAGACAGCAAGAACTTGCTATGCATCGCATATTCCTTTCTTGGGTTAAAGACCTAGTATTAAAAAGTAACTGTAGTAGAAAAAACAACTTTGTCAATTTAGGCACCAATATACCTGTGGTGTAGTATCCTATACTCTATGACACCTCAAGAAAACAGAAAGACTTTTTACAATCTCCTCGGCAATACGCTGATTGCTTCAATTACAAATACCTTCGTGTGGTTTGCGATTACCTTTTGGGTATTTATTGAAACGCAGTCTGTTCTGGCGACCTCGTATATTGCAGGGACGTTTGCTGTACTCAATATGCTGTCGGCACTCTTTTTTGGCACCATTGTTGATCATAACCGTAAGAAGACGGCCATGCTCTACTCGAGTGTTACCTCGCTTATCTTTTACTGTCTGGGAGCGGGTATTTACTTTGGAAGTGAACCGGCAGTGTTTTTAGAGACGACCTCGCTTACGCTCTGGGCACTCATCATTACTCTCATGATTGGAAGTGTGGCAGGAAACCTCCGCATGATTGCTCTTTCAACAGCCGTATCACTTCTGTTTACCGAAGGTAAGGATAAAGCCAACGGTTTGATTGGAACCGTGACCGGTATCTCTTTTGCCGTCACTTCAATCATCAGTGGACTCACAATTGGCTTCCTTGGAATGGGAGTAGCCATTATTGGTACACTGGTGGCGACAGTGCTTTCCCTTGCCCACCTACTGTTTATATCGTTACCTGAACCCGAAATACTTCATACTGAAGAAGCGCCAAAGAAGATGGACGTGCGTGGCACAATCGCAATTCTCGTTGGTATCCCAGGTATTTTTACCCTTATCTTCTTTACTACATTCAACAACTTTCTCGGTGGCGTCTTTATGGCACTGATGGACGCCTATGGACTCTCACTCATGAGCGTACAGGCCTGGGGACTCATGCTTTCACTTTTAAGCTTTGGTTTTATTTTTGGGAGTGCCTTCATCGCTAAATACGGACTTGGGAAGAACCCGCTGAAGCGAATGCTTATGGTGAACGTCATCACCTGGGCCACCTGTATCTTCTTTACCATTCAACCGTCAATCATCTTGCTGGGACTCGGTATGCTCATCTGGATGTCACTGGTGCCGTTTGTGGAAGCAGCTGAACATACCGTGATTCAAAAAGTCGTTCCGTATGAACGGCAAGGGCGGGTGTTTGGGTTTGCACTCAGTGTTGAGTCGGCAGCCTCACCTATTACTACCTTCCTGATTGGTCCGATTGCCCAGTTTATCTTTATCCCGTTTATGACAACCGGTGCCGGTGTACTTCTGATTGGCGACTGGTTCGGGGTCGGAGCAAACCGCGGTATCGCGCTGGTGTTTATCATTGCTGGCTTTATTGGACTCTGTGTCACGCTCCTGGCATTCCATTCACGTGCCTACAAACTACTCTCCCGCTACTTTACCGAAGACTCACCGACTACAGAACCAGCACCAGTTGCGGTACAATAGCGGACGGAAGTCCTTCACTACGGAGAAACATAGTGGGCAACTCTCAAAAATCCCTTGCTGAACGAATCGCCTTCTGCACCGACAATCCCGGCACCTGCTGTGTTCCACCTGACCCTCAGCAAGGTGACGAATTCTTGTTCCCGAGTGGTACGGGACGAGGACTGACCGAGACTGGAGAAATTTTCGCTCTCGCACCAAGCGAATACGTGAAATGGTCCTGGCCGAAGAAGCACAAGAACTGAAATGCCGGACGTCCCCCACAGGGACGTCCGGCACATTCTGTATCTACGTTTTACAATTCAGCTACTTAATCACACTGGCTACCGCCTTCACCAAACCCGGTGTCATGACGCGCGGAATTACCTCTTCCGCTGTTGGCTTACGCACCAAACTCGCCAACTTCCTTGCAGCGGCAAGTTTCATTTCGTCGGTAATTGCGGTCACTCCTCTATCAAGTGCGCCACGGAAAATACCAGGAAACACCAGTGAATTATTGACCTGGTTAGGGTAGTCACTTCGGCCGGTAGCAACCACTGCTGCCCCGGCAAGCTTAGCGTCTTCAGGCTTAATCTCTGGCACTGGGTTAGCAAGCGCGAACACAATCGGCTGAGGTGCCATCTTTTCAATATGGTGCTTCGAGATAGTACCTGGCCCAGATACGCCAATAATCACGTCGGCTCCATCAACCGCCTCGAGTACCTGACCTTGTCTTCGATGTCGGTTCGTTACTTTAGCCAGTTCCTTTTTGTACGCAATAAGTCCACTGCGTCCTTCGTAAATAATTCCGTTACTGTCAGTCACAATTACTTCTTCTACACCCGCCTTAAGGAGAAGGAGCGCAATCGCTCGACCGGCTGCGCCAGCCCCCACAATCACGACCCGAAGTTTTTCAAACTTCTTCCCGACCACCTTAGCTGAGTTTAAGAGGCCGGCGAGCACCACAACTGCCGTACCGTGCTGATCGTCATGCATCACCGGTATGGTGAGTTCAGCCTTTAATCGTTCTTCTATTTCAAAACAGCGTGGTGCAGAAATATCTTCCAAGTTGATGCCACCAAAACCAGGTGCAATTGCTTTCACTACTTTTATAATCTCTTCGGTGTTTTGTGTATCGAGGACTATTGGAAAGGCGTCGACATCAGCCATGGTTTTAAATATGGCGCACTTACCTTCCATTACTGGCAGGGCGGCAATCGGACCGAGGTTACCAAGACCAAGAATAGCCGAGCCGTCTGAGATAACTGCAACCGTGTTCCGCTTAATCGTGTACTCACGTGCATCTCGCGGAAACTTACCCAAGTGAACCGAGACTGCGCCGACACCGGGACTGTACATCGTACTCCAGTCGTCACGCGTCTCGAGCTTCCCTTTACTGACGACTTCTAGTTTTCCATGGAGCTTCTTGTGAAGTGCGAGCGCCAGTTTGTTGTAGTCTTTTTTTGCTACTGTCGGCGCTTTTTTGGCAGGAGTCTTTTTTACGACCGCTTTTTTTGGGCTGATTTTCTTTGGTGTCATAACGTAGGTTTGAGCATTGATAAATATCGAACTAGTATACAAGAGTGTGGGGCTGAGAAAAAGAAAAAGCCCCGAAGGTGGGGCCTGGTCAGCTGGTGACCATGAAAGGTTCGCTCTGTGGAGCAGTGCCACTTACCGTGGTTGCTCGCCGATGTCGGTGTCGGGTTCAGCAGATGTCCCAGCCGTCGTGGCAGCGGATGTCGCCGCCTTCCTCGAGCTTGCCGCTGCCGTGTTCGCCATGCTCGTGCGCGCCGTCGTAGCCGAGGTGCGTGCCGGTCGGGTCGTGGTTCTTCGTCACCATCAGTGCTCTCCTTCTAGGATGAGCGCTCTCGGAACAGCCGAGCTCTGCCCAGACGTTGGGGGATACTACATACTCAGACTTTATTTATACTAGCGTGAAACTATAGATTTGCAAACATCCGTGTAGAGAAAAGAGCGGTCACTTATGACCGCTCTTTTCTTTACATTTGTATATGAGCCAATCAATTGCTCATCTTGAAAACAACTTACTCTAACCACTCACCCGCTACCCAACCAGCTAGACCTGAGTCGAACGTAACCTGGTGCCAGGTGTAGTCACTAAACACAATTGGTACACCCACTACGGTAGCGACCATGCCTGGAGTGACTTGTCCGACTTTGTCAGTGAGCACTGATGGTGAGAGGCGAACATTGAGAACGGCTGTTACTGTTTTTGTATTTGTACTAGGTGGAAGCTCTGTTTCGACAACCATGGTGGGATCAACGGGATCAACCGCTTCATCAGCACTCACGCCGAGTACAGACTCTCCAAACACTGGATCAGCTGAGTTTGACGTTGAAGCCCCGAGCACAGCCGGCAAAACTACAGTCACTGGGTCCACTTCACTGACCGGGTCAGCTGACTGTGCTTCGGCAAAGGAAACCAAAGAAAACATTATGGCTGTGAGTACAATTGCTCCAAAGATAGCTCGAAAAAAAGTGTTTACTAAAGTCATAGCTTTGCAAATTATAAATGATTATCTTGTAAGTATACGCAAGATACTCTAAGTCGCAACAGCAGTGAATGTAAATGGGAATATATAAATATTACTGCTCATACAGTCACCATAAGCGGATAGTGCGAGCCTCTTTGAGGACGCAAACGAAGTCAGTTATTATTCGAAATAAAAAACGGGCGGGGACTATGTCCCCGCCCGCAGTCCACCAACGAGGGTGGATATTGCTCATGTACTACAAGATGAACTCGTCAAAAATTGCCATGGAGGGCTCAACGAAGGCGCTGTAGCCTCCCTTGAACATGTACCCTGCAAAGTCCGCTTCGACGTGGACAATTTCACCGTTTTCACCCTGGAACCAGAGTTCATCCAGAGAAATTGTGTGGACCTTCATGTGCGAAAGGTAGAAATGCGGATCTTTTGCATACGACCATGAAACGAGCTCGACGTCGCCCAGTTCACGGAAGTCAAAACGATCGCCTTCTTCCATGTCGAAGTCTTGGATCGTAACCGAAGCCCCGGCCTTGACTTTGAACACATCGGAACCCTGACCACCCCAGCCCTGATCGCCCTCACTCATGAGCAAGGAATCATTGCCTTCGTTGCCATACAGTAGGTCACGACCCTTCCCGCCAACAAGGTCGTCTCGCCCGGCACCGCCCCGCAAGAGGTCGTTACCAGCTCGACCATAGAGAGTGTCGGAACCCTGACCACCGGTCAGATTGTCCCCGCTACTGGTTCCTCGTAAATCGAGGTCGACCACGACCCGTTCAAAGGTAGCGGTTCTAACTTCGCGCACGAGATAATCAGCGGCATCACTTTGGTTCGGTCGCAGGGTAGTGACAACAGGATCGCCACCACCTTTACTCCCATAGGCTTCAAGCTGGTACATCATCTCTTCCCGCAAATGCGGAGTGTTGATGATGGTCTCTCGGTCAAGCTCATTTGGATCACTACTGACCGCCGGGATGTTATCGAGCGGTCCATCGTCCTGCCTGGGAGGTTGCGTGATCGAGCGATAGACGCCCACAACACCAGACCAAAGTGTACTTAGAGGATTAGCCATGTCTTAGTTTCCTTAGGTTGAGCCTCGCGCCCTTCCCAGAGAAACCTACGTCTCCACTCGTACTAAACATTTTCCCCCGTACGAGCAGGTAATACTTATAACATAAAAAATAGCGCAGTCAAGGGAATTCCCCGACTGCGCCGTGAGCTCACTTGAGCACGTTGATGAACTAGAACATGAGGTCGGCCGGTTCCTGAATCAGCCGAGCGTCTGCAAAAAGCGACTCGACAAATGCTTCGCCTCTCACTTCAGAGACACCACCGTTCTTATCTTCGAAAATCATTCGATCGAACAGACCATTGCCGTTGGTATCGAGAAGTCTACTCCTTTCGAGCTTAGACCCCGGTTTAAAAAAGAAAGTATCACCGACATCAGCATGGAATACGTCCCGCTCGCCAGACCTCGGCTCAAAGACACACGTGTCGTCACCCAGACCACCGAAGATGGTGTCACTCCCGCCGTCACCGAAGAAGATGTCCTTACCCAGACCACCGAAAAGACGATCGTTACCTCCCCCGCCGTAGATTTCGTCATCGCCAGCGTCACCAAGAAGATTGTCGTTGCCGCTACCGCCCTGGAGACGGTCATTTCCGAAACCACCATAAAGGCGGTCGTTGCCTCGATTACCGAAGAGAAAATCAACGCCATCTTCGCCATAGAGGGTATCGTCTGCACCTCCACCATAGAGGGTGTCGTCGCCGACCCTACCGAAGACAGTGTCGTCTCCTCCCCTGGCTCGGAAGAAGTCGTCTCGACTGGTGCCAATGATCGTGGCCATGTCTTATCCCTTCGTTTGAGCGCCCATTGCGCCGTGCAGGATAGTACCTTACATTTTAAAAAAGTCCATAATTAGAGGTCCGTATAGTGAAAATATAGCTTTGTCTTTGACTGAGAGAATCACCTTGCACGGATAGGGCGGAGCTCCCACAAGACGCCAAGCGTCATTTCTCCTTGCGAAGTCGAAAATACTGAGCGTCGACATAAAGAAAAAGGCGTGGCCGAGGGGTGTTACCCTCGCCCACGCCATGGAACCGAAGTTCGCTCTGGATCAGACTGCTGTCGCCAGATTGACGACGTTGATGCACTCTGCCTCGACCTTCTTGAGACGGCTTGCGCCCTTCTCAAGAAGACCCAGGATGTAGCCTCCCTGGTTGGGGAGCTCCGTTGCCACCTGCGCGAGACCCTCTTTGGGTCCGAGCTGAAGCAGTGCGCGAGTCTCCGTCGGTGAGAAAATCGGCGCGAGGATGCGCTGACCTCCTACCAGGAAGATGCCAATCCGCTTCGACTCCGGCCGAGTCAGCACTTCCTTGGTCGAAGCGACGGCCGTGACCGCCGTGACCGGAGCCACGGGGACGGAACGATTGGACTGTCCGCCTTCCTGCTCCAGCATGACCGGGGTCACTCTGGCGGAACGCTTGGGCTGTCCGCCTTTCTTCTCGACCACGAAGTGCTCGAGTGCCTCCTCCCACTCTCCCGATTCGGGATTCAGAGAGAAGAGGACGCAGGGCGTCCCTTCTTCCAAACACTCCCACTCAGAGCCGGAGACCGGAAGGCCCTTCCAGACCTTGCTGTCACTGTCCCGTACGTAGACCGGCTCGCGTGAACGAATCAGTTGCCGACGGATTTCACGGGCCGCTTTCTTGTCCGCGACCCGTTCTTCGCTGGCGCGCCGCTCTTCGAAGAGCTCAGTGGCCGATTTGGCCACCATGATGGACTCACGATAGAGCGAGCGCACCTTGGCGACTGGACCTCTCGGACCAATCAAGTCAATCACGAGCTCGTAACGCTCGCCGACGACCAGATCGAGTTCGGGAGGAATGCCCTTTTCGTGCACGAAGAGATCGCGTCCGTTCGAGCGACTGAAGAAGCCTCAGGTCGGCATCTTTGTATCGAAGCCACACTTGTACGTGGCGATGATGATGTCGCCGACCTTGATTTGACCAATGCGATTGGTCTTCTCGGGATCTTCGTGCTCGATGTCCGGCAGGCGAACCAGCTCAGGCCGAC
Organism: Minisyncoccia bacterium; assembly: GCA_041742075.1. Taxonomy (GTDB): domain Bacteria; phylum Patescibacteriota; class Minisyncoccia; order Phycocordibacterales; family UBA918; genus OLB19. The sequence goes on from JBGSJJ010000013.1 coordinate 9,971, forward strand.
GCACCTTGATGCGTCTGGATTTCGCGGGCACAGTTTTTGCCGGGGTCGCTCCTTCCGCCACCGTGGCGAGCTTGTCGCCGATACGGTGGATAGCAACGGCCTTGCCTTTGCCGTCGTCGTCGAGATCGTAGTCGATTTCGGCCATGACTCCCGGCGCCATATCGGCCGTCGTGAAGCCGAATTTCGCCAGCGTCGTCTCGTGGACAAACCCGTTGGGCATGCCCCAGAGCGTGAAAAAGCCGAAGCCTTTGCCCGCATTGAAGAATTTGACGACGGCGCTGATGTTGGTGAAATCAGCGACGGCCTGTTCCTGGTCGTTGTTTCCGACGTGAAAAGCTGCGTTCATCGCTTCGGTCTCCCTGTGAGCCTACGAGTGTGCCATTACACCATGTAACGAACTCCACTTTTACTATATTAGCACACTTTATAGTAAAAGTCAATATTAGTGAGCAAAATCAGTCATTTTAAGCCCAGATTTGCTACTATTATGGTTATGTCTCCAGGCGACTTATTAACCAAGCACTTCCGTATCGACGCGGTACACCAAAAAGCGCTCAAAAAGCTCGGCGTTCATACTGTCTATGACCTACTCCTCCACCTCCCGGCTCGGTATGAAGACGTGAGCGATATCCAGTCAGTGTCAGGTCTGCAGAAAGACCAAGAAGCAATTGTCTTTGGGCAACTGTCTGGACTCAAGACCAGGAAGGCCTGGAAAAGTCGCAAGCCAATAGCGGAAGGCTACGTCGAAGACGGCTCGGCTAAGATAAAAATCATGTGGTTTAACCAACCTTATCTCGCGAAGATGTACGCTGACGGCATGTACGTGAAGCTCGTGGGTAAAGTAACCGGAAGCGAAGGCAAGCTCTATATCGCGAACCCCGAAGTAGAGAAGCTCGATGCTCTCCCGGTAGACAGGCATGACTCTATTTTTAAAAATACTGCCAACTTAGACGACACTATCTATCCGGTCTACCGAGAAACCAAAGGGGTCACGAGTAAGTGGTTTTACCACACGGTACTGAAATGTTTTGAACGTGGCATTCTCGACAGCCTTCCTGACCCTTTACCAAAAGTGATGCTCGACCGCTACCACTTGCCAGAGTTAAAAACTGCACTGGTGTGGATTCACTCACCAAAGAAAGCTGAACATGCGCAAAGTGCTCGGAAGCGATTTGCGTTTGAGGAGATTTTTTACATCCAGACTCAGCGGGCCCAGGAACGTAGAGCGGTGAGTGCGGCGTCGACGTATACCGTCAGGACAACTTCTGACCATCTCTCTGCCTTCACGAGTCGCTTCCCGTTTGCACTCACGAGTGCGCAAGCTAAAGCCATCGATGCCATCCTTGGTGACTTCGGTGGCGCTCATGCCATGTCACGTCTGCTTGAAGGTGACGTTGGTTCCGGTAAGACAGCGGTTGCCGCCAGTACTGCGTACGCGGTCGCCACTTCGAGGCCGCCGGAAGGACTCGGAAAAGCACTTGAGTTCGGAAATCTTCAGGTGGCGTACATGGCGCCAACTGAGATATTAGCGAAGCAACACTTCGAAAGCTTTATCGAATACTTTAAGCACTTACCAATCGCCATTGGTCTCATGACGGGGAGTGGCTGCCTCAAGTACCCGAGCAAGACCGACCCAACCAAACCAACGAAAATAAGTAAGGCACAATTGGTAAAGTGGGTAAAAAATGGTGAAATACCAATTCTAATTGGCACCCATGCGCTCATATATAAGAGTGTCGAATTCAAACACCTTGCCTACGTGATTATTGATGAGCAACACCGCTTCGGCACCAACCAACGAAAAGCTTTAGCTAAGAAGGACACTCGTCTGCCACATCTCCTTTCCATGACCGCGACACCAATTCCCCGCACACTCGCGCTTACCGTCTACGGAGACCTTGACCTCACCTTGCTTGACGAAATGCCGAAAGGGCGGAAACCAGTCATCACAAAAATCATTGGTCCCGGCCAAGAAGCACCCATGTATGAACACGTTCGGAGTGAACTGGAAGCTGGGCGACAAGCCTACGTCATCTGTCCACGGATTGACGAGCCAGACCCTGACAAAGAAACAGCCCTCAACACGAAAAGTGTCAAAGCTGAGGCGGAACGTCTCAAAAAAAGTGTCTTTCCAAAGTACCGTTTCGATATTTTGCATAGCAAAATGACACCAGCTGAAAAAGACAAAGTGATGGCTCGCTTCGCGAAGCATGAGACGGATATCCTCGTAGCGACGTCTGTCGTCGAAGTGGGGGTAAATGTACCAAACGCAACCAACATCATCATAGAAGGTGCTGAACGCTTTGGTCTCTCTCAACTCCATCAGTTACGTGGTCGGGTAATTCGCAGCAACGACCAAGCCTATTGCTTTGCGGTCTCAAGTAGCAAAAGTGACAAAACCAAAGAACGACTTAAAGCACTCACCACTGCCAAAAATGGTTTTGAGCTGTCTGAGTACGACTTACAGTTCCGAGGCTCCGGTGAACTCTACGGTGCCAAGCAGTCCGGCCTCTCAGACTTAGGGATGGAAGCACTTAAGAACCTGAAGCTAGTCGAGGCCGCCCGCACCGAAGCACAAGCACTCATCGATACAGATGAACACCTCACGAATCACCCCGCCATCGCCGCCCGAGTTGCCAAGCTCGGTACTGCACTCCATATGGAGTAGTTGGTTGACTTTTTACACATACACAGCATGATGGTGCAGAGAGAAGTCCTTACAAGCGAAAGGATTAGCCATGACTCAGTCAGATGGATTTGCGTTCCCTGAAATAGCTGGAGACTTACCGACTGGCTACCGTATTGAGATCGAGGAGATGCACGCGGTCAGCACCGTACCCGATCTCAGGAAGAACGAGATATCTTCATCAGCACTGAAAATTACGGTGTATGAATCTAACTTTCCTTGTTTCCATGTATACGTGGTGAGATTTACCAAGTCTAACCATCCTGATGTTCAGAATGTATCGAATCATTGCATGTTTCTCGAGCATTTTGAGACATTGCAGGCACTCAGAATCTCGTGTACTGATTCTGTGTATGGATACGGCGTATTTCTGATGCTGGACGTAGTGAGAGTTGAACGAGGAGTGTCAATAACTACCACCTATCAACAAACAGTCACGCTGTTGACCAAAAATCAACTCACTCACTAAGTGGCGACGGACCTACGGTCCGTCGCTTTTTATATATAAAAAAGTAACGGCTGACAAACAGCCGTTACAAACACTGACCTAAAACTAACTATATAAGTTCCACTTAATAGCGTACCCCAAAAGAGAAAGTTGAATTAAAGCGTCACTGACATACTGAAATACTGCAATGACTTCTTCAGAATCAGAATAGGCTATATACCTACAGGGGTAACAAGAGAGATGGAGTATCTCATCCGTGGTCAGTCTGCGGACATGGACCACGATAGGTGCTGGACCCATGAGTACATCGTACGCACAGGTGGACAGAAGCTTACGACGTGCCATCAACTTCCCCTCCTTGGTTTGAACTTTCCTACTCCAATTAGATACCCAATCGAAGCTTTATACAATACGCCTAGTGCGCGGACGAGATACAGGAAAACCGCTGCCATGAGGCAGCGGTTCAGGTGTCTATGGAGCTTGGTAGCACCACAGGTCAGGGTCTTCTGTGCGGGGTTGGTACCGCGCCCTTGTGGCTTGGATCACCTCCTTTCAGCTGGAGTGCAGGCTCGCCGCCATGAAGGCTTGAATCATAAAGTTGGTCATGACTGTCCCCGTCTGAAAGAATGGTCTAAAACTACCATCCATACGTATTAGACACCCGATTTCAAAATTTTACAACAGAGACGCCTGAACAGGCGCCTCAAGTCTCTATACTTAAATACTAAGCATACACTGCTTGAAAAAGGTCTTTGTCCGCCCTCTTGGACTCGAACCAAGGACCACAGAGGTATAAGCTCTGTGCTCTAACCAACTGAGCTAAGGGCGGACAAAAAAATCTTTCAATTGGCTATTACTCTACCGTATCTGGTATGTATCGGCAAACCGGCAATATTTTACGCTTAGTTGCATTTTAAGCTAAAAGTTTTATACTCGCCCAGAGAAAAAGCGGAGTACAGTCATGTGGTCAGACGTTCTAACTGATAATGAGATTACGCGTGGTAAAAAAATATTTACTGCTACCCTTCAAATAGCTCAAATCCCTAAGGAACAATTTCTCGCCCCAGGGTGTAATGATTCAACGTATACAATTTTACGTCGAGTATGCCTGTGGCTTATCATAAAAGCCTGTCCAAACTACCAACATGGTTCTTACCTAGTTCGACATGTGCTCGGCACAAGCATAGCCACACTTGGCCAACGATACGCTATCGCAGACGCCCAAATTGATATCCACAAGAATCCTAAATACATAGAGTTGATTGAACAGATAGAGGCTCGACTATAAGTGTTAGAGTCATAGAAATAGCGTAGCGGAAAAGTCCTTCCGCTACGCTATTTATTCATGTCCAAGAGGCCTCAATAGTTAAAACAGTTGCTATACTAAAGGCAATGTATCGTTTCTTTAAGAGTCATGTTCTTGCAAGCATAATTGCTGGCCTCCTTATTGTGGGCGCTGGATACTTGATTATGCGCGCGGTGACCTACGACCCACTCGCTTCACTCATAACTGAAACTATCAAACGTGGAACAGTTGAAAACATTGTTTCTGTCTCAGGAATTATGGAAGCTGAAAATACCGCAGAGCTAGCGTTTCCTTCTTCTGGGGTAGTTTCGCAAGTCTATGTCAAAGAGGGCGACATGGTCTTAAAGGACGACGTACTGGCAACACTCGGAGCTGATAGTCTTGTCGCCGAGCGGGCTAGTGCTTTAGCTGAATTACGCCTCGCTGAAGCCGACCGGGACGAGCTTATCTCAGGCGTTCGCACTGAAGCTCAGGCTGTCACCGCTACTGCGGTAGCAATTGCTGAGGAAAATTTAAAGCGTATCACAACAGCGGAATCACTGGCTGTAGCGAGCGCTAAACGCTCCCTACTTTCAGACGAACTAACCGCCAGGAGTACTAAGAGCACCGAGGACGCGACTCCACCAATCATTTCAGGTACTTATCGGTGCGAAGAAACCGGTGTGTACACGCTCGAGGTTTTTAGCTCAAACGCTGACTCTGGTTATTCATTTCGCTTAAGCGGGCTTGAGACTGGCACCTTTGATGCTTCAGCAAACCAACCCGCTTCATTTGGTACATGTGGTCTCTATGCACTTTTTGACCCTAGCTCAAAGTACAGTAACTCAACATGGGTAATAGAAATTCCGAATAAGAGTGCTCCCGGTTACATCACAAACTTAAACACCCTTAAGACAGCTGAAACTACAGCTAAAAATGCTATTAGTACCGCTAAGCAAAATGTCACCTTAGAGCAAAGTAAGCAATCACTTGAAAACGCCTCCCCTCGAACCGAAGCCAGAGTGCGTGCTGAAGCTAAAATAGCTCAAGCGTCAGCTCGGATTGCGCAGATAGATGCTCAAATACGTGACCGTTCGATTATTGCACCCTTTTCTGGGGTCGTGACTGAAGTAGCGATACTGCCGGGCGAGACCGCACAAGCAGTACCGGTGTTTACTCTTCTCGCTACTGACACCTTTGAACTCATTGCACGAATCCCTGAGATAGACGTTACTAAAATTGCTGTCGGGCAACTGGCACGAGTTATTTTTGATGCCCAGACAGACACGATCCTCACCGGGAGTGTTTCATATATTTCACCACTGCCGATACAGATTGATGGAGTTGGTTATTTTGAAGTGAAAATTATTCTCGACGAACCACCAGTCTGGCTAAGAGGTGGTCTGAATGCCGACGTCGATATTATTATTGAGGAACAGCGCGATGTGCTTAGGGCTCCCAAGCGGTTTGTGACCACTATTGAAGGCGTGAGTACTGTCTTGACACTCGAGGGTAACACCGTCGCTACAACTACCGTAGAAACTTTGTTTGAAGGCAATGATGGCTTTGTGGTTCTCTCAGGAATTGCTGAAGGAACTACCATCGTTGCTCCTTAGTACCACTATGCGTATCTTTCGTATTGGACTCCTCCTCGGCATACGCCAAATCCAGCGAGCGAGCATTTGGACAAATGTACTCATAGTGTTTGTCATGGCCCTCACCTTTCTCAACCTAATTGCCGTGTCGGGTATATTGGTCGGACTGATAGTTGGTGCTGAGAGAGCAGTACGTGAAGACTCGCTGGGAGACATTATTATTTCTGCCAAGGACGGTGAGGACTACATCTTAGAGACCGAACGATTTGTACGAGAGATTGGCGCCTTCCCGGAAGTAACCGCTTTTTCTGTCCGCTACGAAGGAGCTGGTCAGCTGGAAGCCAACTACAAAGAACGTCGTGACCTTAAGGGTGAGAGGGACATAGCGTCCGTCAAAGTAACCGGGATTGACCCTAAGCGAGAAGACCAGATGACGAACCTGTCTGACGTCGTGATAAGCGGAGAATACCTCGACCCAAACGAAGAGGGTTATATTTTACTTGGTGCTTTTTACATCAAAGAATACGCCGCTCAGTTTAGTGACATTTTTGAAACCGTAGAAAGCGTCGAGCCTGGTGATACAGTACGACTGACTGTGGGAGATATCTCTAAAGAATTTATTATTAAAGGTATTATTCAGTCAAAGGTAGACGAGGTTACCTTGAACACCTACATCCCGGAACGAGAATTCCGTCGAGTATTTAACCGGGTAGACCGGAACGCCGACCAAATCGTGATTCGACTGGTTGACCCAAAGCAGAACGCCGAGATAAAAGAAGCCATTGTCGCGAGTGGCCTAGCTGACTTAGCCAAGATACAGACCTATGAAGAAGGGGTACCAAAGTTTTTAACTGACATTAAAAATACCTTCAACGTACTTGGTACATTCATTGGTTCTATCGGGATTGTTGTCGCTTCAATTACCATCTTCATTATTATTTTTATAAATGCTCTCGCCAGGCGACGCTACATCGGTATCCTTAAAGGTATCGGTATTGATAGACGCGCCATTGAAATTGCCTACGTCATTCAGGCCGGTATCTACGCTCTAACTGGTTCTCTTATCGGTGTCTTTATCACCTACGGCCTACTGATTCCGTACTTTGATCAGAACCCTATCAACTTCCCATTTAGTGACGGCATACTGGTTGCGGAACCATACGGTACCTTCGTTCGTTTTATCGTACTGTTTGTAATAACCTTAATTGCTGGCTATATCCCGGCTTGGTTAATTGCCCGCGGTAACACCCTTAATGCTATCCTGGGTAGAAAGTAAAAGTATGACAGAAATTATTACCGCAAAAAACATTCACAAGTCATTCGGTACGGGTAATTTGCTGACGCATGTCCTTAGAGGAATTGACATCACAATTTTTGAAGGTGAGTTTGTGAGTATTATGGGTAAGTCGGGCGCTGGTAAGTCGACACTTATGTATCAACTCTCCATGCTCGACGAACCAACTGAAGGTACTATTTTTATTTCGGGCATTCCAGTCCATACCCAAAATGAATCAGAACGAACTCACTTCCGACTCAACATGCTCGGCTATGTGTTTCAAGACTATGCGCTCGTACCAGACTTAAGTGCCGAAGAAAACGTTATGATTCCTCTTCTCATGAAAGGTGGAAATTGGAACGAAGCTAAAGAAACTGCGCAAGCCTCGATTGATTCGGTGGGTCTCGTCGGTAAATACAAAAATCTGCCGAGCGAGCTCTCTGGTGGTGAACAACAACGCATAGCGGTAGCCAGAGCAATTGCCGGCAAGCCAAAAATACTCTTTGCGGACGAACCAACTGCCAACCTCGACAGTACCTCAAGTGAGCAAGTAATTGCGCTTATTACTGCCTTGAATCGTGAACGTGGGCAAACGGTAGTTATGGTCACCCACGAACGGGAGTACGCTCTTGGCTCTGACCGAATTATTCACATGGAAGACGGTTTGGTGGTACGTGAAGAAAAGCTACGTTAGGTATCTAACTAAAAAGCGCCGACCCTAAAGGGTCGGCGCTTTTCGAGCATGCGCACTACTAGCGAATTGCTGCGACAGCTGCTTGGAGAGCAGTAGCTTCAGCCAAAACTTGGTCGAGAGCTGCTTTGATGTCTGTTATTGAGGCACCCTGTACAGCTCCAGATTTAATTGGCACTGGGAGTGGGGCAATTTTCTTGAGAAGTTCTGCTACATTACCGGTGTAGCCAGCCTTAACAAAGAATTCATTGTGAGTACTAGCTGGAATCATAGCTGGTACTTTTACTTCGACAACGTTACCACTTACAAGAGTAATGGTATAAAGCGTGTACTCGTCATCAGCGAGCAGTTGACTTGGGTCAACCCATTTAGAAGTGATTGACTTTACGTCTACTAAAGCGAACGTGATAGTTGTTGGTGTACTTACAGCCATTTTCTTAAGAGCCGCAATGTCACCGGTGTATCCAGCGTCACGAAACGCTTTCTCGTTGGCTGAAGCAAGCGCAAAGCCATAGTTTTTTACTTCGACAACCTTGCCACTTACAAGGGTAATGGTATAAAGCGTGTACTCGTCATCAGCGAGCAGTTGACTTGGGTCAACCACTTTCGAGGTAACTGACTTAACGTCTGTCAGAGTGAAAGCTGTAACAACTGGCGTATCTGTTCGATCTTTTGGAAGCGTAAAAGTCTTAATGTAGGTCTTACCAAGACTTGGGTAGGTTACACGAACTGTATAGTTCCCGGCTTTGGCATACTCATGACTCACTCGCTTTGTTACATTGGTTTGTGTACAGGTATTTGGTGAAGCGTAATTAGTCACTTTTCCGTCACCCCAGCGAATAGTGTAGTTTGGGCAATTGTCATTTTGAAATGACACTCTGACATTCAAGTCAGACGCATAAAATGTTGGGGGCTGTGGTGTGAACGCCGGTGGTAGTGTCAGCGCAAAAGCATTTTGAGCAATACTGAATACTGCAACAAAAGTCAGTACAAAAAATAGTGCAATTGGGAGGAGACGCGATGATTCAAGTTGTGTTCTCATTATAATTTATAATTAGATTATACTTCGTATTAATGCCGTTGTAGAGACAAACAACGAAAAGGTCTTGCCGTCGGCAAGACCTCCTTCGTATACTTTCGCTTGTTTTTATGAGCATTACAACCTGAGACTGTGTATAACCTACACCACTTCAGTTTTTGGCACCTCAAGCGCCTTGCTTGGGTCACCGAGTTTTTCTTCAGCCAAACGTGCCTCACGGTACGCATCTTTTATCTCAACTCCGAGCTGTTTAAGCATTGCCTCGTACTCTTCTCGTTCGAGTGTTTCTACTTCAAAAAGCTTCTTTGAAATTATATCAAGTGCCGACCGGTGCTTAGTTAGAATTTCGCGGGCGGTATTCTTTCCATCCTCAATCAATTTTGCTACCTCGTCATCGATCGCTTTGGCGATTTGTGGCGAATATCCTCTGTCTTCACTCATACCACCGCCAATCATACGTCCTCCAGTACCCTCAAGTGCGACCGGCCCAAGCGCACTCATGCCGTACTTCGTCACCATGTCGCGCGCTAGGTTAGCTACTACCTGCAGGTCGTTTGACGGACCAGTTGAAAGGTCACCAAAAATCATTTCTTCTGTCACGTAGCCACCGAGCGTCATCGCAATATCGTCAACGAATTCTTTCTTGGTGTGCATCCGACGGTCTTCGTCCGGAAGCTTGAGTGTGTAGCCAGCCGCCCGCCCGCGGGAAATAATCGAAATCTTTTGGACTGGGTCAGCGTACGGAAGCACTGAAGCAACAAGCGCATGTCCGACTTCATGGTAGGCCGTCACGAGACGCTCTTGTTTTGAGAGCACATGACTCTTTCGCTCAGGTCCGAGCATAACTTTTTCAATTGAGCGAATCAGGTCAAACTGCCCCACTTTCTTTCGGGTCTCGCGCGCCGCCAAGATAGCTGCTTCGTTCATAAGTGAGTAAAGGTCAGCTCCAGAGAAGCCTGGTGTGCGCTGGGCAATGATGTCTAGGTTTACATCTTCCTGAAGTGGCTTCTTCCGTGAGTGTACGACGAGAATCGCTTTTCGGTCGTTACGGTCAGGGAGGTCAATCGTGACGCGTCTATCAAACCGTCCAGGACGAAGCAATGCTGGATCAAGCACGTCGGGTCGGTTCGTTGCGGCCATCACAATCACCTTCGCATTTGGCTCAAAGCCATCCATCTCCACCAGAATTTGGTTGAGTGTCTGTTCACGCTCATCATTACCTCCACCAACACCCGTACCGCGAACTCGCCCCACCGCATCGATTTCATCAACGAAAATAATTGCTGGTGCGGCTTTTTTGGCCATTGAGAATAAGTCACGCACCCGGGAAGCTCCGACACCCACAAACATTTCTACAAACTCACTACCTGAAATAGAGAAGAACGGCACTCCTGCTTCACCAGCTACTGCCCGAGCAAGGAGAGTCTTACCGGTACCTGGTGCTCCCATCATCATCACCCCTTTCGGAATCTCAGCGCCAATGTCGAGGAACTTCTTTGGGTTTTTGAGGAAGTCAACGATTTCTTCTAGTTCCTGTTTCGCCTCCTTTGCTCCCGCCACGTCTTTGAAGGTAACTTTTTGTGACTGATCGTTTGGGTCAATTAAGCGTGCTTTACTTGAGCCAAAATTAAGTGCCTGGATACCAGCTCCTTTAACTGAGCGAGTAAAAAACCAAATGATGATACCAAGAAAAAGTAATGGGAAAAGAAATGGGGCAAAGTTTGCAAACCAATAAGTAAACCCAGTTTCTCTTTGTACATCGATGCGTACCTTAGCGAGTTGTTCGGTCGTAACCCCTAGGTTCGTCAGAGTTTCAGACACAGCGGCATCTGTTTCCTTTTTGGCTTCTGCACTGTTCCGCCCCTCTTCAAGGTACTCAACCTCAATCATTGACCCTCGTACAATAAGTTCCTTCACCTCACCATTCTGCACTTGACCAACAATATCTGAAATAGACACCTCCTCTGGCTTAACCGTGTTGTCAGTGAGGTACGAGTACCCCGCACTCACCAAGATGAGCAACATGATGGTCGACAAGATGTTGTTCCAAAAGTTACCCGGTCCAACTGGGATATGCTTTTGCGCATTTTTAAACGACGGCATTTGGCGTCCTTTCTTCGGCTCGACTGGCTTCTCAGGCTTTGGTTCGTTACCCGCTTCTACCGGTACTTCCGATGTCGTCGTGTCTTTATTTTCCTCATTAATTTCTGGGTTTTTTGAGTCAGTCATATGCCCGCCATTATACAGAAATTGTGCTCGATTGCGAGCATCTGGCCCTCGAGCAACTTCTTTGACTAACTCCGTAAGAGACTCGTCCACCACGCTTGCGATTTTGCAATGACACCCTTAACTACATCACTATTTTGCTCCAGACTGGTAATTGAGCCATCACCCCAGACCGTCATCATCTTTATGGCTTTATTTTTTCGAATCGCGTCAAGAATCCGCAACCGTGAATGCCGGCGATCATTGGCTGCCATACGGAGAGCATGGGTCATCCGAAACCGAAACAACGTATTATTTAAAAGCTGTTCATGCCAAGGGATTGAGGAGACGGATTTATCTTGATTAGTAATGAGCAAAATATGGGTAGCTTGTATATCTTCAATCGCTTTACCGATTATGTGTGGTCGAGCAAACCCACCATCGGTGTACCGCTTACCATTTATAAAAATACGACTCATGGTGATGTTTGGCATCGAGATAGATGCTTCAATACCCATAAAAACCCCTTCTTCGTCTGTTGGAGAAATCAGCTCAGGCTCCGCGGTATAAAAATCAGTTACTCCGTAATAAATTTTTGTTTTATGGCTTAGGATGCGCTGTGTATCAAGACGCTTCCGTTCGTCGTTTTTGAATACATCAAGTAGGTACTGAAAATGAATTTGATTGGAGAGGCGTTTGAAATTTGCAAACTCTGGTGAGCAACACTCCTCATACATTACACTCGCTCCAGCTTCTACGTTACCTGATAAAAAGTAGCTTATTGTAGGCGCTCCCGAGGAAATGCCGACCATCGCACTCCACACCTCACTGTACCCAGCTTCAGCTAATGCAACGCAGGCACCTGCACCATAGACCCCTTTCATCAGACCGCCATCGACTATCAAAAGTAACTTGATATGATCGTGAGGACGACCAGCTTGCATGAGTTCTTTCTTTTCGCGCATCGCATCGAGTACACTTGTGTCACCTTCGAGTATCATAGTTGCGGTATTATGTAGTAATGTCTATAGTAGCACGCGCACAAACGTACGTCAGATTCCTTCTTTTTAGACCAGACAAGTCTTTTAGATGGGATTCATTTTTTCTTGGCCTTGGGTTATTGCTTGTTCTAGCAATTACTTCTGACAGATTTTTTACTCCCCCAACAAGCCCAGCCATGCTCGCTCAAGCTGAGTCGTACCGACTCAAAACAAACAAGCCTATCCCTCCTTCAGTGTTCACTCAAGACGGCTGTTCACTTTTCCCTGACCAGTTTTTAGAAAGCAATTTTAGAGAGGCTTGCTTAGCGCACGACATCCGGTACTGGCTTGGTGGCAGGGATGAAGAGCGAGCACAAGCAGACACGCAGTTATATACTGACGTAGCGGGGTCAGGAATTTTTGGTGCAATTCTGGCTCCCCTGGTATACACTAGTGTCCACATTTTCGGAGATAGCTGGCTTACCAAAAGCATTGATGCCAATTGGGGCTACGGCTATAACTAACCTCTTATGACTACCTACATCCAAAACAAAAAAGCTAGCTTTAATTTTGAACTACTCGAAACCTTTGAGGCCGGAGCAGTGCTTTTTGGCTATGAAGTGAAGTCGCTCCGGGGCGGTATGGGCAAACTCGACGGTGCGCACGTACTAATTCGTGGTGGTGAAGCTTTTTTGGTTGGTGCCTCGATACCCGCTTTTCAGCCAGTCAATGCGCCAAAAAGCTACGATCCGGAGCGTGTACGTAAGCTCCTTATGACAAAAAAACAGTTGGCGTTACTCGAGCGAGAAAGTGAACAGGCGGGCTTGACAATAGTGGCATTAAAATGGTATAATAGTAATCGGAAATTGAAGCTTGCAATTGCGCTTGCGCGTGGTAAAAAGAAAGCTGATAAGCGTGAGTCCCTAAAAGCCAAAGACGCTAAAAGAGACATCGCCCGTACCTTGAAAAGCCAGTACTAGCCATAGTACGTTACTTCAGTTACAGATAGGTGGAGGGAATTATTCCCGAAACCATAACCACGACCACCATACTTCTAAGGAGGGACTAAAAAATGCCATCACCAAGAAGGCGTAACGACGAGGACGACGAGGTCTTTCTCGACCCCGATCCGGCAGAGGAAGGACTGCCGAAGCGGAGCGAACTCAATTTTGAACCGACCTCCTTGCGGGAGGTCACAAGAGACGGTACGTTCCTTGAGGCCTGGGAGAGCTGAATGTCACTCTACCTAGTCATGAGCTCCCAACTGGGAACCAACCCTGTCGCGAAGCTAAAGGAAATCTGTCGCGACCCGGCAGACCTCCCCTTTCCGGGACCGTTCCTCACAGCCGAAGACGTCGGCGATGAGAACTTCGCCAATAGCCTGCGCCAGGCGTTCTACCCTGCACCGGAAGACCACCACACCAGCTAGCTAAAGCGATGCTTGCAAGGCGCTTTAGCTAGAAATCTTGGCAAGGACGTGTCCCACACGTCCTTGCCTTCACCTATCTGTACCTGAAGTCAACTCAAAGCGAAAGAAGCAAAATGACCTCAAACGTAAACTGGCTAAGCATCGCGCCGTACGCTGTTCTTTTTTTTGCAGTGGTATGCGGACTTAGAGTCGCGTACATTAACTCAAGGTCTCTCAGTCGCAAAGGTCAGCCACCGGCCATGAAAATCAAGGAAATGCCGGTATTTGAGGACACGTCCTCAAAGGTTGAGCTGCCAGCAGGATTCAGGCTCGCGCCGAAGCGGGTTGACCCGGCAAAGGAAGCTGCTCGACTTCACGCCAGCAAGGACCATCCATTGCTGAGAGGCAGACCAAAACCATGAAGCGACCCTTTTTCTCCTGGTCAGACGTGGGGCAAAATTTGCTCGAGATACTCGAGTTGGGAGTGGGTCTTGTAGTCTTCGTCATACTCTTGATTATGATAAAGTATCGCAAAGAGTTGTACGCTGAGTTCTGCAAACCTCTGGTAATTAGTTTCAGGAATTTTGTACACAGAGTTTCGTGCAACCAATCACTGATTCAGATTGTGCTTCTCCTGCGCTAATCGGGCAGGCGCACCTGCGCCTGCCCGAATCTCTTTTTTATTAGAACTACCCTTCCCTGAAAGTATTGAAGTACATTTCAATTTTTTCAGGGGATGCTAGGCATCGACGGTTAGCCCCGGAAGTAGTGCGCAATGTCGAAAGTGAATGTGAATTCGTTAAAATACATTCAACACTTACGTGCAAAGAATAGCGTAAAAAGCCCATACTTTTCGAAGTTGAGCTTCGCCCCTGCTGTAGCGTAAATAACGCTCGCAGTCAGCGACATCACTTCTCCTGACGTCTGATACGGAGGAGTTGGTGTAATAAACATCGGACTCTTAGCTACCGCTCCGCAGTAGTGATAGCTAGAATTTCTTACTGCTCGACAGTCTGGACTTTGGTTTTCTTTTAATCCAGGCTGTTTAAACCCAAAGGAGGACTATACATTGTAGACCCACCGCTTTCACCTAATTCGGACGGGAGTTCAATTCTCCCCATCTCCACGAGTACAAAAAACAGCTCACACATTTTTGTGTGGGCATTTTTTGTTCGTGGAGATGGGAGCAAGCAAACTACTTTGCTTGCGTGAGAATTGAACTAAGCATAGCGATGTGACTTTGTCACGAGTGAGCTCGGGGAGGAAGTTCTTAGTATTTTAAGAGTGGTACGAATTAAAATACTTAGAAACTTGACCCTTCATTCTCCCCATCTCCACCGACATATAAGTATGTAGAAATACATGGAACAACATAGAAGTTTACTCGTATGGGTAAGCTTTTTTGTTTTGGTATACTTAATTTAATGCAAATTATTCTCCTTGATTCTGTTGAAACATTTTTTGGGTCACTAAACGCAAAAGAAATTGCCAAAATAATTCGAACAATTGAATTACTAGAAGAATTTGGTAATGATTTAGGAATGCCACACAGCAGACACATGTCTGATGGTCTACTGGAACTACGGATACGCGGAACTAGAGAAATTAGAATATTCTACTGCTTCCATAAGAAACAGGCTGTTTTACTACATGCCTGTATCAAGAAAACCCAAAAGACACTCGATAAAGAACTAGGCAGAGCGCGAGACGCAAAAGCACACTTGCAATAATATAACTTATAAGTTATATTTACTTTATGAGTACTACATTCAAACAATTTAAAACCAAAACTCTCAAGGACCCAGTCGTCAAAACTGAGTACGAAGCGCTTGGAGCAGAGTATGGGGTAGTAAAAACTATTATCAAAGAACGTGTTAAGCGTGGCTGGTCTCAGACAGAACTGGCAGAAGCCATCGGTAGCCGCCAGCCAGTTATTTCTCGCCTGGAACGTGGTGACGGCAATCCTTCCCTGCAAACCCTCAGTCGCATTGCCAAGGCACTAGATTTATCCCTCAAGGTATCGATGCGGTAATCACCAAAAATCAACAATCTTCAAAAATTCACACACTCCATTTCAATCAAAGGGGTTTTTCACCACAAGAGCATTTCCAAAATTATGTTCGAGTGAACTCTCACTAATTTCTAGGTCACTTGAGTTAAAGTGCTCTACTTATATAAAACTCATCAAGACTCAAAAATCTCTACTCTAAGACTCTTTCAGTGAATTCCCACGGTTTCTCATTACTACTTGAAATTAAATAGGTGCAGTCTTCTCCTGCAAGATTGCAAGCATCAACTTTGAGCAAACTGTCTTCAGTCCATTCTACAACTCGGCCCCAGGTACGGTTATGGAGTATACCCCTGCCTGCTTCATATACCTCAACAAATGAATCCTCGAACTTACTTCCTTGCAAGGCAACGAACTTTTTGTCGGGAGAAATATATCCTTCGTGATACGAAACAACTTCAAAGTAATTCTCTATCGTTGAAGGGTTGTCTGATTCGGCGATTCTGACCCGGTAGTTTGTACTCAGTACTACGTATACACCTAGGTCACTTTCGCCATCCCCAATTTCTACACTATCTAGAGTAACCACTTCTTCACTCGGTACCGGTGTTTCATGATTGTCTGAATTGGTTTTGCCTTCTTCTGAAGTAATGGCTAGTTTACTTACTTCCTTATCCCTATAACTTATGTAGACAAGCAAAGCTGTGAGGGTTAAAACTACCACTGAGAGAGTGATGATTTTATTCATCTTTTCAGCCTACCACACCTGAAACAGAAGCACATAATAAAAACCGCCCTTAAGGCGGTTTTTATTATGTGCATTTGCAGTTTAGTTTGTCAGAGCGGGGGTTGTCGTCGCCATTATCTCTGAGACAGTCGTTGTGCTAACTTCTATAATCATCGCATCAGCTCCCTCTGGTTCAGGTTTCACTTCGGCTGGCTTTTCAACTTCTGCACCAAGAATTCGCTCAAGCTCAATATCTTGTAGTGCATTTGCGATAGTGTCAATTGCTTTAGCGATATCGCCTTCAGCGATACTTTCGCTAGCGCGAGTGAGATTCTTCTTCGTGTCATCGCGAAGCGTATCACTCATTTCGTTACCCTCTGCATGAACAAGGACCTGTCCAAGGAAGTCACTAAGGAAAGCTTTTACTTCATCGTTAGTGGCATGCACAATGAACTGATCTATTCGGTTTGAGAAAATATTAGCAACTTCTCGGCGCTTCTCTTGTATAGCGTCAGCAACAATAACCATGTGTTCACTCCGCTCGGCCACCTCTTCTATCGTACGTAACCGTACTTGTAGGTTGTGGGTCATCCGTAGAGCGTCTGGCCTTGATATACCGACTGTTTCTTCAGCAGCCAGTAGTGCTACGACAGCATCTGAGTGTCCCCGGGTAGTGTCTACGAGTTTCCAAAGTATTGCTTCATCAACCGCTGAACGTTGACTTAATACTTTGGTTTCTTCAGCTCGTCTCGCTAGTAATGTGAGTTGATATTCACCCTGCGCAACAGGTGTTTGATAGAACATACCAACCCCCTTTTCAAGGCCGTTTATCTTAAGGGTATAGAGCGGACTACTCACCGAAGCGGTGAAAACAAAGCCGAGTAGTATGAGAAAAACTGCTAACGCAGATAGTGCCACAACGAGTGATTTATTTGATTTTATATTGTCTAAGTTCATTATTCTATTGTACCTGAATACGCGACAGACTGATAGGCTACACAAAATGGGCGCCAAACTGCGTTTTGGCGCCCATTTTCTCTCTACCTACAGCTTAGTTTTTGGTCGCAACCAAAGAAAAGCTCAGGGCAATCATGTCGTCAATAACGTTGTCTGCTAGATTTTTGAGAATACTTGAAATAATCAGTTTAGAAGATGTACGAAAAAACCGCGAAGGCAAGGCCTTCGCGGTAGTTGTTCAAAGAACAGATATTCACCGTCATGCTGCGAGTGCGCATGAGGTACCACGAGCACACTTCTCGGCAGCAGTCTTGCCATAGGATGTCAACACGACCGGCAGACCGAGCAGTCCACCGAGTCGATCAGCATAGGCTTCACCCCGCTCAGAGACTGGAGTGTAACTTGCTTCAGCCTTCCGTAAGACCTCACCGAGTAAGAGCTGGTGCGGCTTGTTCTCAGCGTCGAACTTCGGCCGGAGCGCAGTTACGTAGTCAACGTCGGAGCGCGAGCGTGGCTCGATGATAAGTGCGGCCACTTCAGTGTTGGTGAGTGCACCGGCCGGTACTCGATAACGAGTTGCAAGCATCGGTGACGGCACCGTATCGAGACGATCAAGGTGTGTGACCACAAGCGAGTCAACTCCTTCACTCGCCATAAGCGCATAGCGCGTAAGTGGAACATCGAACCAGCCGACCCGAAACCCTTCCTGCCACGTGCTGTAGCGATTGTGCTCATCAGGAAGCTGTGTCGTCAGTGACATGTCTTCGGTTGGAAATGGTCCGGCGCCGTGACGAGTGCTGTATGCGCGCACCACGCCGTAGCGAGAAACCGGCTTGTCATAGCCGATATCCGCGAGGAGCGTGTTGGCATTCTTCGCCGTCGTCGTGCTCCAGGTGGTGTACGGATGGAAGCCGTGCCGCTCATCAAGCAGCACCCCTTGTGCCCCTTCGAAGATGAGTGGCTTGGTTTCGGCCAGCCGCTTGAGTGTCCGCACGGAAGCGATAGTGAGACGCTTGCCGATTTCGTAGAGAGCGGAAGCAATCAGCTCCGGCGCCCGGTAGTCGTAGAGGTGCTGTAATTCCTCACCGAGGTATCCGTACGATCTGAGCTCGTTGAAGTACGGCGAGAACTCGACATACTTCAGTTCCTGAAGAGTCTTGAGACGCACGAGAAGCGTCGAGCGCGAGCGTAGATCAGCAACCCGAATCGTGAGCTCGGGATGGGCGATGGAGTCCGACATCGTTTCGCCGATACCCATGCCACAGCTACCGTGACGACCATGACCCCGGAGCATTTCCCGCAGACGATTGCCGGCTTTCTGGAACGGCGTCACGACGATCGCGTCGCCGTCAATCGCGATTCGAGCGAACGGTTCCGTGACACCGAGCTGCTCGAGACGTCGTGCCTCCTCCTTGAGGGCGAACGGGTCAACAAGCATGAAACGTGAGAGGAACGTCCGCACACCCAAAACGAAGGTGCCGCTCCCAAACTGGGAGAAGGTGTGGTGACGGCCGGTTGCAGTGTGCACGTTGTGCGCGGCCTGTGCACCGCCGTTGTAACGAACAACGACCGCGCCTTCCATTTGGCGAGCTAGATAGTCAACAGTCGTACCCTTGCCCGCGTCGCCAAACCCGAGGTCGGTCACGATAGTAGCTCTTTGTTCCATAACGTGATTCCTTGTGTGAGAGAAAAGAAAAGCGGTGGCGCGAAGCGCCACCGCAGAGGTGTTCGGTGTGTTCAGCTCAGAGCCGACTCACACCACCTGAGGCACGTCGCTTCGCGAGTGTGCCGCCAGTGCGAGCAGCTGTTCCGGCTGCCACCGACTTGTTGCCGATAGGCACGAGCGCGTTCTTGACGGCGCTCGCGGCTGCACCAGAGAGTCCGATGTCAGCCACGACACGGTCGGCGTCGTACGAGCTCTCGAGCATGTGGATGATGCCAGCGATGATCTCGCAGACCAGGCTCGAGTCCTCGACCATGACGAGTCGCTCTCCGAGGAGCTGCCGCCAGCGGTCGTGGATGTCCATGCGATCAGGATAGCTGCCATCGAGTGCGAACAGGTGGAAGATGTTCCACTGCTCGCTCGCCCGAGACAGAAGCGACTCGACCGTTTCGTCACCCTCGACGTCGACGCCGAAGATCTTCTGCACGTCGGCTCCCGTAACGGTCGGCCACGGCATCTCGTCGCCCATCGTGAAGAGGTAGCCCTTCTTGCCGCGCTTCTCGAACGCATCGCTCGCGGTGTGGTTGGCGGCGAAGTAGTAGGCGAGCCCGTAGGACTCCTTCACCTGTCCGCCGCCGCCCTCGAGGATGATGGCGCGCAGCTGATCGTCGAAGCGGTTGTCCGATTCGAACTGACCGACCTGGAACGGATAGCGGTCGCACGTCGAGTCGCCGACGGCGCCGACCAGCACCTGTGGGTCCGAGAGACCAGCCTTGTCGATGATCACGTCCATCAAGCTCGTGAGCTTCTCCTGCAAGACGCGCGGGATGCGCCCCATCGAACCAGTGACATCGAACAGCATGGCGATCGGAATCGAGTTCGGGTGTTCGTCGCTGTCGCGGCTCTCGCGCACGCCGTAGTGGTAGCGCGCCGGGTCAGGGTTCTTGAAGCCCTTCGGGTCGAGCGAGGTATGAATGCCGCTCGCCTTGCCGGACCGAACCTTGACCGTATAGTCGAAGTCGTCGATACCACTTGCGCGGCGCGACGTAGCTGCAGCACTGTAGATGCTGCTATCCCAAGTACCACCACCCATGATGTCCTCCTTTGGGTTTGGTGTAGTTTCGATTCACGTGTTCGGCATAATAAGTGGCCGATACGTTCGTCCCCAGTGGCCTCGCACCGCATCAGTGAACTGACGCAGTACAAGTGCCCCATCGTGTGCACGTCGCTTCGGGTCTGCCACGAGGCAGCCCTTCACCACTTGCACGATGTCACTCGGAACCTGGCTCGGGAATCGATCGCGAGCCACGTCGCCGCCGGTGAGATAGAGAAACGCCTTGCCGGCCATGTAGAGGTCGGTTTGGTGCGTCGGTACTTCACGGGCGAATACTTCAGGCGGGTACCAGTCTCGGTAGCGGTCGATGACCGTTGTTAACCGAGCCTTCCTGACGTGTGGTTCGATGACCGCATGCGCCCAACCCAAGTGGAGGGGCTCATGGGTCTTCGGATGCACCAGCACGTGCTCCGGCACTAGTGCGCCATTGACGACACCGAGCATCGCTGCCGCCAGAGTCTGACCGAGTACCCGTCGCCAGACCCAGGCGGCTGCCTCTTGTGGCAAGCCATCCTGGTAGGCAGTACGGATATCCTTGAGCGAAACGAAACCTGGTCGCTCACGGTAGACATTGGCGCGGTAGCGAATGTTGCCCGCTTCAAGCACCAAAAAAGTGTCAAGAAGTTCAGGCAGAAACGGTGCCAAGACCGAAGCCTTGCCGGTCGCCCGTGACAGCACCGCCACCTCATGTTCGAGGTATTGGTTCTGGCTCGGCTCAGCCGCTACCTTCACCACAACAGCCGTGCCATCTGCAGCGACCCCGCGATAGAGAAGCGAAAAGTCACCCTCTCTAAACGGTGTCGCGGCGCAGGTATAGCTCATCGTCGAGCCAGTGAAGCTGATAGTCGGTCCAGTTGTAGAACCAGCCGAAGCAAACGGCTCTTCGTACCGACCGGCGGCCAGTGCCGCTTTTGCACGTTCGTGCAGGTCGATGATACGTGTGAGCACATCGCCAGCCAGCGCTTGTTCAGGACCTGCTCGGTCGGGGTGCGAGGTGCGAGCAAGGTAGACGAACTTCTTCTTGAGTTGCCGTTCCTGCTCGCGCTTGGTACCCAGAGGGAGCGAACCAAAGACGTCACTGTAGCGAGTGGCGCCCTTAAGCTGTGAGTCGAAAGCCGCCAGTGCGCTCTGCATTGTTTTGTACTCCTTCTGTCAAAGAACGTGTTGGAGTGGCTGTACCAACTCCTTCCTTTGTGTACTTCTTACACTAAGATATACCTATGCTTAATTAGTCTCAAGTGTACACTAAGTTATGACACAGATATGTCCTTATTGTCAAATATACAATAAGGACATTATGCGATGAGCGGTATCTCAGTTACGGTACTTCCCTTAAAGCGATACAGAGCTGCTGGTCGATTCTGTACCCCACTTTGCATGTCCCCAGTCTCTTCTAGAATATCGAGTGCGAGTATTTTTTTGCGAAAATTACGCTTATCAAATGTCTCGGCTCGCACAACTTCGTAGATTGATTGCAGTTCAGTGAGAGTAAATTGTTTTGGTAGTAGTTGTCTAGCGATAGTGGTGTAGAGCAATTTGCCAGCTAGTCTCGTGTGAGCGCTCGTGAGCATATCGTTATGATCGTACGCAAGTGTACCAACCTTCTTAATTGGCACCCACTTTGCACTGTCATGCGTATACCTTTCAGCGGTACTAAATGGCACCAGGCCGAGGTACGCAATTGCGACCGAGCGGCTACGCGTATCACGAGTAACGTCGGTAAAGGTGTAAAGTTGCTCAAGGTACACACGCTCAATGTTAACCTTCTCCTTCAAGTGGCGCGCGAGTGCTTGTTCAGCATTTTCTTCTGGTCGCATAACACCCCCGGGGAAACCAGACATTCCTTTGTAGTGATTGGTGACGGTTTCAACTGGCCGCAGTAGTGTCCATAGCATTCCGTTTCCTACAGCAAACAGCACAGCGTCTACCGCAGCTATCGCAAATCGAAATGGTGGACTTTGAGTCATAGCTTACTTACTGTACAAAATACACTATTATAGACTATCTGTCGAGTACAAAAGGCACCACACAAAGTGTAGTGCCTTTTGTGTATAGACTTTGAGCGACTAGTTCTTTTCTGCTACCAGCACAAACGACAATGCAATCATGTCGTCAATAACGTTGTCTGCTAGGTCGTCAAAAAACGAACCTGAACCAGCGGTAATTCCCCACTTTGTTCGGTCGATTTCAGTGCTTGCTTCTGCTACTAGCTGACCTTCTGCATTCGTGTAGATAGTGGCCGGAAAGGTAACCTCGTGGGTTTGGTCTTTCATAGTGAGGTCACCCGTGATGTCGTACGCAAACGTAGTTGCGCTATCAGCCCTCTCTGTGACGCTGGTAATTTTAAAGCCAGCATTTGGGTAGGCTTCGACATTAAACCAACGTTCTCCCTTGAGGTGCTCTTCGAGCTTACCTTCCTGTCCAGGCTTTTTAGCAGTCAATCCCACATCGAGTGTATTCATATCAATCACGAACTCACCAGTAGCAGTGTCACCGAGTACTGTAATCGTACCTTCGGTTACACCGAGCGTTCCGTTGTTGGTGTATCCTTCGAGGAGTGGCTTCTTGCCAGACCAGTTGACCACACTTTCAGTTGCTACAACGGTATATGCGCCGTCAGTAACCACCACTTTTTCAACTTTGGCCATTTCTGTCTCATTTGTCGCCATGGTTGTGGTGCTGGTTTCGCCAGTAGCCATTTCTTCAGTCTTCTTGTCTGACCCCATCATGACAAAATACACCCCGCCAGCAAGTATTAGTAAAGCTCCAATTCCTAAAATAAGTTTCATATATCATCAATCAAATTATGTCTCTACTAAATGTACTCTTAGTATACTAAATTAGTGAGCCAGACCAAACAGAATTAAAACAGCACCACAAGAATTAAGGTAACGTCAGGTGACTGCCCGTTACATATCTTTGGGTCTAGGTTTTCAGCGTTTTTGTATGACATACTATATAGATGTTTCCTTTTCCACTTGGTCGCCTCCTAGTCGGTAGTGTACTTATCGGGTTGTTTGGTGCGGTTATCTCCATTGTTGGAATTGAAGGGGCTCCAGCACAAATGCGCATAGATCCAAAGTCTGCCGTTACTACTGAAGGTGGAACTTTTACTGTTGCTCTTGTCGTAGACAGCAGTGTCCCGGTAAATGCGTACAGTGGTGTACTTACCTTTGACCCGGCCATGATTACGGTAACCAATATCGACTACAACACAAGTATCGCTAACCTTTGGGTAGAAAAACCCTGGTATGAAAATGGTGATGGGACACTCACGTTTGCTGGCGGAACCACCGAAGCTGGTGGCTTTACGGGCACGGGAGCCCTTCTTACCGTCACCTTTACCACCCACCTTGTCGGTACGGCAGTAATCAAACTAAATAATGCACGCATTCTAGCCCACAATGGATTTGGCACCGATGTTCCACTCTTTGATTCAGTTGACGCTCTCTTTACTGTTGAAGCGATTTCCACTCAAGCCAGTACTATTGCCGAAGTTGATAGTGAAAGTGCAGTGCAGGTACTTAAAACCATGCCCGATACCGACCTAAATAATGACAGCAAGGTAAACTTGGCTGACGTCAGTATCTTTATGCGCTCACTCTTTTCTAATAACCCAGAACATGACTTTAATGGAGATGGTGTTACGAATCTTGCCGACTTAAGTATCCTCCTGGATGCTCGAGAGTAGTTTCGACACCTCTCGCTACATTGACTCAGTAATTTTAAGCATCTCTCCCATTTCATCAGTTTGGAGTACGTACACAGCCGGTATTACGCCAGGCGTACTAATACAAGCTGAACGACCAACCACTGTTTCGTTTATTGCTGAGTCGAGTGAAAGATGTACACCTTCTAACCCTTCTATGATGAGAGCCCGCAGGGTCGGGTTGCGTTCAGTGGCGGTAGCCGTAAAAATTAGGGCATCAATCCCTCCGAGTGCTGCCACATACCCTCCGATAGCTAGTTGGATTTTGTAGATAAATTGCTCAAGGGCTATTACTGCTTCATGGTCGCGTTCGTGATACCTCTTAATTAAAATCCTTAAATCATGGACACCACTCCTTGCTTTGAAGCCACCACCTTGCTGAAGAAAGGAGTGGGCATGACTTAGTGGTACACCGCTCGCTTCAAGGTACGCCACCAGTGCCGATGCCTCAAGGTCCCCGGCCCGCGTACTCATTATTAGTCCCCCGCCGGGAGTAAAGCCCATTGTCGTATCGATACTCTCTCCAGCCCGGACAGCCGTCACACTAACCCCACTTCCAACATGACAGACGATTAGTCGTTCCGGCAGGAATCCCATTTTTGCTGGCAGTTGGCGAACAACCGAAGCGACTGAGAGCCCGTGATACCCGAAGCGATAAATGTCGTACTTCTCTGCTTCACCCGGGCTAATGCTAAAATCTCTTGCGACCTTTGGTAGGGTACGGTGAAAGAAGCTATCGGACACACCGACAAAACGAGCGTTCGGGAGGAGCTCAAGCACCGTTTGAATCTCTTTTTCCATAACAGGAATATGGAGCGGTGCCCGCGCAAGTACCTGAGTAAATAACTCAATATACGAGGCATCAATTATCCGGTGAGTCTGAAAAAATGTCCCCGGAGCTACTATACGTATTCCGACTCTAGTCACCTCTTCTTTACTCCCGATACACTTCCGCTCTTCTGCCGTCTTCAACACTTGAGCTAAGGCAGTGTCAAAATCGACTTGAGATAAGGGTAGACACTGTTGCTCGCCATGGATCGTCGTACACAGTTCATAGCCTGACTCTGTTGATTCAAACCGCATCGTCAGGAGGAGCTCACTATTTTTGTAGAGCGCGTATTTTTTCGAGGAACTACCTGGATTTATGATGAGCGTGGTTGCCATACCCAGTTGGTTATATCTGCTGGATCGTCACCATTTTTAACCACATACGCGTGATGCGCCCCCAACTCTTCGTGATACTTGTCAATCAAAGTCTCAGCTTCTCTATCAGTTATAACTCCTAAGTCACGTGCCCGGGCGAACCCTTCTAGGGCAAGATGGAAGCGGTCTACTCGATTGCGCACCATCATGTCAAACGGAGTGGTGGTTGAACCGGTTTCTTCATAGCCATGAATAGAAAAACGTGAAGTTGTGCAGTTATAGTCAAACAAAACTTGTTTAATTGTTTGCGGATAACCATGGAAGTTAATGATGACTGGCTTATCTTCGGTAAAGTAATCGTTGAAGTCGTAACGTAACACTCGGCAATTTGAATGTCCGATGCCAAGAGCCGAAAGTGATGTGATAGAAACAAAGCGGAGACGAAGTCCGGGTATTTCCCGGCGGAGTATACTCATCGCTGCCAGTACCTCAAGAGTAGGATAATCGCCGGCTGCTGAGTACACAATATGTGGATCAGCATCACTCGCAAAATCCCAAATCGAGACCCCGTCTTCGACGTCACGTTCTGCCTCAGCTAAGGTGCGCCAAACTGGCAGTGGTCGCTTCTCTGCCACCATGACATTTATCTCTCTCGTTGAAGCCATCATTTTTCTAAACACCACAAGCGCAGTCGTGGCATCTGCTGGAAAGTACACATTACTGAAACAACCCTGTCGTTGCAGTACATCATCGATGAAGCCAGGGTTTTGGTGAGAAAAACCATTGTGTTCTTGTCTCCAGCCAGTTGAAGTCAGTATGTAGTTGAGTGACGGCACGTTACCACGCCATGATACATCGCGGGCGATTTTAAGAAACTTAGCGTACTGATCCACCATACTCGCCACAATCTGCACAAACGCCTCATAGGAAACAAATAAACCATGTCGACCGGTCAGTACGTAGCCTTGCATCAAACCTTGCAAACTATGTTCTGAAAGCATTTCCATCACTCGCCCATCTCTTGCTATGTCTTTGTCCCACGGACGAAGTGGCCACACGAATGCACGTTTAGTAAACTCAAACACTGCATGTACTTTGTTTGAATACGTTTCGTCAGGTGAGAATAAACGAACATTACGCTCACTGTCGTTTTCTCGCATAATGTCACGCAAGTACGCACCAATCGTTTCGAGACTACTCACTTGGCCACAAATTGGATTATTTAAATCACAAGTAGCGGTGGCAACGTATGACTCAGCTGCTGGCAACACAAGTGGTACATAGTGCGGGGCACCACCGCGCGCATAGCTTGAACTACCCATTCGCAAATCTTCTCTAGGCACCAGCGCTTCAATTTCTGGACTAAAGCGTTCACCGTCAAACAGTTCAGAAAAATTGTATGACCGAAGCCATGTCTCGAGAGCGGTAAAGTCTTCTTCATCAGTACGAGCTAACTCAGCAATCACCTGGTGAGAATTATGGTTATCTTCGATTCGTTTGCCGTGTAGCTCAGGAATACTGTGCCAGCCTTTTGGACTGCGCAAAATAATGACCGGCCATTTTGGATGGTCAGCCAGCGTACCTTCGCGAGCACAATGCTGAGTAAAGTGGATTGAGGCCAAGGCTCGGTCAAGTGTGTCTGCCATAACAGCGTGAGGGTCTTCGGCGGTGTAGGCGTCAACAAACATTGGCTCATAGCCGTATCCAGTAAAGAGAGCCTGAAGCTCCTCGTCACTCATCCGTCCATAAAAAGTGGGTCCGGAAATCTTGTAACCGTTGATATGCACTATCGGCAGAACGGCTCCGTTGTGTTTTGGATCAACGAGTTTATTTAAATGCCAGGCAGTAGCAGTTGGACCTGTCTCTGCTTCGCCGTCACCAACCATGCACGCAACGATGAGTCTTGGATTATCTAAAATTGCTCCATACGAGGTAGCGAGCGCATACCCCAACTCCCCACCTTCGAGAATCACTCCGGGCGCTTCAGGGTTACTGTGACTCGGAAACCCATACGGCCAACTGAACTGACGGATCATGTGTGATAAGCCGTCTTTTGTTCGCGGTACTTCAGGGTTAAATTTTGACAGCGTTCCTTCCAGGAAAAGATTGGACTGGATAGCCGGAAATCCATGACCGGGTCCAAGCACAAATAGCATCTCTTGTTGCTTTTCGATTATGATTCGGTTCAGGTGAGCGTAGGTGAAGTTGATACCAGGGCAGGTACCCCAGTGACCAAGGAGTCTTGATTTAATATGCTCTGGACGAAGAGGTTCAGTGAGTAAAAAATTATCCTGTAAATAAATTTGGGCAGCTGACAAATAATCAGCAGCACGAACAAAAGAACGAAAATCATAATTCATAACCCCTATATAATAGCAGTTAGCTACAAATAAATGTATAGATTATTTGCACTACTTTTATGTCGGATACGTTTACTGAGAAAACTTTTTTGCCCAGGCTAGATTCGTGCGGAATTTTAACCTGCCTGCTATACTAGCGAACGTTATGAAAACTACATACACCTTTCCGGCCGTCGCGGTAAAAAAAAGTTCTGCCGGTCTTGGGCTTTTTACCACCACTGACATTAAAAAAGACGAGCTCATTATTGAGTACACGGGGGAACGGATTTCAGACGAAGAAGCGAACAAGCGAGGTGGTCAATACTTGTTTATCGTTACCGATAGCTTAGTTATTGATGGTAAGGGTCGCGAAAACAAAGCTCGCTATATCAACCACTCGTGTCGACCCAACGCCGAAGCGGAACATGACGAAGCTGAGGATAGAATTTTTATCCGCGCGCGAAAGCAGATTAAGTCAGGCGAAGAAATTACCTATCACTATGGAAGTGATTTTTTTAAACGAATCATCAAAGGAAAAGGTTGTCGTTGTGCAAAGTGTCGTGCGAAGTGACCTCAGTTAAAGATCGATACCAAAATTAGACACCTGGTACTGGCTCTGTCGCTTCTGTAGTTACCGACTCAACTTCTTCTACCTCAGTGACATCTGACTCAGACGTAGCACTATCTGTGACTTCTTCTGTCGAACTGGCGGTTTCACTTTCTGTCCCTCCTTGGGTTGGGTCGGTAGTAGACGCGGTTGAAGAGCCCGTTGTCGAATCTGTGGGTGCAAGCACTGAGACAGATTCTCCTGGTACATTTGGTACTTGGTTTTCTGGATCTGATGGTACAAGTCCGATTCCGAGCGAAAGTGGCGACGGTGGCGCCGGTACAACGACAGGTGTGCCGTCTGGGTTGGGTTGCATTTTGGCAACTTGCGCCACGATGGTTGCAGAAACGTCTATCTGCCCCCGATCACTAATACCGATGTAAGCTGAAAAACCGAAGACGACTAGAAATAAGGCGAGACTGACGTAAAGCTGGATTGGGGCAGGGCGACGATGGTTGTTAGTAAACTGGATTTCAGTCGGAGCTTTGCGGGTTACGATTTTTTCTTCTTCTCGCTCAGTCGGTGTTGCTACTTTAGTGCGAGAAACTGTCTTTCGAGGAGCTCGTGGAGCGCGTGGTTTTGGAACTTTTGGCACGTCTTCAACCGTCGACTTAGCGCGCGTTCTAGTGGTTGTTGTTGTGCGTGGTGTTTTCTCTACCATACGCGAGCTTGTGGCGATATTGTAGCATCTGATACCATAGATACATAATAACCTACTCTTCTTATTTATGACTACATTTTTATTGACGCTTGGCATATTTGCTTCCTGCGTACTTATATACGTAACGATTGTCTTCTTGCTTGCTCAACTGAAAGGTGACAATAGTATTATGGATATTTTCTATGGTCCGGCCTTTATGGTCTCGCTGTGGGCAACCATTTTACTCACGCTCTCCATGGATTTAAATACGTACTTAGTGGCACTTTTAGTGACGCTCTGGGCCACCAGACTCTCGCTTCGGATTGCGCGGAAAAACTGGGGAAAAGCTGAAGATCCCCGCTACCGAGCGTGGCGGACTGCTTGGAGTCAACATGGAAAAGTGTACTTTGTACTGCGGAGCTACTTACAGATAAACCTACTCCAGGGACTGGTCGTGGTGGTGGTTGGCCTACCGCTCGTTTTGGCAGTTGTCTATGGACCAACCCTTAATCAATCAGTCCTTCTCCTTGGTGTGTGTATCTTTTTCTGTGGGCTTATCTATGAAAGCATCGCTGATTTCCAGCTCGACCGCTTCTTGGCACGAAAAAAAGCTGGTACCGAACCAGCCACGCTTATGACTACTGGTTTGTTTCGCTTCAGCCGTCGACCAAACTATTTTGGAGAATCTGTCATTTGGTGGGGATTTGCCGTCATGACCCTCTCTGCCCCGATTGGTTTCCTTGGGCTTCTGAGTCCACTTCTTATCACGTACATTTTAACCAAAGTAACTGGCCCGATGCTCGAAGCAATTTTTCTCGAAAAATACCCGGATGAATATAAGACGTATATGAACAAAACCAGCTACCTTGTTCCGTTTCCACCCAAGAAGTAGCCCTACAGATAACGGCCGTCATGGTGAGTGACGGCCGTTCTTCTTCTTTTTTATGGACAACTCGTGTCCGTCAGTAGCACCATAGGCGCGTGGGTCAGTGGTCGGTACAATACCCGCATTTACTAAGAGCAGAAGTGCTTCTTCTGCACGGTCAATTGGTACTACCAAAGCGAAAGAATCAAGTGGAAGCCAGCACCGATTCATATAGCGGATAATATCAAGTGGGGGCATTATCCGAAACAAGTTGTGCCACCACTGATGGTGGTTTTTTGGCACTCGAATAACGTTTGGCTCTGTGTCGACACCACCAAGCGCTGTTGGCAGGCGGTGATGTCTGGTAGTCTCGCGATTCTTTTTCTTTTCAAGCGCTTTCTTGAGCTTGCGCTCACGCATTGCTTCAGCTTGTCGTTTACGCTTTGAGAGCGCCCTTTTGCAGATAGCCTGCTGACTCGGTGACATGGAGTGAACTCCTCATAAGATCAATTTGCCCTTACTCTATCCAAACCCCAGGTAATTGCAAGCTTATGTGTAGTGTCGGTTCCCGACTTACATAACGCTTGCACCTTACGTAGACGTTTGTTACTCTCAAAGTTAGTCCCTACGTCCTTTGACGTTATAGAAGTCCAACTTGGAGACAAGCAATGTGCAAGTCGTTCGTCACTCTGTTGCTGGCAGTCATATTTGGTTTTTCTACACCAGTCTATGCGTTTTTTGATGACCTGACTGTTCCAGACTTTAAGCTCAAAGAAGAGGCCCTGACCTGGCCTACACCCCAGAAGTTTGGACAAATTGGTGACGGGAAAGTACGTGTTATTTTTACGCCTGCTACAATTCATTTAATTAGTGATCCACTTAAGTATCGGACTGTCTTAAGGGAGTCAGGGCTTGAGCATGCTGTCTTTATCCCATGTGGAGCACTTGGTAAACTGTACTGTGATCAGGCTGGTGAAATAATGATTAAGCTAGCTCTCAAACCAGCTTGTTCCTCTTTCTTTTTAGGCCTCATTGACCTGAGTGCGTATCGAAGAGAAACAAAAGTACCTCTTCTGTTTGGGTCTAATCGATTAATAGTCTATGTCCAGCAAGACGAGTTTGCTGGCGCATCGGTACTCAATCGTAAAGATTCCAAACCGACGCCTGAACAAGCTAATATTTTTAATGCCTGCGTAGGTGGGGTTATAAGCTGAACATATTTTATGGACAAGCCTTAATTACGGCTCCGCTTTCTTGAGAAAGTGGAGCCAATTTATTTCTGAGTTTAAACTATTGCAGATTTTTAAATTTCGATTAGTCTAATACTTAGAGAGAACCCTTTGACAGGTGAGGTACTAAGGTGGATGGAGAAAGAGACTGGCAAGGCCCCCTAGAAAGTCGCACTTTTATTAAACACGTAGAAATAAGTCTAGGTTGCAATTTTCCAGTACGAACCATACTCATATTTGAAGGTCATGCCGGACTAGTGGCAATGTTTGCCGAAATTGTAAATGGTGTTGGGAAGGTTACACCAATCCCCTCTGAGTTTCGCCCACGTATTGTTTTAGAGACACTGTGCACTTTTCTTAAACAACATGAACATGCGACGCTACTCACTCTTCGTGGTGATCTGATTGGTCGATATGACGCTTAGGTGATACCCGCGGTTTTCAAGATTGAAAACCGCGGGTATTTAAAACTGTACAGTAGTATGAAACTTCGGATTATTTTTTCCGACCACGTTTCTTTTTATAGTCTCTTGGTTCGGCTTTACGTTTTGCCACCTCTTCTGCTTTTAGCCGCGCATCCTCTTCACGATACCAGCCTCGCTCTTCATCGCTTCCATGATAGCGAAAATGATCTTCCGTAAGGCCAAGCTCTTCAAGGTCGAGCTCAATCTCATGCAAAGACAAAAGCGACTTCAGTACCGCTCTTAGTTTTGCAACCTCAATTGGTACCAGAACAGTACGAAGTGGAAGCCAAGTGGTATTCAAGGTAGCGGCGACTTCAAGAGGCGATCTGCTGTCATGAAGAAGGTGATACGCTCGGTGCTCAATTACTTTTACGACAACGATATTGCCGTCCTTAGTCTTACCTCCTTTTGAGGCTGGATGACGATGATGCTTGTTCTTACCTCGATTCTGCTTTCGTTTGGCTTTTGACTTATTGTTAGTCGACACGACGCTCTCCTAAGTAATGACGGATTCCGCACCTAGTATACGGATACTAAGGAAAAAGCAAGTATCAGTTTGAAATACTTTTAATTATGCGTATAGTGAGTCTGAATTCGTCCCTTAAACAACTCTGGAGGCAGTTATGACTCATACACAAACTCCGCTCGTGCTTATTCCGGGCGCCGGCCGTCTCGCCTGCTCGCTTTGGCCACTACAAGCGCTCGTTGACCCGACCTTGATTCCAATTGACTACGAGCGAGGTCTGCAAAATAAAACCAAAGCTTCACTTCTCCATCACTACGGCAAACGTGTCTACCGAAAAATCCGCGATCTAAAGGGACCACTCGATATAATCGGGTGGTCAATGGGATTTCCGGTAGCACTGAGTGCCCTCAAGCACGCAGATAAGCACCGACCAGGTCTTGTGCGCAAACTTGTTGGCATCAATCCTGGTGTCTATGGAGGCAAACCGCTCTATAACTTTCACCTTGACCCCAGGTATGTGGCACAAATTTGGTACAGCACACATGTCGATCGTGGTACCCGAACCAACACGGCAGTCAAAAGAATTCGAAAAAGAATTCTTAAATTTAATTACGTTTGTCGTGAGGATGTTCGAGCGATGATGGAGGCTGGTGACGGTGTCGTGAAAGTACCTACGCATCTTGATCCAGAGCGGGTTATAATATATTACTCGCCTGAGGACAGTATTATCCCAATACATATCACTGAACATTGTGCTCGTAGAGCCAACTTCAAAGCAGTGGCGATTCATGGTTATGACCACGATACACCACTCTTAGATACCGAGGGAATTGTCCTCGAAAGGATTAGGGCCGACTGTAACATCTAACCTGTTTTGTAGCTTAAAAAGCCGTGATTTCCAGCAGGAAATCACGGCTTTTCCACACCTCACTTGTGTACAGCACAAATATCATGTACACTGTACGATTATCTGGACTTATCTAGATAGGAGAGAAATCGGACGTTTAGCTTTAAGGGAGCGACGTCCGATTTTTCGTTTTTTTAAAACCTACCCCCGCTGGAGCCTTGACAGCTAACGCGCATATGTGATGATACATGCAGAAGTTCTTCAGAACAGGCTTGACCGCCCGCTCCCTTAGGTCAAACCTGCCGAGCCAGCTCATTCTACTTTGGAGGTACCAATGCTCATACCAGACCTGCCTGCGGAAGAACCAGGCTTCTTCCTTCGTCTCACGATTTTTCCTCGCCACCTCACCCCGAGCGTGTACCTAAAGTATCAGGGCGAGGTTATTACACTGACTTCATCTCGACCAAATGAGATACTACCTGAACCCAGTCATAAACTTATCTTTATCGGCTGTGGTCGGCTGAAGGAAGCGCTTGTGTTCTACGTTTCTCCCTATACTTTTGGCGACGGTCTCTTTGACCACACTGTCGATGCCATCTACTCATATGGCAATGAAAAGTTGGATACTCGTACGCTTTCGCTCCTAACAAAGCGTGGTTGGTCAGAGCTTCCACGGAAACCGCTCGAAGGTGAGGTTCGCGATGGGACGTAGAAAAGTTGCTCTACCAAGCGCTGTTGGCTACATACTCTACCTGACCATACCGGCTCGGAAGTTAGAGCGGGAAGTAATTACTGAGTACAAGGTCGACATCGCACTTACCTTTGTCGTAAAAGTACCCCTGCCCATACCAAGGGTGCGTGAACGACTGGTGTTTGCCAATACCGGTCTCGTGCATGAAGCCATCGTGTACATAGTCGATGGTGAACATCCTGCTGAGCAACAACACCGACAAGGTGAGATGGCGGTTTACGCCAATCTTAGGCAACGAGAAAAAATTGACCACCTCACCATGCGCTTACTACTTGATGAGCGTAAATGGGAACGCCTATCGATCCCTATCCTACTCAACTAAAGCAGGCGAATGAAAAAGCCACGACTTTCTGGTCGTGGCACTTTTTTATATTTACTTTAAGACGATAAAAATGACGGCGACACATGTCGCCGTCATTTTGGTAGTCAGACAATTCCTCCCACATACGAGTAGAAGGTGCCAAAGACGACGAGGATCATTCCCACCCCGTGCGAGAAATGAAACTGCTCTTTTAGGAGGAACTTAACACTCACTGCGCGCAAGAGTACGTCGTATACGTTATAGACCGCCCAAGCAAAAATAAAGCTGGGCTGGGCTTCTCCATAACCATAAAAGAACAAACTTCCCTCGACAAAAATTAAGGGTAAGAAGACGAGCCACTTTGACTTAAGGTATGGCCAATCGCTTCGCCACAACTGCAGCCGCACATAGGGCGAAGAGAAATGGACCGTGACGGGGCTGTAGTAGTTGAAGTAGCCCTTACGAGCAACAAACTCCTCAAGTGCAATCAGGACCGCCCCACCAAACAGATAGAGCATCCACCAATCAAGTACCATAACTGACAGTACTTCTTGCGTAATCAGATGACCTTGGAAAAACAGCATCAAGCCAAGTAGAACAATGCTCCCGAACGTTACGAAGCGATGCACGAGAAAGCTTGAGAGAAGTAGTCCAAGCACCAGAAGACCAATCCCGAGTAACACCATGCCATTTAGAGGCTCGCCAGCATACACCGTGATAAGGACGCGTGATGCTACCAGCATAGTGATGAAACTACCCCAAGCCATGAGGAAGGTTGGCGCTAACCGAAACCCCCAAAAGAAGGCAACCCCGGCTAGAAAGAAAACTGGCTGAAGATAGAGATGCGTCAGCCACGACCAATAGGTGTCAAACCACTCAAGCCGGTACCACGTTTCGACCACGTGGACGCCAAGCGTGGCACCGACAAGCCACATAATCCATTGCTTATCTTCAATCACGCTGTGCAAAGTCCTTTCCATTTCAGCCTCCTAAGCTTTTAAAAAAGAGGAGCCCGGAAAGCAAGAGACCAGCGAGTAGCCAAAGATACTGTGGCCATTTAGGTTTACGCGGTAGAGCCATTTTGGTTCTCCTTGATACTATCTGCGCTATAGCAAAGCACTTTTTAGTTCTCCTATCAAGCAGTTCACTTACCATTTGACATGAGAAAAGGTGGGCGCGTACGCCCACCTTTGGTTTTGTTGTCCTAGACGTACCACTCGCTCCCGTACTTGATTTCGAGCGACATGATTTGTCCGTTCTTGAAGACAGCGCCGGTTGTTGCCGTCCAGTCTGACCCGGTGATCGGACCTCTGAAGTAGTGTCCGTAGGCTCCTTTGGCGGTACCGACACGCCAGACATTGAGAAGCTTCTCGCCGGTATGGCCGTGACCCACGATGTACTGCATCTTGTTGCCGTAAACCGTGAACGCTCCGAGACTCCGCGTATTGTTTCCCTTCGGCGCAACATCGCCATGTGAGGACAAACAGACGCGGTACTTACCGGTCGTCTTCGCGTAGCGTTCGTCTTGACGACCAAGCGCCGTCAACCACGGATACCGTCCGTTAAACAAGACTTCCAGCGCTTCTGGCGAGACAGCTTTCCGTTTCTCACGGCTTGTTTTGGCCTCCTCGACCCGCCGTGTCGTTTCTTCTGCCATCAGGTAGCAGAGCTTGCTACCGAAGGCGTAGTTGCGAGAGTCTTCGCGCCAGAGGCACTTCTGAGCCCATTCCGTGAGCCACGCCGGATGGTTCGCAGCGACAATCACAATCTCAGCGTTCGGGAGGATTTTGTGGTGTTCGACCAACCTCTTCTCAAACGCATCGACTTCTTCTTCCGCCAAGTCAAACCCCAGACCAGCCAGGGCCGCACTCCGACTCATCTGCTTGAGCCAGAACGGGCAAGCTGGCGAGTCCGTATCGAGGCCATCGTGACGATACACTTCGTCCGGCTTCAGGGTTGGCATAATGCCGTGCTTGCCCCAGAGCGCTTTCGCAATCTCTGGGTCAGTTGAGGCGTCATGCCAATCCGGTTCAGCCACCGCCACAATGTCGTTCGGCCGATGTTCACTGCCATCGGCAGTATACAGCCGTGCGCCACCGTGTTTGGGGTCAATGTCGTACACCTCACCCGTCGCCTCATCAAGCATGATGAGTGGACGAGCGAACCACTTACGCTTACCTTTGAAGCTAATCACCCAAGCAGCAATCTCAACGTCGTTTTGTGTCACGACGCCTCGCGTGCTCTCATGACCGAGCGCATCGACGTTCAAGAC
The DNA here is from genome assembly GCA_041742075.1 of Minisyncoccia bacterium. GTDB lineage: Bacteria > Patescibacteriota > Minisyncoccia > Phycocordibacterales > UBA918 > OLB19. Next base: position 45,686 of record JBGSJJ010000013.1, read on the forward strand.
CAGGCGAGTAGCCGTACCTGCCGTCATGATGTGACGGGTTCCATCTTCACCCTGCAAAGGCAGATGCTTGAACTCGATATTGGTCCCGGCGATGATGCGCGAAAGACCCGACTTCATACGCGCTACCCGACCCGAAAGTTTGGTGTAGAGGGTGGGAAGCAAGAACGAACTCACATCGAGAAGCAGTCGACGTTCTTCATAGACGAAGTCCTCAAAGAGCATAGAGTCTTCGAGTTCCGGCGCGAAGTTGCTCTCCAAGCGACCATCATGCGTTTTGATTGGACCAAAGCGAAGCGGGAGTCCAACAAACGTGTAGCCAAGTTCATCAGCAATCTTCTTAAACGTTTGGACTGCTGGGATGAAGGAGGCACCAATCTGCGCCGACATGACGACCAAACCTTTGGCCTGTCGCAGTTGCTTGCGAGAAACCCGGAATCGCTCGATCTGCTCGAGCGCGGCCGGGTGCATGGGAACAATTCGTCCCGTCGTCGGATGCCTGCGACTCAGACGCACAAGCTGGCGTTCGAACTCAGGATTCTTTTTCCGATAGGAGTCGTACTTACTCCGTAAACGGTCGATACCCTTGAGCGTCAGCATTTCGCCAAGCTCATGCTTCATGGCCTCGATGAGGTCATGTCCCGAGGTAAGTTTCTTGTTGTTCCAGACCCGAGCGAATTTGGCAAACTGACGGACTTTCTTCGGCACTTCTTGTTCTTTAGGCTTCTGACCGCCCCACAAGCCAACTTCCTCACGATGCTTGGCGATGAAGTTGCTGAGCATCGAAATAGTGACTTGTGGAAAATTGCCACGCTTCGGGTCACGCAGTACTTCGAGTAATCGGGTTTTGAGCCGTGCGAGATCATTTTTCTTATAATACCGCCGTGACTCTTCGTAGGCCTGCTTGATGATACGCACGTGCACTTCGTTCCAAATACCGGCCGTACCAGCCACATCGTTGGCAGGAATCGAGAGTGTGAACGTGAGATGCTTCGGGTCGGTAATTGGTTCCGGTATGCCATCCGGAAAAAGCGTACGCCGACGTTGGTTGACTGCGTTTGCAGATAGCCTAAGTCGGTGACCGAGACGCTTGAGCTCTTCATTAAGATCGCGAGCTATCTCAGTGAGACCATGTCCGAAACGAGTCCGCTCACTGATGAACGTATTCATCTCGAATGAGAGGCCGCTCTTTACCTTGGCCGCATTTTTAAGCTTACTCATTGGGGGATTCCTTCTCTTCTGGCACGGCTATAGCCGGCGCGAGGGTAGCGGTCGGACGGTTCGGAAGAACCAAGATCCTACCACCTTTGTTGCGGGGTGCGTTCACGACCGGAGCTTTTGGGGCTCCGGGGCGATGATTTGTATTGGCTGGCGTCTTTGTGAATGGTGGTCGACTTACGCCGTCACCATCACGCTTGTTTGGCATGGCGTTCACCTTTTGGTATGTATATCTCAACGTAAGGGAGCGAGACGTCGAGATAGGGTTGACAAGGAACACAAAGAACATGAAGACGGTACTGGCCGTACTTCTCTTAGGTTCTGCTTCAACTATGCCTTATTTGTGTAAATTACTCAACCTGTACACGTGTATACATATATGTCAAAAGACCACCCGAATGAATCCGGGTGGTCTAGGGTGCGTGCCACTCTATACGCCAATTGAAGCGTTGAAAGCCACTTCATGATGATGGCCGCGATCAGAGTGCAGGGCTTCAAAACACAGTTTGATGAAGTCAAACGTGAGCAAGCGCTGGCCATTACACTGAGTCGGCACAAGTGACTCAAGACGCACTTCGCTTGAGGGGTGGAGCATGACTTTAATGAGTATGTCAGACGTCCACGCTGATTCTGCAAGCAAAAACAGTCGTTCTGCTATACCAGCTTCAATCAGGTCACCCTCAACCAAGTAGAGCATCTGACCATCAAGCATCCGGCCACACGTCCAGCGTGCGCCTGGTATGTGGTTGACAACCATATGGTCTTTTTTCATCTGCTTCTTGCCTTCCTCTAAAGAACAAAAACAGAGCCCGCGGTAGGCGGGCTCTGTTTTAGATAACTCATTCTTTGACCTATCCAAAACACAACCGACCTTGCGGGCAGATAATCAGCACGACGAGCAGGTTGTTGTTTTGGGTAAACATTACTTTGATAATAGCAGAGAGAATTCCTCGTAGCAAGCTATGTCCCACATACGGTTTACTGTTGCAAAATAACGTTTTTATGGTACATTTCATACACCATTGTTAGTGCTTTGGTAAAAACGGGTAGGGCCGTTTATTCTGCACAGAAGACCGAGAGCCGATCTCTCATTTATTATTTAAGCCAATTTATTTGACTACACTACGACCGAGTAACAATTACAGTGATAAGACTCGCATAAACCACGCTATTCGTGCTCGAGAACTACGAGTTATTGGGGCGGAAGGAGAAAACCTTGGTGTTCTCCAACTTGCCGATGCACTCAAAGCAGCAGATACTGCCAACCTCGACTTAATTGAAATCTCTCCAAAAGCAGTGCCGCCCGTAGCCAAGATTATGGACTATGGTCAGTACCGTTATGAAGTAAAACGAAAAGCCAGTGAAGTGAAGTCTAAGTCACATGTTACTGAAACGAAGAGTGTACAAGTTAAGATTGGTACCGGAGAACACGACCAACTACTGAAAGCGAAACGAGCGGCACAGTGGCTTCAAGATGGACACCGAGTAAAAGTTGATCTTTTCCTTTGGGGTCGCTACAAGTACATGGAAGAAGGGTTTCTGAAAGAACGACTTGATCGCTTCCTCAAGATTATCCCCGCTGACTACAAACTGGCTGACGAAATAAAAAAAAGTCCAAAAGGCTTCACTACTACCCTCGAACGAGTTGGAAAAAGTGTGAAAGGCCCAAAGACACTAGAGGCACCAAAAAAAGCTGACGAACCAGCTCCAGACGGCACTGTGAAAGAAATAGCCAAATCCAAGAAAAAGTCCCTAGACGAGCTCCTCGAAGGAGGTATGAGCTAAACCCAAGAGAGTGGACTTTTAAAGCGAAGTACGGTACAGTACTGCCACTTTTTGCCTGTTAATGCAATTATTATGAAAACAAACAAGTCTTATACAAAACGCCTCAAGGTCACGAAAAATGGCAAAATCGTTGCCCGAAAGCAAGGACAGAACCACTTCAATGCTCGCCAAACTGGTCAACAGCGACTTCGCCGAAAGCGAACCCAGCTCCTCAACCTCAGTAAGCGAATCACAAGACGGTTTCTTCCTGGCACTGGCGCATAAGCCAACTATTATTAGCAAACTCACCCTACTACATACTATATGTCACGAGTAAAAGGAGGCTTAATGGCCAACAAGCGACGTCGCAATATTCTTACACAAGTTAAAGGATACCGACTCGGTCGCTCAAAGAAGAAGCGTCAGGCACGTGAAGCTATCTACCACGCACAACTGCACTCATTTGCTCACCGCAAAGATAAGAAGAATGACTTCCGTCGACTTTGGATCTCTCGAATCAACGCCGTCTTGAAAAACCAAGGATTGCAGTACAGTCGCTTTATCAAGGCTATGGCAGACAAGAGCATCAAGCTCGATCGAAAGATCCTCGCCACCCTCGCTAAAGACCGACCAGAATCATTCCAGAGAGTGGTTGATCAAGTAAAGTAATCAAAAGAAGCACTAACACACTACATTTAAAACACCCCGCGCCATTGGCGCGGGGTGTTTTACTGTATATTCTAAAGGAGCTGTAAGAATGCTAAATATAGAAGATATAGACTACCCAAAACAAGTGCCCACAGTGTACCTTGCATTCCTATAATGCGGAATTTGTTCACGGTATTTTTTTGACTGAGTCCATAGGCGTGCATAATTCTGCCGAAAATTATAACTACACTGTAGCTGACGAGAAACCAGTAGTGTACCCCGGCTGATTCAAGTAGGAATAAAATAATAAGTAGGATTGGTACGTATTCACTAAAGTTTCCATGCATACGAATCCTCCGACTCATCAAGTCACTTTCACCCGCCCCTAAACTCGTGTTTGTTTTTGCCCGAGTGTAAATAGTGAGAAGACTTAATCCAAAAAAGAAGACCCCAAGAATACCGGCTGTTACTAACGTAATTGGAGTTTCCATAGTTAAAAGTCTATCTCTATCTCCTCGTTCTGACTTGGAGCCACGGCATTGAGCCCAAGGTAGTCACGTAAGCGCTGAACTAAGAAAAGCGATGAACGCTCTTCACCCATGGCGACAAACACCTGCTTGGCCTGTTCGCCACCCTTCTGCACTAAGTTAATAAGCTGGTCACGGTCGGCATGTCCGGAGTAGCCCCGAATGTGCGCAATCTTGGCTTTTACCCGTACCTCCTCACCGTCGATCTTCACCTTAGTTGCGCCATCGCTTAAAACTCTACCGAGGCTACCAACAGCCTGGTACCCCACCAAAAGGAGCGTGGTATTCTTCTCGCCTAAGTAGCGCTGTTCATGACCTCGAATACGTCCCCCATGACTCATGCCACTGCCGGCGATTATTATTTTGGATCCTCGCTCTTCTGAGATAGAGTGTGAGTCTTTGAGGGTACGCGTAAACTTAAGACCTTCAAAATCGAATATATCATCACCTGCCTTAATCTGATCTTGTATATCCTGTTTGAGATAGTTAGTATGTCTGCGGTACATTTCAGTTACCTCAATCGCGAGTGGTGAGTCCAAGAAGACTGGTATTGGTTTGATTTTTCCTGACTCAACGAGGTTATTTATTTCAAGGAGCATGCCCTGCGTACGCTCAAGACTAAAAGCTGGAATAATGAGCGTCCCACCCTTAGCTTGCGTGTCTTCTATATGCCCTTGGAGTAAATTGGTTCGCTCTGCCACATCTTCATGAAGTCGGTCACCGTACACACTTTCCATAACCAGATATTGGTACTCGGTCGGAATGACTGGAGCATCAAGTAGTGGTTGTGGGATATTGCCAATATCACCGGTAAATACGATCTTTTTTTCACCTCGAGTAAAATGCACCATACCAGAACCAAGAATGTGTCCCGCGTCAGTGTACCAAGCAGTAATCTCGTCTGGTAGTGATATTTTTTCATCATACGAAACAGTCTTCCACAGGGACAGAGCTGAGTCGATGTCATGCATTTCATACAGCACATCTGCACCATACTGCTCTTTTTCGTACTGCATAACCTTGAGAGCATCCCGCAGCATCAGGTTGGCAAAGTCTTTGGTTGGTGTGGTTGAGTAAATCACTCCTTTAAAACCATCTTTGACGAGCTTTGGAATCCGTCCAATATGATCTGCGTGCGCATGGGTGACCATAAGTACATCAACCTGAGCTGGTTCATACGGAAATGGTAGTGCATTAATTGCTTGGGCAAACCGATCACCCTGCACGAGTCCACAGTCAACTAAAATCGCTACCTTGCCCGTATCGAGCATAAAGTTAGCCCCCGTTACACTCCCTACTCCTCCATAGAATCCTAATGTCGACATGCTGTGTTACGTTAAATCTTGCAAACCTTTTCCTACAGTATACCCCACCGCTCCACCGAGAAGTCCCACGAAAATATCTCCAAGCGTGTCGGCAATGTAGTTTACTTTCATGACTTCAGTGATGGTAAATTGAAAAACCTCCCAGGTAATTGCCACAATAAATACAATACTAAGTGTCACTGCCAGTCTGTTCATAATCCAGACTGGAAGCAGGCGGAGCTCAACGGCAGTGTAGAGACCTAAGACCACCGTTGCCCCACCGAAAATATGCATCGGGATATCAAACCACCAGATTTGCCAGTAGAGATAGAGTTTCAGCGCAATATAGTGAAGAACCGAAAGTAAGCTGGCACAAATAAGAAAAATTATAGTGGCTGGCTTTAGCATAAATAGTCTATACCTAAAATAGTAGCACAAAAAAAGCCCTCCTTGGGGGAGAGCGTTTTTGGCGGAACCACTACGTATGCTCCTCCTGAAAAACAGGTGGGTACCCTATCCGAGTTGGGTCTGAAATCCGTTACCGGGCCTCATATCGTCTCGCGAAATTAGGCAACCCTGAGCAATTACTTAAGCGGAACATACGTAGAGATGGTTCCGCAATTAAGTATATCAAAAAAATAGCCGGCCCCAAAGGGGCCGGCTATTTTTTATCTACATAGGATTAGACGGTAGGCACATCAAAATGTACGTCGTACATAATTCGTTCTTGAGCGGTCACGTATTCCATGATTTCATTTTCAGTAAACCAAATTGTGGTTTCTCGCTCCGCTTCCTCTGGTGATTCTGAACAGTGGATGAGATTTCGAACTGCTCGATCTTCGTAGGCAGAATGACCATACGAGTCAATGGTGAAGTCACCACGAATCGTACCGACGTCTGACGTTGCCGGCTCAGTGGTACCAACCAGCTTTGTTACCACTGCCACTGATTGGTTGCCTTCAAGTACCATCATCACGACGGGAGCAGCCGTCATGTAGTGAACGATGGTTCGGATAATATCCTTTCCGTACTCAATTGGTTCCTTAGTAATCGTTGTTCCTTGTGCTTTTAAGTCTTCAACAATCCGCGTACCTTTTTTTAAAAACCAGGCATCATCTTTGTTGTAGTGCTTGAGGAGTTGCGCTTCAGTCGGTACTGCCATTTTCATAGCAACAAACTTCAGGCCAGTTCGTTCAAAACGGCCAATTACTTCACCCATCAGTGACCGTTGGACCGTGTCAGGTTTTAGAATTACAAACGTTCGTTCTTGATGTGGTTTACGCGATGCCATAACAAAATTTAGATTAAAAATATGCTCGCAGTATACAGTAGAATTGATTTTTTTCAATCTTTTATCTGAGGCTCAGAGTAGTGTTAGACAAGGGTAAGAATTTCCGGGCCGTCATCCGTTATCAAAACTGTATGCTCCATATGGGCTGAGAGTGAGCCGTCCTTAGTAACCGCAGTATAGCCGTCTTCGAGCACTTCAACGTCTATTCCGCCAAGTGTGATCATTGGTTCAATCGCGAGCACCATACCTGCCTCAAGTTTTGGACTCGGTCCCTTCATAACAAAGTTAGGTACAATCGGCTCTTCATGCAGTGAGTAACCAACACCGTGCCCACAAAAAGTTTCGATGATACCAAACTTTTTTCCGACCGCCTTTTCGATAGCTGCACCAATGTCGCGTACATGAGCGCCCGGCTTGGCAGCGTCAATTCCAGCGCTCAGTGCACGCTTGGTGACGTCTATCAGTGCTTGCACTTCTTTGCTTACTCTACCCACTCCTACGGTTCGAGCTGAATCAAGCACAAAACCTTGGTACCCAATCACTAAGTCAATTGAAACTACATCGCCATCTTCAAAAGTTTGCGGATGCTCGTTCGGGATACCGTGTACCACCACGTCGTTAATAGACACACAGGTGGCTGCCGGATAAGGCCGTGGTGCAAAGCCGGCGTGATAGCCAAGAATCATAGGCTCAACACCATACTCTTCAATCAGTTCCATCGCTCGGTCATCTATATCGAGCGTTGTGTTCCCAGCAACAGCAAGTTTCTCCAAGTCATTTAAAATAGTAGCGAGAATTTTCCCTCCCGCCCGCATGATTTCAATTTCTTCAGCTGTTTTTATAGCAATCATTGAGGCAAGTTAAGTGCCGAGACAATCTGAGCATGCACTCCATCAATAGTATCAAGCCCGTCGATGTCATGCACGGTTGTGTTCGGCCGGTTACGATAGTACGCAAGCACCGGGAGTGTTTCTTCACGATACCACTTCAAACGAGCCTCAATTGAGTCAGGGGTGTCGTCTGTTCTGGCCCGTGAAGCCATTCGAGCACGAACTACTTCTTCTGGTGTCTCAAGGTTTATGATAGTGACTATATCTCTATTGTAAAAAGTTAGGGCACTTTCAAGCACACGAGCTTCATCAACCACTCGCGGAAAACCATCAATCAGTAAGTGGCGTTTCTCGCTTAGGTGCTCGCGCATCGCGTCTCCCCAGAGTGCTACAGAAAGGAACAGTGGTTGCAGAATACCGCTATTTAGCGTCTCAGCCACATGCTCTTCTGTGTAGCCCTCACCCTTTGCGGCGAGCGCCCGGAAGCGACGACCAGTCTGAATGTCGACTACCCGGTTCGTGGGATCGAGTGCCGACAAGACTGCATCGAGCTTATCAATCTGAGTTCCTTTACCACTTCCCTGCGGTCCGATGAAAATAATAGTGAATGGTTGCATGATCTAAGTAGCTAGGTAGTTAAAAATTTGTTGTTGGACGATATTTGGAGCTTGTTCACCATCTATTTCTATCAAGGTTCCTTTCGTTCTAAAGTATTCTATCGAGTGAGCAGTATAGGTATGGTATTCCTCTAGTCGCTTTTCCACTGACTTTTCTGAATCAACGATATCTCTTGAGCGCGCCGCGCTTCGCTTCCGTACTTCCTCATCTGATATGGCCAGATGGAAAACAACGTACTGACGGTCAACCCATTCGTGAATTTCATGAAATAACTCTGCTTCGTTGGGCTTTTTTGCAACAGCTTCAAAGACGACACGCTCATGTTCAAACTGACTCACGAGGGCGTGCGTCATCCAGTACGAGGCTATCCACTCGGGCATTAAATACCCTCCTTCATACATCTCCTTCATCTTCAAACCAAACGTGGTTGGCAACGTAGCGCTTTCGCGCACCTTATTTCCATTAGAATACAACGAGCCTCCGAAGTGCTCTAAGATGGCGTGAGCCTGAGTACCTTTACCTGAGGCTATCTTGCCCATGAGCACGATACTTTGATATTTTGTTTTGTATTCCATACTTTGCATAGAGTACCAATTTTTTCAAGTTCTGCAATCTAAGGCTCACGCTAAAGATGTGGTATGCTGAAAACGCAATGAAGAAAAAACACATCATTACTATTTCCGGGAAACCCGGCAGTGGCAAGTCATCTACTGCAGACAAGGTAGCCGAACTCCTTGGCTACACGCGCTACTCCTCAGGTGACTTTGTCCGGACGATTATACGAAAACGAGGTATTTCGCTCGCCGAGTTCAATAAAAAAGCGAGTACCGACCATACGATTGATGAAGAAATTGACGAAGAACTTCGAAAACTGCGTGACCAAAAAGAAATCATCATCGACTCACGCCTCGGATTCTACTGGATACCCGAATCGTTTAAGGTCTATCTTGACCTCGACATGGACGTCGCCACCGCGCGTATCTACAAAGACACGGTCTCAAACGCTAGCCGAAGTAGCACTGAATCTGGTGCCACTATTGGTGAAGTGCAGGCGATGGTCCAGGAACGTCTTAAAAACGAACAGGAGCGCTTCCAGTCGCTCTATGGGGTGAATCCATATAGTCGTCGGCATTTTGACCTCATCATCAACACCTCCCGCCATAGCCCACAAACCGTTGCGCTTACCGTCTACGACACCTATCGCAGATGGCTAGAGTCAGAAACCTGGAAGCAAGAAATCAGTGAAATTCCACTTGGTTTTTCCCTGCAGTAGTTAATCTTTCTGCAGTGTCAAAGTAAAATTTTTACTAACAAGCCCTGTGGGTTGCGTGAGTAGTAAATCGTTTTAGACGAGGCGAACAAGAAAAAAGACCCTATAGGGTCTTTTTTCTTGTTCTTATCTAACAACTCAGGGGATGAGAAAAATTTTCTGAGACGAGGCAGGCGAAGAAATTATTGTGAGACGTACAAGAGTACGATGAACAATAATTTACTGAAGCCTAACGAAGTATCAGGAAATTTTAATATTCCCTGAGGGAGACTTGGGCGTCGACTCGGCGTATCAGGTCAAGTACTACTGAAACCACAATGAGTAACGCAGTACCACCAATGGCGAGAGATGCCACTCCGGTCAATACCTGCATACCAACTGGCAAGACCGCAATCAACGCGAGGAAACTTGCCCCCACGAGCGTCAAACGAGTAATCAAGTTACCGAGGTACTCAGACGTATGAGCACCTGGACGAATTCCTGGTACAAACGCTCCGTTTCGTTGGAGGTTCTTGGAGATTTGGTCTGGGTCAAAGGTTACTGCGGTGTAGAAGAAGGTAAAGAGGAATACCAGTAGGAAGTAGGCACCACCATAAATGTACTGATTAGCGAGAATCGCGTTGACTTGGTTAATTGCTCCCGGGACCCACGGCAAGTCAAACGCTGACAGGATGTTTAGAATCATTTGTGGGAAGAGAAGGATAGAGAGTGCAAAGATGATTGGGATAACACCAGCTTGGTTTAAGCGAAGCGGGAGGTATGACTGACTACTGCCATAGGTCTTACCGCCACGTACTTGCTTGGCGTAGGTAATCGGCACCGGGCGTTCGGCCTCGGTCATTACCACTACCGCGTAAATAATAGCGAGAGCTGCAAACACAAAGCCGACATAGAGTGGGAGCTGGGCTGGGTCAGTAAAGGCATACGCGAGCTGACTAGCAGTCTGCGGTAGGCCAGCCACAATACCGGCGAAGATGATGATTGACACACCGTTTCCAATACCGAACTCCGTTACGAGCTCTCCAATCCACATGAGAAGTATCGAACCAGCCACAATCAAGATTACGTTTACAATAAACTCAAAGGTTGAAAGTCCAGTGATAACTCCCTGACTCTGGAGGAGGGTCAAGAAACCGAAGCCTTGCAGGATAGCGAGTGGAAGCGTGAGCATCCGACCGTACTGCATAAACTTAGCGCGCCCTGACTCACCGTCTTCTGAATACATAGTCTTTAAGGCCGGTGACATCACGGTCAAAAGTTGCATGATGATTGAAGCCGTAATGTACGGACCAACACCAAGCATTACAATTGAGAGGTTAGCGAGGCCACCACCAGAGAAGATATTTAAGAGGCCAAGAAATTGGTTGTTCTCAAAGAATTGTGCAAGCACCGTTTGGTCTACGCCAGGAATTGGAATAGCTGCGAGCGCTCGGAAGATAACTAAGGCCAGCAAAACGAAGAGGATTCGGTTACGAATCGACTTGTCGGTGAACATTATCTTGAGCTTATGAATGAATGTTTGCATAATTGTTTAGTATACCTTACTAGGCTACGGTCCCGCCAACTGCTTCTATCTTGGCCTTGGCTGATTCAGAAACCTCGCAGGCAATAATCATGAGCTTCTTGGTGAGCGTACCGGTACCAAGAATCTTCACTGTTGGTGGCTTCTTGCGGCGAAGTGAGAGTACACCAGCTGACACGAGGGTCTTTGGACTTACGGTTGCACCTGCTTCAAAAGCTGTTTCAAGCGCGCTCACGTTCACCACTTCTGGGCGAATTCGCTCATTATTTACCGTCTGAGCACGGTTCTTACCGTGTCCACGAAGCTTTGGAAGCTTCTTGATGATGTCGCGCATTTCTGGTCGTGTACTGTTACCAGCACGGGCTGTCTGACCCTTCATACCTCTACCAGAGGTCTTTCCGCGCTTACCGCCACGCCCGATGCGCTTTCCGGTCTTGCGAATTTTTGTAGGTTGTAAATCGTGTAATTGCATATTGTTGTAGTTAGGCTTTAAGTTGCTTAAGCGCCTCTACTGCTGCGCGAGCGTTGTTAAGCTTGTTCTTTGAACGAGAGAAGATTTTGGCTGTTACGTCTTTGACGCCACCGAGCTCGAGCACGGTACGAACTGACGAACCAGCTACGAGTCCACGGCCTGGAGCCGGCATAATCATAACTTCACTTGAAGCGTATTTTACCTGGACGTCGTGCGGGATGTGACTATCTTTGTTCATTGGGATAGTAATCATGTTCTTTTTAGCGTCGCGCATTGCTTTTTCAATCGCAAGCTGAGTATCACCGGCTTTACCGATACCAACGCCTACCTTTCCTTTCTTGTCTCCCAAGACCATCGCAACTGAGAAAGAGAATCGTCGTCCGCCAGCCATAACTCGAGTTACTCGACGAATACTGATGATTTTCTGTTCGAACTCTTGACGAGGTCGTTCTTCGCGACGTCCACCGCGCCGTGGCCGGCGTGGGTTACGCTTATCATTACTCTGACCACGCGGACCGTACGGACGATCACCCGGCGTTGCTGGGGTCGTTGTGTCGGCAGCGGGTGCATCGGTAGCAGTCACTTCTTCGACTGCTGGTGTTGAGGCAGTGGTTCCTTCCTCAACAGTTGTAGCTTCCTGCTTTGTTTCACTCATAACGTAACTAAAATTAACTTCGATAATTAAAAGACCAGTCCTTCAGTTCGAGCACCTTCGGCGACCGCTTTCACGACACCGATGTACTTAAAGCCTCCTCGGTCAAACACGATGGTGGTTACACCAAGCTTCTTTGCCTTTGAGGCAATCTCAGCACCAACTTCAGTTCCCTTAAGAAGCAAGGTCGCTCCTTTGGCAGTTCGTGAGTCAGCACTCGCAATAGTGGTAGCTGTATCGTCGTTGATGAGCTGGGCGTAGATAGCTCGGTTACTGCGGAACACCGCTAAGCGAGGCTTTGTAGCTGTACCAATCACCCGAGCGCGGATACGCGCATGGCGGCGAACACGGCTGTCTTTCTTTTGTGTTGCAGATTTCATAGTTTTGCTTGAATCGTATAAAAGTTTTAGTTTGAGATGCAGTGCGAGGCGCGAGTCAAAATTTTTACGAGGCGTATGTAGGTATACGGTGAGTAAAAATTTTGATGAAGCAACAAAGCAATGCGCTCAAATAAACTTTTTTATACGGCTTTCTTACCTTGCTTACGAATAATATGTTCCCCCTTATACCGAATCCCCTTCCCCTTGTACGGTTCTGGCTTACGTACCTTTCGTACGTTCGCAGCAAACTGTCCAATGGCGTGCTTATCAAAGCCCATCAGGGTAATTGAGCCTTTTTCTACCGTTGCTGAAATACCAGTTGGTATTTCCATCACCACTGGATGAGAGTAACCAACACTGAGTGTTAGCTTCTGACCTTGGGCTTCGGCTCGGTACCCCACTCCTTCGATTTCAAGTACGCGAGTAAAACCTTCAGTCACTCCAGTAATCATGTTTCGTACAATAGAAGCGTAGGTGCCCCAAAGTGCCCGTGCTTCTATAGTCTGCTTCTTTGGTTCCAATGTCAGGATGCCGTCCTCAATCTTGAGTGCGACAACGGGACGAATGGCTTCAGTAAGAGTTCCTTTTGGTCCAGTTACCGTAAGTACACCATCAGTAAAACTGGCGGTGACACCGGCTGGAAGGGTTACTGGTTGTTTTCCTAATCGACTCATATGTTGTTACCAGATGATGAAGAGTTGTTCACCTCCGACTTGCTTTTCGCGTGCCTCTTCTCCGGTTAAGATACCGGCTGGCGTCGAAAGGATCATGTGACCCTTACCAAATTTTACTGGATAAATATCGGTGACCTTAATGTAGAGACGTCGTCCCGGCTTTGAGATACGCTTTACACCACGAATCGTGTGTACCTCCCCTTCAGCGTACTTAAGCGTAACCGCAAGGTCAGCTCCTACTTTTTTGCTTTGCTTCTCGACTCCAGAAACATAGCCTGCTTCATGCAACTTCTTAGCAATTGCATGCTTCAACTTTGAGTATGGAAGGGTAACTGTGCTTTTGCCAGCCATGCCTCCATTCTTAAGTTGGATAATGAAATCTCCTACTGTATCGCTTACCATGATGATTTCTTTATGCCTGGTATAGTGCCTTCATTTGCTCCTTCACGGAAACAAATACGACAAAGGTCGAAGTCTCGCATGTAGCCTCGCTTACGACCACACTGGTTGCAGCGTCGTACCACTTGAGACTTGAACTTTGGTGTACGCATTGCGCGTATCAAGATTGACTTTCGTGCCACGTTTTTTGTCTTATGGGTGGGACAGTATCATGTAGAAACCATGACTTGTCCCCTAATAATCCGACCAAAACTGGTGGTTTTGGTCTTCGGCGTATACACAAACGAGCGCCTTCCGAGTTAAAACAATAGTTTTATTGCTCGGCGCGTCTCACTCACAACAGATTGTTTAGAATCAGGAGAGGTTTTGCGTATCTCGCTTCGGGGGCAATAGTACCAGAATACGGAGAAATAACAAGGTCTTACTGCGCTGGAGTAGAGCATCACTCCACCTGACGTATCTTCATAGTTTTATATGCTTCATAGTTGAAGTAAGTATAAGAAAAGCCCCGGCACATAATGCGCCGGAGCTGAGACTCACCGAGATGAGCAAGGAACCTGAAGAACTAGAGGTTCGAGAGCGAGCCGATGATGCGCTCCATCACCAGCGCGCTGGGCATCGGCATCACCTTGTTGATGGAGGCGGGGATGCCGGTCACCGTGAGCACGGTTGGGTCGGATTCCACACCGACGAAGCCGGAACGAAACCCATGTTGGCTCCAAGCAATGGCCTGGATGCGCGGATCTCGAAACGCTTCAGTGAGTCGTTCGCACTCGGGCTTGAGCACGATGAGCGGGTGAGAGGAAAAGATGGTTGGTTCTGGGTACAGGATGTTTATCTGCTCCTTGATGACCGTCTGATACTCAGGATGCTTAAGGATGAACTCCGGCAACTGACTCTCGTAGCCGACGATCATCGGCCGAGCGCCCATTCCTTGGTTGAGGAAGTTCTCGAAGATATCCCCCGAACCCTCTTCCATGAAACCCATGGAGCGAAAGTAGGCGACGAGCTGCGGAAGGACGTTGTCCACCGTCGTTTCGTCGATGACCTCGCCGTTGTTCAGCATGCCGGCGAGAAGTGCCGCCCACATGTTGCCCGAGTTCGACTTCCTCGGGTCGCTGGAGAAGACCTTGATCGAACCGTAGAGGTCGAGACCGAGGGATTCCCATTTCTCCTTTGCCGCCGCGAGTTTGATGAGCTCTTGTGGCTTGATGATATAGTGGGTGTTCTCCCGCTCTTCAACAATCCCTGCCTTCGTGAGCGCGGCGGTAACCGGCGCCCATGTGTAGAAGACGATGGGACTGTTGAAGATGACCTGGTCAGAGATGACGGATTTGCCACTCCTGCGTGCCAATTCCACCGCCACTTGGTTGCTCGGCCAGATGCAGTGCTGGTCGGTCGTGTTGTCGGTTGTCGACATCGCGATCGAACCGCGTCGCGTGCCGTTGAGTTGGATTTTGTAGTCCTCGTCGAGGATGGCGAGAACCTCCGGGTTGTTCAGAAACCCCTCTTTCTCGCCGCCATAGTAGAGGTTAAGCGTGAGCGGAGCGAGTCGCTCGGGGACCTTGCGCTTGAGGCTATCGAAGTCGACCATCGTCAGTATAAGAACGACGACTGCGACCACGATCAGCACTGCGAGGCCCATAAGTTTCCTCAGGTTCATCGTTCGTATCTCCTTTTGTCATCAATCAGCTCGCCCGCAACATCAGCGGTGCGAGTGAGTTGTTCCAGGTTGGTTTCGAGGCACTCATCGCGCATTTGCCGAATGCGAGTCCGGAAGGTATCAATGATGCGCCGTCGAACCGCGTCGAGTTTGATCACGGTGTCTGTACCCCGACTATGCCGCCAAAGACGGACGTACTCGGTAGAAACCGTGGGTACATCGGCGAAATCGACGATGCGGGTTTTCACAATCCGTATCCCTCGGGGATACTCGTTGCAAAAACGAACAACCGCGTAGAGGTCTTCGGCCATTTCGGCGAATACGGGCTGCATCGTCGGGTCGCCGTCCTCGGCGGACAGTTTCTTAAGACCATCTGCGATGGTCTGTAGGTTTGCGAGCAACGCTTTGAAGCGGTCGCGTCGCATACCAGCATCCCATAGAAATTCAAGATTCGCTGGCGGCTTCACATCGATGATGACCGCTACTGCCAAGAAGGCAATAACAGCCAGAATCAGTGCGAGCCACCAAACCAGCTGCACCGGCAGAAATAGGACCAAGAAGATCACAACTCCGACCGCTGCAGCGATGAGCTGTCGCATGGTTTCTGTCATAGCTCTAACTCCGCGTGAGGGGAAGGGTGCGCGGCCTCAGGCCGCACTTAGCGTTTAGTTGTACCCCTTGACACTGCGAAGCGTCGCCGGGAGGTCACCCTTGCTGTCGAAGTAGCGTCCAACCGTCAGTGTGGTCAGCTGCTGCAGCTCGGTAGTATCGGCACCGCCGAAGGCGATGGCGTTGATTGGCACATCCGACATGAACGAGTACCCCGAAAGGAATCGTTCAAAGTCTTGCGCTTTCATGCCAGCATTCGTTTCGCCATCAGTCATCGCGTTGATAGCGACGAGGTAGTTGTCGAGCCGGCCTGAGGCTGCGTACGGAGCGATTTCGCGCACCGCTTGAGCCAAGCCTTCATACAACGCTGTTGCAGATCCCAGATCGATGGCTTGGGTGTTATTGAGCAGACGAGCGACCTTAGTCGGCTCGTTGCCCTCAACCACCCACACGTCTTGCACAGAGCCCGCGAACGTGACGACGATAGTGACGTCGTTCGGTCCGAGTTGGAGCAGGTTGGCAGCGGCAGTTTCGGGATCGAGAAGGTTTTCCATCGCCTTCTTTAGCCCCTCGATGCCACGTCCAGACATACTGCTCGACGCGTCGAGCACCCATGCTGTCAATGACGGTTTGCGAAGACCGGTCTGGTACAGGTTGAGTGCGGTCTCAATGACCTCCTGAGTAGGCACCGGCACCGACGCAATGATGCGCTTGGTGTCGATACCCCAGTCGGGGTTGAAGACCGTCGGATCGACCGTGCCAGCGTTAAGGCCGATAAGGCCCGTACGCCGACCAGTCGCCTTGATGGCGTCTTGTGTCTCAGGCGTAAGCAAGTGAGCCTGAAGCTCGAGGAAGAGTGTTTCCTTTGCTTCGATCCCATGATCCACGTAGCCGAGCGGGCTATCAGAGACCATGATGGCGTCGCGTGGGTAGACTGCACAGAGCGGTTCGTGGCCACGGTTGATGAGACCGGGCACGAACTTCCCTTTCTCGTTCCAGCCGAGATTGGCTTCGATGATCATGCTCTCGTAGTTGAACATAGCATCGAAACGATGCGGGTTCTCGACGACGAGAGTGCGCAACCAGCCCGAGCTTCCTGCGCTCCGGTCAACGGTCGCAAGGAAGCGCTTCAGATCAGCCTGCACTTGCCGATCCTCGAGTTGCTCAAGAGTCAGTACATCTGGACTGCCTGAGAGGGCATAGAGCGCTCCGATGTAGGCCGAAGCGCCGCTATTGGACTGCGTCGCCGAAGTCATCGTGAGCGTGAATGCCCCTTGGTCCGCGGCCGCGATGATGTCGGCCATGGTGACGTCGGTATCGCTTATCCAGCCGAGTCGGTTGGCGATTGAGCAGTTAAGACCGAGCACAACCGGCGAACGCATGATCGACGCCGTGTGCGCGACCGTATTGTTGCGGTCGCCGAGGGCGATCCAAAGCTGGTTCGCCGGCCACACCGCGTCGTACGCACAGCCGGTCTCGGCCTGCAGGCAGCGGGCGATGTCCACACTACCGAGATAGTCGATGTCAATCGTGATACCTTTCTCTTCAGCGAACGCCGTGATGATTGGCTCGAGGCCTTCGTTCTCGGATCCCGAGACGATGGTGAATGTTCGTTGCGGTTGTGCCTCATCGCAGGCGGCGAGGGCACAGAGCCCAGCGACTAGGCCACAGAGTACGTGTTTGGACATTGGGTATTTCTCTCTTCTCTTGTTGAATTGTGAAGGACAGTTCGGCTTGTTTTGCAACCAAAACCCCCTAATTTATTAGCACAAAAAATGTGAAAAGTCAATAGATTACTAAATATTTTAAATAACTAACAACAAACAGCCGGCACCCTTTTGGGGTGCCGGCTGTTTGTAACTTGCAACGGTTTAGTTTTTGACTAGCGTCGCTTCTTCACTACTTTCTTCTTTGGAGCTGCGCCAGCTTCCATAAGTGGAAGGCCGATGTGCCTAAGTAGTGCTTCGGCTTCAGCTTTACTCTTAGCAGTCGTAACAATCGTAATCGCTAAGCCAAAGACGTCACGAATTTCTTCATCAACTGTCTCTGGAAAAATAGTGTGTTCAGGTAGACCAATCGTGATGTTCCCCATCTCGTCAATCGCTGTTGGACGAAGACCTCGAAAGTCTCGTGTCTGTGGCAAGGCTAGGTTGATAAACTTATCGAGGAAACTTTCCATCTGCTTGCCACGCAAGGTGACTTGGTAGCCGATGATTTCTCCCTCTCGTAGTTTGAACGAAGCGATTGATTGCTTTGCTCCCCGAGCAGCTGCCTTCTGACCAGTGATTTGAGCGAGTCGGTCTTGGATGAGGGCAAGCTTCTGCTTGTCTTCAATTTTTCCAACACCGGTTGAGACAACAACTTTCTCGATTCTCGGAGCTTGCATCACGTTCTTGTAGTTGAACGTTCCCTTAAGTGCATCGTATGATGACTTAATCTGCTCTTTCATGGTTGGTTTGGTAGTAGTTGTCATAGGCTATAGTTTCTTACCAGAAGGACGCGCAACGCGAACCTTCTTTGTTTTTTCACCATTTTTTTCGACCGTATACCCAACTCGTACTGGCTTTCCGCCAACAGCAAACGCAACGTTTGATACGTGGATTGGCATACTCATTTCAATAATCTGCCCTTGTGAGCGAGTTCGCTTGTTTCGCTTGTGCTTACTCACCACATTTACCCCATCAACAACTACTTGTTCAGTAGCTTGTAGAGTATTTTGTACGGTACCAGTCTTACCTTTATCTTTACCAGCGATGACTATTACGCTGTCTCCTTTTTTAATTTTCATAATGGTATCGGTTAAACGACTTCAGGTGCCAGTGACACAATCTTCTGATAACCGGCTTCAGCGAGCTCACGAGGAATTGGACCAAACACACGGTTTGCCTTTGGTTCCTTCTTTACCTTATCGACAATCACCACGGCGTTATCGTCAAATGAGACATATGAACCGTCTTTTCGTCGGTACGGCTTTCTTTGTCGTACTACCACGCCACAGACCACATCCTTCTTCTTCACTTGCTTGCGTGGTTCTGCAGTTTGAACTGACAGAATAACGAGTTCGCCTAGTTCTGCGTAGCGCTTCTTTGAACCACCGAGGACTTTGAACACGCGACCAATCTTGGCGCCTGAGTTATCGGTGATTTTCACAATTGTTTGTGGCTGAATCATATTATTTTACTAAGATGAATCGCTTGCGCTTACTAAGCGGGCGGGTTTCTTTAATTTCGACCTGTGTTCCCACTACTGCTGTATTGCCCTTGTCGTGAACTAAGAACTTCTTGGTTCGACGTTGAAACTTCTTGTACTTCGGATGCTTCACGTATCGTTCTACCGCTACCGTACACGTATCAATCATCTTACTTGCGACTACCGTACCCTTAAGGACACGTCCGTTTGAGGTAATAGTCTCTTTAGTTACTACTTCTGTCATATTTATTTTGCAGTCTTCGCACGCTCTTCTCGCGCACGTCGATTAAGCTCGGTTAAGCTTCGGGCAATTTCCTTTTTAGAAGTTCGAACCGCACGAACATTTCGAGTTGCTGAACCAGCAACACCGAAACGAAAGGCGCGTACCGCTTCACGCTCTGTAGCTACATCAGCAATAAGGTCTTTTTCTGACTTTGTTGTCAAATCTGTTTTCTTACTCATATACCTAAGCGTTACATGCGGGTCTCCTCACGACGGACAAACTTGCCTTTGAGTGGTAGTTTTGCCGTAGCCTTCCGTAGCGCTTCACGCGCTAGTTCTTCAGGAACACCGTCAATTTCGAATAATACACGACCTGGTTGGACTTCAAACATAAAGTATTCTGGATCTCCTTTTCCTTTACCCATCGGGAGTTCAGCTGCTTTTTTGGTAGCTGGTCGGTCTGGGAAAATACGAATCCAAATTTTACCTGTCTTGCCAAGTGTTCTTGAGATAACTCGACGAGCAGCTTCAATTTGGTTTGAGCGAACACGAGCTGAGGTAACGGCCTTTAGTCCATATGAACCAAATGCCACACTCACGCCACGGGTATCCGGAAGCATCCGACGCGCTTCGCTCTTGCGACCTACTTGCCACTTACGGTGTTTTACTTTTTTTGGAAATAACATAGTGAGTGAGAGTTAGGCGCGAGTAGCACGGGTTGGTGTAGGCTTCTTTTCTTCTTGGTTAGCTTTGCGGTCAGCAAAGACGTCACCTCGATAGACCCATACCTTTACACCAATCACACCGTACGGGAGATTTGCTCGTTCACGAGCAAAGTCAATGTCAGCACGAAGTGTCTGGAGAGGAATTCGACCTTTTTTAAGCTCTTCCTTACGAGCCATGTCAGCACCACCAAGACGACCAGAAAGAATGATACGCACTCCTTCTACGTCACGGTTGGCCATTACTTTTTCAATCGTTTGCTTCAGTACTCGACGAAATGGCATCCGCTTCTCAAGTCCTTCAACAATCATTTGTCCAACAATAGAAGCACTCGTTTCAACTGAGCGAACTTCTTCAATATCAATTTTGATGTCTGGCTTTTCAGAAAGCTTGAGCTTTCGAAGAAGCATATCGACTTCGGTGCGGAGCTTGGTTGCGCCTTCACCACTGCGACCGATTATGAGTCCCGGTCGGGCAGTTTTAATGAGGATACGAATCATTTTTTCGTTTCGCTCGATGTGAACTGTGTCTACCGACATACCCTTAAGCTTTTTAGCGAGGAACTTGCGAACTTCGTTGTCAGTCTTTAGGTATTCACGGTAGCGCTTTGGGTCAGCGGCAAACCAGCGACTCTTCCAGTCACGGTTGATACCGATGCGCTGTACGTATGGATGTGCTATGTGTGTCATACAGGTTTCCTTACTTACGAGCGAGCTCGACGGTGATGTGACTGTTTCGCTTATTGATTGGCGAAGCTGAACCACGAGCACGAGGCATAAATCGCTTTATGACTGTACCTTTATCAACCGTAACTTTACTAATAACGAGTGTGCTTTTTTCAGCACCCATTTGAACTGCGTTAGCGAGCGCCGACTCAATTACTTTTGCAAACGGACCAGCTGAACGCTTGTCAACAAACTGCAAAAGACCCAGTGCTGCAACAACTTTCTTTCCCCTGACCAAGTCTGCTAAAAGGCGAACCTTTCGTGGAGACTGTCGGTAGTTTTTGAGAACTGCTTTCATATACTCCAAGTTTACTTACTAGCGGTCTTAGATGCTTTCGCAGCTGCGATTTCAGCATCCTTCTTCTTCTGGTCAAGGTCTTTCTGCATCTTACCGCCGTGGCGATAGAATTTCGTGGTTGGTGAGAATTCACCGAGTCGATGACCGACCATATCTTCAGTCACAAGGACAGGAGTGTGCTCCTTGCCGTTGTGGACACCGAAGGTGTAGCCCACCATTTCTGGTGAAATCATCGAATCACGTGACCATGTCTTTATGACTACACCGTCAGCTGGCTTTGAACGCTCAAGCTTCTTTAGTAGTTTTTCGTCGACATACGGTCCTTTGTAGAGTGATCGTGACATAAGAAAAATAAACACGCGCAAAACCGAAGTTTTGTTTGTGTAGAACGAATAAATTTGTGTAACGGGTGTACTACGCCTGCCTACCAGAGCCGACGTTTTACGAGGTTTGGAACGGGGCTATAGTACGGGAAATATGGCAAAAGGTCAAGGGATTTGGTTTATCTATCGCCTCTTTTTAAAAACCGCCCCTCAAACGACTTTTTTAGCCACTAAGTATACAATCCATCAATTTTGACCAAGCATACTGCTACAATATATGCAGGTTGCATCCATGGAGGGAACCATGACCGACACTGAAGACGAAACACCGAAACCCCGACTGACCGCCGATCAGGCCTGGGAAAAGATAGAGCCGACGAGAAAGCTGTTTCCCCAGCCTGGCGCTCGGCCACAGACGGACAAAATCAACAAAAAGTCAGCCCAGCTTGGACTGACCAGGGAAGACGATGGGGCCGCCTAGGCCCCATTACCATTTACTACCGCACGTTGTAATTGAAAAAAGTCAAATAGTCTGTTACTATTATTACAGAAACAAATGAGGTCTACCCGTGCAGAACCGTAATCGCAAACCACCCACCCTTCGGCGCACCGAGGCAGTCAGTCGCCTCGACAAGCGCCTTACCGATGGCGCCCGACTGGATGGTGAGACCGCTCAACCTATACCGGAGGAATTTCGGTCTCTCCTTCAGAAGCTGGAGCACGCTGAAGAGAACCACGCACACTAATTGAAGGGGGCCAAACTTGGCCCCCTTTCACTGTATACTTATAAAATATGCCTAAACCCCGCGGTCGCGAACACACCACACTTACCGAGACAGCTACTGAAGTGGTCCATATACTTAAAGGTATTACTGGAGTGACTATGATTGCGCCCGGGATTATCAAAAGCAACACGAAGGCGAGCGGTAAACGCTTTGTAACGGCAGTGTTTACTACCGCTGGGATGGAACTCATCATTTCTGGTCAAAGTGTGCAGAAAGTAGCCGTGCACTTCAAAGCTGGCGAAAGTGGAAGAATTTTCAAAGAACTCCAGTCACACAAGAAACTATCGCATATAGAATTTAAAACCCGAGACAGAAAGCCCGGGAGTTAGAAGATTGACCCTCATCTACATAAGTGATACTGTACCGAAAGAATCGGTACCACACACTAACACAGGGACAGGGAAACCATGGGTAACACAGACCACCTCGATCCGGCCTACGTGGCGCACGCTTTGGAGCTTGCGAGAACTGCCACCGAAAATAGCAAAGGTGGCCCAAGGTTTGACCGTCATGCCAATGAGCGCTACCAAACGCTTCTCAATACTGCCTCTGGCTTAGGCTACGAAGCCATGTCAATGCTTACACAATTGCAAAATTTGATGCGTCTTGAGCAAGAAGCTCAAAGGTCTCGGCCTGGTGAAGACATTTGTCTCTTGCCAGACTGGGTAAAACAGGAGGCTGTCCGACTTCGCACTTTATACGCTGCCAAAACGCGCCAAGCGCGAACGCAACCTCCGCCTTAGGGTGGTGGTTGCTTTTTTATTTGAAATTACCAGAAACATCGCTACGGCTCGGAGGCCGGTACGCATGTGCAGAAGTGCACATGCTAAAACAAAAAGGACTCACTATTCGTGAGTCCTTTTTGTTTTACCGGCCTCATCACGAATCACTAAACGTATTTGATGCTTCGCTCAAATCCGTTAAGTGTTCTCGATCCCACCTCGCGGTTTTTGCTCCCTGTGGAGCAAAAACATCGCTGCGGTTCGGAGGTCGGTCGAACGTGCAACAGTGCACGTTCTAAAATAAATAGAACTTGCAAAAGCAAGTTCTATTTATTTTACCGGCCTCCGCCAGCCATTAACTTTCCTGGCTTGCGACGAGTCACAATAAATGAGTTTGAGTACTTCTTTGGTGAGCGAGTCTTTTGTCCCTTGCCCGTTGGTCGTCCTTGCTTGGTGCGAGAACGCTTGTGGCCTCGTGGAGCTCGTCCTTCACCTCCTCCGTGTGGATGGTCTACAGCGTTCTTCGCTGAACCTCGAGTCTTTGGCCGAAGCCCCATATGTCGTGCTCGTCCAGCCTTACCGAGTGAGACCAAACGATTTTCTTCATTTGATACTTCTCCGATAGAAGCCCAGGCGATTGACACAATCTTGCGGATTTCACTTGATGGAAGCTTTACGAGCGTAAAGGCATCATCTTGTGCTACTACTTCGGCGTAGTTACCAGCTGAACGGGCAATTCGTGCGCCAGCTCCTGGCTTTAGTTCTACTGCAAAAATCTTAGTACCGACTGGGATTTTTCCAAGTGGCAATCGGTTGCCGAGCTTTGGCTTCGCTGTTTCAGAAACAGTGAAGGTATCGCCGACTTTCATTTGCTGAGGAACGAGGATATATCGTCGTTCGCCGTCTTTGTAGAGAACAAGCGCGATAAAGCCTGAACGAAATGGATCGTATTCGATAGTTTCTATTCGGGCCTCGATGTCTTTCTTGTTGAACCGGAAGTCAATTTCTCGGTAGGTTCGCTTATTACCTCCACCTCGGTAGAGCTGGGTAGTTCTACCTTGACTGTTACGTCCACCAGTACTCCGGCGACCCTTAGTGAGGGATTTAAGGGGAGCGCTTTGGTTGGTGGTCAAGTACTTTTTGTACTCAATCACTGTTCCGTCTCGTCGCCCCGCTGATGTTGGCTTATATTTTTTCATGGTGTTCTATGTTGTTACTTTGCAGGCACTTGGTGCCTATACGTGTAATGGGGTTTTAGGCGAGACTGATACTGTCCCCCTTCTTGAGGTACACGTATGCCTTCTTCATACCTTTTTCTAGTACGGTTCGACCCTTACTTCGTGATTTGAATTGTCGTGGTGCTTTATTGACGATGTTCACCTTCACCGGCGTCACGCTAAATTGCGCTTTCACCGCATCTCGTACTTGGTACTTAGTGGCAGAACGATGTACGACAAACGTGTACACATTCTGGTCGCCAAGTGATACTGATTTTTCAGTAATACGTGGTGCTTGAAGCACAAGTGCAAGGTTGCGGTCTGTCGGAAGCGCTCGACTTGGAGTCGCTACTTTAGGAGAGGCTCCTTCCACTTTAGATTCAGCTGTGGTTTTTTTAGTTCGACTAAAGAGTGCCATAGAGTTAACTTATGTTTAGTAATTATTCGGCTTCGGTGCGAGTTACGCGAGCGAGAATCTGAGCCACACTACTTTCAGTGTCAGCTACCACAACGTACTTAGAGGTTAGGAGGTCAACCGGGTTGACGTCTTTCGCTTGTACGACTGTTACGTTTCCAAAGTTTCGGAAACTTTTCTCCACTGCTGCGTCACGCTTAGAGAGGACAACCAAAGCGGCGTTGTTCTTCTTTCGCATCAATTCCATTTCGGCTCCTTTGGCTAGAGCGTGCATCATTACCTTTGCTTCCGCTGTTTTTGGTTCAGCAAACGAGAGGGTGTTTAGAAACACCATTTCGCCATCAACCAGTTTTTTAGAAAGCGTTACGGCAAGTGCCTTAGCGCGGGTCTTCTTGTTGATTTTCTTCGTGAAGTCTTTATCTGTTCGTGGACCATGTGCAATACCGCCACCTGCCCAAATCGGACTTCGGCGTGAACCATGTCGTGCGCGACCGGTTCCCTTTTGCTTCCATGGCTTTCGTCCACCACCGCGTACTTCACTCCGGTCTTTGGTATGAGCTGTTCCCGCACGAGCATTACTTTGCATCGATACGACTACTTCGTGCACAAGATCAGGGTTCCACGCGAGTCCAAACACCGCCTCTGGGAGGTTGAATTGACTTACTGCTTTACCATCTTGTGAATATACTTTTGTATCCATATGCTATTAGTTACACGTTACGAATTTCTACCATTGCTCCTTTTCGACCTGGAACAGCACCTGAGACTAAGAGAAGTTGTGCGTCAGCATTTACTTGAAGAACGGTGAGGTTCTTCACGGTAATTCGCTCACCACCCATTCTCCCAGCCATGCGCATACCTTTAAATACACGTCCTGGACCAGTTGATCCAATAGAACCTGGTTCACGGTGTGAGTGCTTTTGTCCGTGACTTCCACGACCGCCGGCAAAACCGTGTCGCTTAACACCTCCTTGGAAGCCCTTACCCTTACTCACTGCTGACACTACGATAGTATCGCCTGGAGTAAATACACTCGCGTCGAGTGTCTGGCCTTTTGAAAAGCCCTCCACTGATTCGGTGTAGTTCTTGCGTGGACGAAACTCTTTCACCACTTTAAATGCACCACCGAGTTGCTTGAGTTGTGCCTTGCTTACACGGTGCTCTTTCTGAACACCTGAAGCCATCTGTACTGAAGAGTAGCCGTCCTTTTCGGTCGTGCGTACATCGGTAACAGTGGCTGGGGCAATCCGCAGAATGGTTGCCGGGTGACATACGCCACGCTCGTCAAACACCTGTGTCATGCCGTCTTTAATTCCTACAATACACTTCATGTAGATTCTGCTACCTAATAATGAAAGCTTTGTGACCAAAAGCAAAACCGCGCTTATGAGCGAACGATTATGTACCTAGTCTGGTACACATCACTCGCACGTATAAAGCGCGGTTTTGTGCCCATTGGTTCTCCATCCGCCATAATATAGGCAGAATTCAGCGAACATAGGTCTTAAAGCTGGTCGTTAGTATACGGATATTTGCCTGTTTGGCAAGGGTTTGGTAGTGTTGCTCGGAAATAAGTACAAACAAGGAGAGAGCAATGCGCTTGATTACTGTAACTATTTGTGGAAATTCTAAGAATGATGACTATTTCGCCACCTGTGAAGGGGACGATGGAAAAATTGGCCATGTGACTGGCGAGTCTTATGAAGATGTCCAGAAGAAAGTCGATTTTAAAATTACTGAGCTCTTTGGAAAAATTTATCAAGACGTTGATGTACGGCATGTGTTCTCATGAACCAACTAGATAAAATCATAATCGAGTTCGCTTGGGACTGGCGAGCGGGCTGTTGGACAGGCGTCGTCCGCGGACGAACAAGCGCCTTTGCAAAAAACCGCCATGTTCTTGCTCTTAAGATCCGTCACCAGCTTGGTGACACCATGCCTCTTACGGCAAACTTCACCATGAAGTTAATTGGAAACGACAAACCCCGACCTTCTTAGGTCGGGGCAATACTTTTATCCACTTGTAAAGGGTGTGAGTATTATGTATACTAACTCACTGTGACATACCCTAAAAGGAGGTACTTATGTCCCTTAGCTCGAAAAAGTTCATGCACCCTGTACGCCATCATCCCAGCTGGCAAACCGACCATTCCGCCGACCGTGCGGCGCTCGAACGCCTCATCTGTGGCCCACTGGTGGGAATACTTCCCCAAGAAGACCTGCTGTACTACACCGCCCTACCACCTCGGGAATTCGCTTCCGCGAAGTGAGCCTTCCCGAGACCAGAAGAACCCGCCCCGACATCACCACGTCGGGGCGTTCTACTTTTTATATTAAGGACAACAAAAGACGCCGGAAGCAAAGCTTCTGGCGTCTTTTTTTTATTTGGCAACTGCAACGCTTCTATTGATCATTGTGATTGTAGAAGATGAGTTGCGAGGCAAACAAGGAAATTATTGCGAGGCGTACAAGAGTACGACGAGTAATAATTTACCGAAGTTTAACGAAGCAAATCGCTTCTACAATCCCAAGGATCACATCATCTTGACGTCGATATTCACCCCAGACGGAAGCGAAAGATTCGTCAAAGCCTCTACCACTTTTGGACTTGGGTTTAAGATATCAATCACACGCTTGTGCGTTCGCATCTCAAATTGTTCTCGCGCATCTTTGTACACGAAAGACGAACGGTTAACGGTGTATTTCTTAATCTCAGTTGGAAGTGGGATTGGTCCGACTACCTGCGCATCAAAGCGAAGTGCAGTGTCGATGATTTGCTTGACTGAACTGTCAAGAATCTTGTGCTCATACGCGCGAACACGTATTCGCAGTTTGTTGATGTCTGCCGACGCAGCTTTGCTTTCTTTTGCTTTGCTGGTCGTCTTTTTTGCTGTAGTTGCCATAATAATGTGGTGTTAGAGAGAATGCGGGTTAGGCAATAATCTTAGTTACAACGCCTGCACCTACTGTACGCCCTCCTTCACGAATCGCGAAGTTCTGCTGTGCTTCAAGCGCAACTGGAGCTACAAGCTTTACCTTGAAAGTAGCTGTGTCCCCCGGCATAACCATTTCTGTACCTTCAGCGAGTGCTACGTCTCCAGTAACGTCAGTAGTTCGGATGTAGAATTGTGGCTTGTAACCAGTAAAGAATGGTGTGTGCCGTCCTCCTTCTTCCTTACTAAGTACGTATACTTCAGCTTCGAATTCTGTATGAGGAGTAACTGAACCCTTCTTGGCAAGTACTTGACCGCGGTGTACATCTTCTTTCTTTGTACCACGGAGAAGGATACCAGCGTTGTCTCCAGCTTGAGCAGCATCGAGTTGCTTGTTGAACATTTCTACTCCCGTTACTGTAGTAAGGGCAGTATTCTTGATACCAACAATTTCGATTTCTTCTCCTACCTTTACTGCACCTCGTTCTACACGTCCTGTTACTACCGTACCGCGACCTTCAATTGAGAAGATGTCTTCGATAGGCATAAGGAATGGTTTGTCGAGCTGTCGTTCTGGCATTGGGAAGTAGGTGTCCATAGCGTCTGCTAGGTCAATCACCTTCTGACCCCATTCACTGTCTGGGTTTTCAAGAGCCTTAAGACCTGAACCCTTGATGATAGGAGCATTAGCACCATCAAAGCCGTTCTTTGTGAGAAGCTCACGAAGTTCCTCTTCTACGAGTTCAATCATTTCAGCATCATCAACCATATCGCACTTGTTCAAGAATACGATAATACGTGGCACACCTACTTGCTTAGCAAGAAGAACGTGTTCACGTGTTTGTGGCATCGCACCGTCAGTTGCTGCTACTACGAGTACCGCGCCGTCCATTTGGGCAGCACCAGTAATCATGTTCTTGATGTAGTCCTTATGACCTGGACAGTCAACGATAGCGTAATGTCTGTTGTCAGTCTCGGCCTCTACGTGAGCAACTGAGATCGTGATCGCTTTTGCTCTAGATTCTGGTGATTTGTCTAACTTGTCAATCCACTTATCTTTTTCATCCCCACCGAAAACACTTAACACAGCTCTCAAAGTAGTAGTCTTACCGTGGTCAACGTGACCAAGGGTGCCGATGTTTACATGAGGTTTTTTTCTGTCGTATGTACCTGCCATAATTATATACAAATAAATAAATTAATTAATTAGTTTACAAAGTGTCAAACAGTTATACCAAATTGCCTCAAAAAAGACAACACATTTAGCGAGAATTTACTTGTCACCAAGTAAATTCTGAACTAGACCGTCTGGTACCTTCTGATAATGACTAAATTCCATCACACTATTTGCCTTACCCTTGGTCATAGACCTCAAATCGTTGATCCAACCGAACATATTACCAATTGGAACTTCAGCTTCGATCTCTTGCATTTTGCCTCTACTATTCATACCTCTTATTTGTGCTCTCTTAGCAGAAAGTGCACCAGTCACATCTCCAGCATAGTCAGGAGGAGTTGCAACCACTACCTTCATAATTGGCTCCAGTAGAATTGGCTTAGCTTTCTTCATCGCCTCTTTAAATCCTCTAGTTGCACAGATTCTAAATGTATCGGTGTTGGAGTCTACATCATGATAGCTACCGTCCACAAGCCTCACCTTAACATCCACAACTGGGAACCCACCCAAAACGCCTGTCTTAAGCGCGTTCTGAACACCTTTATCAACTGAAGGAATAAACTCTCTTGGAATCGATCCACCTTTGACTTCATCCACAAACTCATAACCTTCTCCCCTAGCTCTAGGCTCGAGGATAAATGAAACATCTGCAAATTGTCCTGAACCTCCAGTTTGCTTCTTAAGCAGCTCTCTGTGCTCGGTAAGTGGTGCCTCAATAGTCTCTCTGTATGCTACCTGTGGTTTTCCAGTGACTACTTCAATACCATAGTCTCTCTTCATGATATCTACCTTGATTTCTAAGTGCAGCTCACCCATACCTGAAATGATGGTTTGCCCAGTCTCGATATCTGTTTTAGCCTGGAATGTAGGATCCTCTTGGATAAGTTTTCTAAGCACCTCGCCCATCTTTTCCTGGTCGCTCTTTGTTTTTGGCTCTATAGCATATTGAACCACTGGATCTGGGAAATCAATACTTTCCAATAAGATCTGGTTATTTTCATCGCAGATGGTATTTCCAGTGAAACTATCTTTGAAACCCACAATGGCGACGATATCACCAGCTGAAGCTCTATCGATCTCTTCGCGGTGGTTAGCATGCATGAGGATCAATCTACCGACTCTTTCCTTCTTGCCGATAGCTGAGTTATAGACATAAGTACCAGATGTAATGCTACCTGAATATAATCTCACAAAAGCCAATGATCCAACATGTGGGTCCATAGCAATTTTGAACACCAATCCTGACATTGGTTCAGTTACATTTGCATGCCTCTCCTCTTCTAGCTTAGTGCTTGGATTCATGGCGACAATCGCTGGAAGGTCTAGAGGGGTTGGCAAGTATCTGCAGATATTATCCAGCATCAGCTGTACGCCCTTGTTTGCAAGTGAAGAGCCGGCCATAACTGGGAATATTTTATTTGCAATTACACCTTTGCGGATAGCTGCTCTAAGCTCCTCTACAGAGATTTCTGCACCGTCTAGGTATTTCATAGCCAACTCATCGTCAAATGTGCCTACAGCGTCGAGCAGTTTATCTCTATAATCATCTGCCTTCGCTTTCATATCTGCAGGAATCTCTACAATCCGAACATCTGTCCCTTTATCGTCCATGTACATATGGGCTTTCATTGTGACCAAATCAATAATCCCATTGAAATCAGACTCTGCACCGATTGGAAGTTGGATTGCAAAAGCATTCTCACTAAGCTCTCTTTGAATAGACTCCAAAGACATATAAAAATCGGCTCCAGTAGCGTCAAGTTTGTTTACATAGCAGAGTCTTGGTACTCTGTACTTTTCAGACTGGAACCATACCTTTGAGGACTGTGGTTCGACTCCCATTTTGCCGTCAAATACAGTCACAGCACCGTCAAGCACTCTAAGTGACCTCTCTACCTCAGCAGTAAAGTCCACATGGCCTGGGGTGTCGATAATATTGATTTTGTATACAACCTCATCTAATTTCCAAGAGGCTGTAGTTGCTGCTGATTGAATAGTGATACCTCTCTCACGCTCCTGATCCATAAAATCCATCTCAGCCTCGCCCTCATGCACCTCACCTAGCTTATGTTTTTTACCTGTATAGAAAAGTATTCTCTCTGTAGTAGTTGTTTTACCTGCATCTACATGAGCGATGATACCGATATTCCGATAGAATTTAAGATCAGTGATTGTCTGCTGGCTTTTAGCGGCCATGGTTTATATAAAAAAACAATTAATATAGCTGGAGAATTTCCAGAGGTGAGATGATTATAGCAAAAAAAATGGAAAGTTAAAGCTAATTTATGTTTTCCTGTTCAAACTAACTATAAAACTTACGAAATCAAGCAATTGCGAGGAAGAAGTATTGAGCCGATTTGCCAGGTCAAATATATGAGCTGCTTCCTGTTCAGTTGCTTTCTGATCGAGCTTCATAATAAGTTCCACATTTTGCAGTACTTCGTGTGCACATGTAGCACATGACAAGCAATAATCAAATATCTTTTTATACTCCATCACACCAATGCTTACTTGCTGGCCAGCAGGCTTGTCATTTGTTTTATCCACAACAAATATAGTAAAAGATTAAATAAACTTGAGTATTTTGTATATAGTGTATAACATAAATATAGAATCTAATTCCTAAAATAATTATTAAAATTCTATTCTATGGGACAACTTATATTGAGTACTATCTTAGTAGACATGAAAGACAAAGAAATTGGAATTCAAATCAAGAAAGCACGGCTCGAATCTGGCCTCTCTCAAGAAGAAGTAGCAAATAAAATAGGCGTTACTTGGGAAATGATCAGTAGGTATGAGAACGGCCGCACTAGCTCTCTAAAGCACTTGCGCAAATTGGGGGAAGTCCTAGATAAGCCCATCAATTTCTTCATTTCTTCGACGAAAGAGAATAACGAGAGCTTCACTATCGAGAATATTGTCAATAAACTAAAAGAATCGGCCGTCACTTATAGCAGTGCCATTAGAAATGTCGTTAGAATTATCGAGAATCTTTCAGGCCGGGGGATTGAAGACGATTTAAGGGATACCGATAAGTTCGTAGAAGCCAAAATTAGCTACACCGAGAAGTACCCAGAGCTATTTGCCTTAAAGGTCAGCCAAATGAAAATCCTACCTCAAAGCGATATTAGAGATGGGGACGTGATATTTCTCACTGACAGAGTAGAACCCAAAGTAGGACAGACAGTCATTTCTTTCGATGGAGTGAGCTACACTCTAGGTAAATTTGATCCTACAAGTATCGATGTACCCCTCGCAGTGGTGGTTGGGCTAGATAGAAAATACGACTAACCTTTAAACTCGCTAACTTCGATATAGAATCAAAGCCTAGCAGTTAAATTACTCATCACACTATTTTGAGGTCTGACATGTCTCTCACCTTCAAGATATCTGCGAATAGTCTTGGTAAGCTCCTGTGGGTCTGTCTCTGATTTGAGCATATAGCCATCTGCGCCAATCGCAAGCGCCTTCTCTATAGCCAAATCTCCACCGATATTTGTGAGCATGACTACTATCGGAGTGCCATACTTATCAGGCTCTGCTTTTATATCGGCAAGCACGCTAATCCCATCGATATCAGGCATGATAATATCCAAGAGTAGCATGTCGTACTTCTTTGCTGCCAGCATATCCAAAGTACTCTGTCCATTTTTAGCGCCTTCTATATTAAGACCATTATCTTTAATAATGTCTATATAAATTAACCTGGCATCCTCTTCATCCTCAGCAAGCAATACCAATGCCTTCTCAGGTGAGATAGTTTTAACAGGATTATTTGCTGCAGTGGGTGTTTCTTGATTAGTATCCATAATTTGGTTAAGTTAATAATATTTTAACTAATACTAATATAACAGATTACTACTACAAACTTATATCCCCTTTCCAGATTAACAAATATATAGTCCAATAGAAGACTAAGCTTACCACAGCAATCACTGCTCTAACTGATACGGCTACAAACTTGATTGATTTGCTTGGCTTGGCAGAGGTCACGATAGCATACCCTGAAGATAGCAATGTAAACAAACTATAAAAAGCCAGCGCCAAGAGATAACCCTTGCGAATATCTCCTGTTATCAGGGCTGCAATAGCCAGAACTATAAACCAGCCAAACAACAATTTTAAAATTTGTAGAATAATCATTGTAAATACTGTTATAATTAGATTAATAACATATTACATTTGAGCAGATGAACAAAGCAAGAAAAGTCGCAAAAAAGAAACACTCGAAGAAAGCTGGGAAAGCCATTTCAATGCGATTTAGGGGCTAATCAGCTTATTAACGCTCTGCCAATAGTCACTCCTGTAGAAGTCGAAAATACTATACTCTGACCTGGGGCAATTGCCCATTGGGGGTGATTGAACTGAAAATGGGGGCGGCCAAATCTGGTTATGATACCTGGAGCTGGTTTCTGTCTATACCTAACTGAGGCTGACAAACCAAGCCTATTTAAGTTCTCATCTCCTAGGTTACCAATTGCTGGATGCTGCCAAGTTAAATCAGAAAACTCGACTTCCGTCTTATTAAGCAGTGAATGGTTTCTACCAGCACCCACATACACGATATTATCTTTGGCTGACTTGGCTACTACATAGTACGGGACTTTAAAGCCACCCAGCCCCAGACCTTCGCGTTGGCCGATAGTGTATAAAAACATACCTCTATGCGATCCCAACACCCTACCGTTATCAATATCAATAATCTGGCCTTCCCTAGGTTTTAAATGGTTTGCCAGAAACTCTCTGACATCAATATCTCCCACAAAACAGATACCTTGACTGTCTGGTCTGTCTGCATTTGGTAATCCCAAAAGTCTTGCTAAAGCACGCACTTGTCTTTTCTCATAATTTGCCAAGGGGAAAACTGATCTAGACAGCTGGGTCTGGTCTAAAGCAGATAAAAAATATGTCTGATCCTTTCTGCTGTCTTCAGGTAGAGTTAGGAAGTATCCTTCAATCTGCTTTAGTTCCGGCTGCTCAAGTAATTTGACTCTCTCTACTTTGGCGTAGTGCCCAGTAGCGACGTAATCGAAGCCTTCAGCAACTACATAGCCGAGAAATGCCTTAAATTTTATCTCTGAGTTGCAGAGTATGTCAGGATTGGGCGTTCTGCCAGCCTTATATTCAGCGAAAAAATTATCTAACACGTACTTTTTATACTCTTTCTCGAAATTGACACTTTCAAACTCAATTTGGAGATAATCAGCCACCATACTTGCAGAGCGTAAATCTTCTTCCCAAGGGCAAACTCCGTCAAGGCCGGCTTCACCTGCCCAATTCTTCATAAACACACACTTTACATCCGCGCCCGCACGCTTTAGTAAATAAGCACTAACCGCACTATCTACCCCGCCGGATAGCCCCACTGCAACTTTCTTGCCGGCGTATTGTGCGAGACTACTAAGCTTTAGCAAATCATTTATCTCCGATTCCATGGTAGAATCTATTAGGCGTTAGCATTGACTAACTACAAAGTTAATATATGATTATATTATAACTTGTCAGTTAACTAACTATGGACGAAAGATTGTTTATAAAAGAACAGAAAAGTCAAAGTCGAAATCAACTGATATTAATTGTTTCGGCCGTAGCCTTAGTGATATTTGGATTGGGAGGCATGGTGGTATTACTTACAAGTAATAATAACAGCACAAAACAGGCAAATAACACTCCCGTAGCTGTAGCCAGCGATCCTAAAAATAACGAACCAGATCCACTACCAGTAAATCCCACACCAGTCGAGCCAGATCCTATTGAACCTGAACCTATTGCTCCGATAAACCCTACACCCCTACCACCCGCACCTACCGCCGATTACAAGGCACCTGAGGACTCAACCAAGATTCATATATACTTTCCTAAGGCTTCAGATAACTCGGGGATACTAAATCCTGTGTTAAGAGATAAACCCAGCACTAATGTA
>JBGSJJ010000014.1:0-33485 GCA_041742075.1 Minisyncoccia bacterium
TTAAACCTTCGTGCTTTATCTTTTTGATGATTTCTTCTTTTATTTCGGTTGAAATTCGGTAGCCCTGTTTTGCCATATTCTTTGTATTTGCTTAGTTATAATACTTAGAATTGTTGTCTTAAGAAAGGGGTACCTTTCAGCTGATATGGTGAGATAGCTATAGTATAGGTCGTTTTGTGTGGGCTAGAGTGCGACTAACTTATTACAAATTGATTGCAAAACAGATAAGACATAAGCACTACGTACTACCATAACTATATCACAAAACGAGGGGTAGTTTTTTGCAATAAAAAACTCGATATGTCGGCTCTATAGATTCAGGACGTAAAACTATCTAGCGAGCAGATATTTATATTTCATTAGTGAGGTATAGAGAGATGTTGAGCCGGATAGTGTTTACAAAGCTACTAACAGTCATTGCAGTCAAAATAGTGTCGTCGGCTATTTGCAGTGAAAGGACCTGATTACTAGCCTTACTAAAAATAATCTACTTTATGTATGAGCAATTATAAAAACGATACCCACTCTAAAGATAGCGAACAGAAGCAAACAACAAGAAAAGAATCAGAGGTAAAACAAGGAGACATGAAGCCAACTGATAAGCCGGCTACTCCGACTTCAAAGTACTAAGTACAAAAAATTTATTCCTTTATTTAACCTAAAACAATTATGAAAAAAGCTTTAACAATGATGCTTGGCGCGTCGACATTGTTCGCCTCCTTTGCGTTTGCCTTCATCCTCCCGGTACAGGCAACCGAAGCTAACTGGAACACAACCGGAGACTACGTTGTGACCATGGAGTACCTTGGGTCTGACTACACTCATGATATGACACTCGTTCAAGACGAACTTGGCAATCTAACGGGAAACGGTGGTAGTCCGGCAGGAGCCAATGCCTACCTCTGGACCATTGAAGACGGAATGGTAACTGGAAACGCTATTGAGTTTACCGCCAATTATACGGCCACTCCAGACGCCGTTATTCCGCCAACTAAACTAGATATCGACGGCATGATTGCTCCTGATGGAAGTATGTCAGGCACTTGGTCTGATAACTACTCAGGTGGTGAACGCTCAGGTACCTGGAGCACAGCCACTGGTTATGCCAGTCATTACCCAACAGATGATTCATCAACTGTTACGGTAACAATCGAAAAATTTGTCCAGGGTACTATGGCAACAGCTGCTAGAGCTAACAATGCTGATTTCCCAATGACTTCTACATGGGACGCAGAAAATACTGGTGCGGGAACTGGTTCGTATTCACTCAGTGAGACAAACACAACTCCGTACCAAGCAGTTACTGCTGAAATGACCAAGGGAGCTGACTACGAAACAAAGGAAGAGGTAAATGGTGATGTGGTTGGGGCACAGTGCTCTACTGGAAAGCCCTTCGCACTGAGTGGTTATACAACTGGAAACACCCAGGCAGAAGCAATGGCTGCTACTCCAAGTATGACCATGCCTTCATTTACTAATCTTCAACAAGACAAATTTGTGATTGTCTGGAATCGTGATTGCGAACTACCAGAAGGGCAAATTGGTGGTGAGGTGGTAGGTAATGACGGAGTGCTTGAAGTAACGTCAGTCGAAATGATCGATACTTCGGCAACGGCAAATGGTTCATTCACAGATGGATGGGAATATGTCTTTCATATTACTGCTCCAACCAGTGAAGAAAACCTTGCAATGAAATTCAATGATTGGCTAAAAACTGGCGGTGGTGGAACTATCCCGGTTGCAAACAACATGCGAATTTCATCTCTCCAAGCCGATAATGGCGGAGCAACAATTCTCCTTACGGCGGCGAATGTGTACTCAACACCTGACCTCCATATGGTTGTAGATCTTGATCCAGCAATGGATGGTCGACAGGTTGAAATAATTGTCGAGGTAGCCGTTCTAAATGGTACGCCAACGGGAGCCTACACGACGTCATACGGTGTGCAAGCAAACCCATAATCGATAGGTAATCATTAACTCTATGACTAAATCAATACGTTTGAGTTACACCGCATTCCTATGTTTAGGATTGCTCATGACTGGTGCGACGTTGGTACGTGCGTCGGAAGTGACCGGTACACTCTCTTCAGAGGCGTCAACTCTAACCAGTACCGGTACAGTGAGTGGGACAGTAAATGGTACTGTCGAGGATGACTCATCTGGTAGCAGTGGCGGCGGGAGTAGACGAAGTGGAGGTAGTGGGGGTTCAGCTAATGCACCGTCAGGCTCAGTCCTTGGTGCGGCGGCGGGCTCTGAATCAACACCAGGCTTCCCCAACGCAGGCACCTCGTTTGAAGACAGTTCAGCTGACCAATCCCTCTGGGTCGGTATGATGAACTTCCTCAAAAACCTGTTCTCCTTCTAGTTACAATAAAGAGAAGTAGACACCAAACATAAAACCCGCTTCCCAGCTGGTTTTTTGTTTGACCAGACACAACACAACTACTCCACGTCTGTCAGGATTTCAGTAAAGACCACGGTCCGTTTATCGTAGACTTTTTCCTCCGGTAACCAGGTACCACCACAAGTAATAAGGTTGAGCCGTTTCTTGCCGTCGTTGCTTAAAAAGACATCAGTTGCCTCCTCGTCATACTCGTAGGTTTTAATTTTTACCACTCGAAAGATATCTTCTACCCGTTCCGCACTCATAATGATTACTTCGTCTCCTACTTTTAGGGTGTGTAAGTCAAAAAAAACTGCTTCTCGCACCGCTTTCCCATTTAAATGGCCAGCAATTACGGCACTACCGCGCATGCCGGGACGCACACCATCTTTGTACCAGCCAACATCGGTGAAGTTTGAAGGGACAGCCATTTCGCCAGTGCCAGTTGGCTCTAGACCTACTTGCTGTACAAGCGCATCGACATTAATGGCGGGAATTACGAGTCGAACTGGTAGCTCCAGAACCCACCCAGCTTCTTCTTCGTAGGGTACTTCAAGTACTGCAGGTGGTTCTCCTACGGCAGAAAAACTCTTTGTTTGAAAGGGAGAGAAGATCCAAAAACCGACACCGGCAAAAACAGTGAGGGCTAAAACACACGCCAGCAACCGTCTCGGCTTCATGATTGGTACATTTTTATAGGGATACATTACAGTTACGCCGAGTTGGATTGAAGATGGTGACAAAAATAAATGAGCGTTTGTAATACATTTTGTGCAGATTCGGCATGTAGAGTATGAAAAATACTTCAAACCAAACAACCGGAGACAGCGAACGACCGACTGTCGGAGCTGAGTTCTTCGTTGAATTTTGGGAAGAAAGTTGGACGTACATTAAAACTGTCGTCGACGTCCTGCGTGAGCCAGTCATTATTCTTGATAAGCATTGTACGGTTTTAGCTGCCAACCAAGCTTTCTATAGTCTTTTTCAAGTGGAGCAAAAAGAAACAGAAGGAAAAAATATTTATGAGCTCGGGAATGGGCAATGGGACATCCCCGCTCTTAGGAAGCTCTTGGTGGATATTTTACCAAAGAATACCTTCTTTAAAGGTTTTGAAGTTGAGCATGACTTTCCGGTAATTGGGCACCGCACGATTATTCTTAATGCGCGACATATCCACTCGAGAGATAAAACCACCTCTGAATTGTTCCCGCCAATAATTATGATTGCTATGGAAGATGTTAGTGAAATCATGTCGATTGCTGGAAAGCTCGCCGACTATACAAACAAGCTCGAAAAAAGCCTTTCGAGCAAAACAAATCGACTTGAGATTAAAATTTCTGCTCTAGAAAAGAAAATTATAAAACTTACAAACGTAAATAGTTAACATAACAAGAAACACAAAACGCCCCAAGGGGCGCCTGTGTGTGATGGGAAATAGCGAAGATCGCTCTCGTATATTTCCGCATAGCGTAATACCTCCGCTACCTATACAGTATAGCACTTCAGGGTGGCGCATTAAAAGTGGATAGCTGTTGAATAGCAAATGCCCCGAGCCATGGCTCGGGGCATTTGCGATATAGAGTGTAAAGCGCTTATTTAACTGCTTCTTTTAGGGCCTTTGCAGCGCGGAACTTTGGTACGCGCATAGCTGGTACATCGATAGCTTCACCAGTTCGTGGGTTTCGTGCTGTTCGAGCGTCTCGCATCTTGGCTGAGAAAATACCAAGACCAGCGATTGATACTTCTTGTCCAGACTTAAGCGTATCAACGATACTTGAAAGTACTGTTTCAACGGCTCGTTCTGCGTCAGCTTTTGTACTTCCGAGTTCTTCGTGTACTTTGTTGATGATGTCTGCCTTATTCATATGTAGTTACTTTATTCTAAAAGGGCGGGTAAATATTTTGCACAGAGAGAGTGAACCCTCGGTACAGCGCCTTATTAATGGGCTTAAAACATTATATAGCAAGGTCTAAGCTCTGCAACGACTTGTAAACACAATTTTATGTGTTCTAATAAGTTTAGTGTTTTTTCTCAATATGACTATGGTATTATGCACCTCTATGAAAATCGGTGTTATGGGCGCCTTCGGAAGTTTTTCCGAACAAGCGGGCGAGTTGTTTATTTCTAAGCATGGTGTAGAGGGTGGTGTGATTGTGCCACTTGTATCAGCCGAAAATGTACTCACGGCGGTGGAAGCGGGCGACGTCGATAAGGGGATTTTCCCGATTGAAAATAGCAATGGGGGGATTGTGATTGAAGCAGTCCACGCTATGGCGAAACACCGGTTTACCATTGAGGAAATGTTTGAGCTTGATGTACACCATATGCTACTTGTAAAGCCAGGCATGACCGCATCGCACATAACAGCAGTTTGTTCACATGACCAAGCGCTCAAGCAGTGTCGGATGTACCTGAAGCGGGTCTGGGGAGAGGCTGAGATAGTGCCGTACAAAGACACAGCCACCGCAGCCAAAGACTTAGCGGAAGGGGTGTTGCCCGACACCACTGCGGTCATTGCCCCTCGCCAGTGCGCGAAGCTCTATGGACTTGAGATTCTTGAAGAGTCTATTCAAGACTTGAAGTTTAACTACACGACGTTTGTGGTAGCGGTAAAATAAAAAGAAGCGCGCGTCCCGGAGTAAACTCCGGGGCGCGCTGTTTCAGGCTCGGCCAATCCCGAGACACTCGATACAGAGGGCGGGAAGAGGACAGAACTCTACGGTCCACTTACCGGTAAACCAGTTGAAGTAGGCAAAGGGGTAGTGGTAGACCCCCGCACCACGACATAGTCGGCAGACAGAGGGAGAATTGTACATGGAGCACCGCCTTTCTCTCAGGTAAGACTACGCCGATTGCTCATAAATGCAAGTTAAGTCTCACTAACGCAAACGACCGGTACGAAAGCGTACCGGTCGTCTAGATATGCTTTTCTTAGCGAGCGTAGGAAACCACGCGGGTTTCACGAATGACGTGCACTTTTATCTCGCCAGGGTAACGAAGCTGGGCTTCAATGGTGGTCGCTATAGTTCGTGCGAGTCCTGAGGCCTCAAAGTCAGTGAGCTTGTCGGGGTTTACCAAGACTCGTATCTCGCGACCAGCTGAAATAGCGAAGGCTTTATCGACACCGAGTAAGCTGGTAGCAATCGCTTCAAGTTCAGTCAGTCGCTTGATGTAATTCTCAATTGAGTCACGACGAGCACCAGGGCGAGAGCCAGAGATAGAGTCAGCGACCTGTACGATGATTGATTCAGGTGTTTCGTACGGATATTCCTCGTGGTGAGCGCGCATGGCGAGGATGACTTTCTGATCGACACCATATTTTTCGAGAATCCGAATACCAATCTCCACGTGGGTGCCCGCTACTTCGTGACTGACAGTTTTTCCAATGTCGTGTAGAAGAGCACCAGCGCGAGCAACAGCTACGTCAGCGCCGACTTCTTCAGCAATAATGGCAGCCATGTGCGCCATCTCAACCGAGTGCCACAGCACGTTTTGTCCATAGCTAGTGCGGAAGTGTAGTCGTCCAAGAATAGTGAGTAGGTCAGGGTGCAGGTTTGGTACATTGGCTTCGTAGGCGGCCTTTTCGCCCATCTTGCGCACCATGCTGGCCACTTCTTTTCGGGCAGTTTCGACACACTCTTCAATCTTGGCTGGTTGAATTCGTCCGTCTTTAAGAAGAGCTTCAAGTGCAATCCGGGCGATTTCGCGGCGGATTGGATCAAAAGAAGAGAGAGTGATGTACCCCGGGGTGTCGTCAATTAAGACATCAACACCAGTTGCGCGTTCAAAGCACCGCACATTACGTCCTTCCTTACCGATAACCTTACCTTTGAGGTCTTCACTTGGTAGTTCGACGTTGGCGGTCATGACGTTTGTCGGCATGTTGTTGCCCATGCGATGAATAGCCGCCAAGAGAATGTTTTGTGCCCTTGCTTCGTACACTTCCTCATTGTGCATATCTATCTTGCGGACCCTCTCCTCAAGGTCCTTTCCGCGTTCTTCCTCCATACGGGCTACCAAACGAGCGAAGGCTTCATCTTTTGAAAGACCAGCTACTTCGGTTAGTTTTTCATCAAGTTCGTTCTTCCGCTCATCAAGTCGCGCTTTGATAGACTTCACTTCATCGATTTTCGCCCGGATTGATTCTTTTTCTGAATCAAGGGTGATTTGTCGTTCATC
The DNA here is from genome assembly GCA_041742075.1 of Minisyncoccia bacterium. Classification (GTDB taxonomy): domain Bacteria; phylum Patescibacteriota; class Minisyncoccia; order Phycocordibacterales; family UBA918; genus OLB19. Next base: position 6,567 of record JBGSJJ010000014.1, read on the forward strand.
AAGAAGTTCCTCCTTTTTTTCAAGGCGGTCTTCTTTGTGCTTTAGCTTCTCTTCTTTCTCTTTTAGTTCCGTTTTGGCTTCGGTTTCGATTTTTTCAGCTTTTGCTTCAGCCTTTTCGATTATCTTAAATGCCTGTTCATCTGCTTTGAGCAACTTTTCTTTGAGGTCGAGCTCGAGAGATGCTTTCTGTCCGAGGGCGCGTAGGTATCGAAAATAGTATCCAGAAGCTATGCCGACAATAAGCATAGCCAAGGCTGTGCCAATCAGTGTCAGTAGGGGCATAGGGTGCGTCTAAATGAATAAATACAGTAATAGTCTTCTAACTGGGAGGTACTGTCTTAGAAACATACCAGAATACTGCCAGTCTGTGAAGTGGTACTACAAAGGCCGGCGCCTGTGGCGCCGGCCTTTGTAGTCTCCGCAACCTCTCTATTTGTGAACTTCGTCAATCAAACCGTATTTCTTGGCTTCCTCGGCATCCATGAAGAAGTCTCGATCAGTATCTTTTTCTATTTCGGCTAGTTTTTTGCCACTGGCTTTTGCAAGTAGTTTATTGAGGCGCTCTCGTGTTTTTAAGATATGACGAGCGGTAATCTCGATATCACTGGCTTGACCCTGTGCGCCACCCCACGGTTGGTGGATCATGACCTCGGCGTTCTGGAGTGCATAGCGCTTACCCTTCGTGCCTTGGGAGAGAATAATTGAACCCATGGAAGCGGCCATACCGACACAAACGGTTGAGACGTCAGGCTTAATGTGGTTCATAGTGTCGACGATGGCGAGGCCAGCAGAGACACTTCCGCCAGGAGAGTTTACATAGATAGAGATGTCTTTTTTCGGGTCTTCGGCTTCCAGGAAAAGTAGCTGGGCTACCACGAGGTTGGCCATATGGTCTTCAATACCACCAGTGACGAAAATAATACGCTCTTTTAAGAGTCGTGAATAAATATCATAGGCGCGTTCACCGCCTTGGGTTTTCTCAATCACCATTGGGACTAAGAAGTCGTTAATTTCTGAATGTTTCATAGTTTAAATACAAATTTCTAGCGTGTCTGGTACTTGGGTATCCTATCAGATAGTTTGGATTCTATAAAGAACAGCCAAAAACAAAAATAATCGACACTTGGCCGATTATTTTTTGTTTACTAGTTTACTTCTTCAAGCTTTTTCATAACCGCTTCATTTTGGAGGATGGTCGAGACGTATACTCGTACTCGCTCAGGGTCCGCGTCGGCATATTGTTTGAGTATCTCGGCTACCTGCTTTTCTACCAAGTCTACATCGGGAGTAATACTGTCTTGTTTTGCTATCTCATTTAAGATCAGTTGTAGCTTCGCGCGTTTCTCGGCAGCGGGTGTCCATTCCTTCTCTAGGTCTTCTTTTGTTTTCTTTATGTGCTTAAGATAATCGTCCATCCGCAAGTTGGCACGGGTTAGGTCTTCGTTCATTTGAGAAAACATTTGGCTTAACTCGGCCTCAATGAGTACGGCTGGCAGTTCAACTTTTGTCTCCTCAACAATGAGGTCGGTAATTTTTGCTCGGTGAGATGCTGTTACCTCTTGCTCCTTTTCGATAGTGAGATGCTCTTTGAGTTTGGCTTTAAAGTCTGTCACTGTTTCGAACTGTCCTGGCTGACCGATGGTTTTAACCAGTTCGTCGGTTAGTTCAGGAAGTGGAACGTCCGGTTCCGTTTCACTGTCTTCTCCTGTTTCTGGGGTAGGGAGAGTAGGGACGTCGTCGTGGTCGCAGTTTTCATCGTGAACATGGTCATGCGAGCCTTGAGGCTGGGCCTTATTTTGTAGTCGTTCATAGGCCACTTTTTGCCTCAAGATGTTTTTAATCTGCGTATCGATCTCTTCCTCAGTAACTTCATTTGAGGCTTTATCAGAGTTAGCTTGCTTGGCTATTTCAAGATATTTTGGGAGCGTAAGTTCCGGCATGATGGCGATAGTGGCGGTAAAGCCGAGCGGATTATTTGGTGCGATTTTTGTTATCTCAATTTTTGGATAGCCGATAGCATCAACACCATGTGTCTTAAGAATTTCTGGATAAATACGAGATAAGGCCCGTTCAGACATCTCAGTTAAAATTGCCATTTCTCCTACCCGCTCCACGACTACTTTGTCGGGTACATGCCCAGGACGAAAACCGTCAATTTTCATCTCCCGGCCAAACTTTGCCGTTGCCCGAGCGCGTTCTTTTTCGAGTTCACTCTCGGGTATTTCACCTGTAATTTTCACCTGTGAGCCGGTTTGTTTTTCGAGGGTAAAGTCTTTAATAAAGTCCATATAAATAGTATGAATGTTTGCTTAGATAACAGCAGGTTAGTGTACTGATAATCAGCAGAATTGCAAACGAAGCGACCTTGAACCTATGAAGTTGTGGTCACTTTGAGTATCTTCTAAATAAAGTGATTACTGGCCTTCAGCTGATTCAACCTCAGCATCAATGGCGTTTAATTCAGTATCGAGGGCATCAAGGTTGGTACTCTCAAGGTCGGCTTCGATAGCGGTAAGTTCGTCAGACGTGCTCATGGTCTCAGCGGCTTGGGTTTGAGCTCGGGCGGTATCACTCTCTGGCTCCTGGTTTTCTACAGCGGTTGGACGGTCAGAGATGGCTTCTAAGCCCAGATTGTTCTGAAGTAGCTGTTGCCAGTAATAGAGACCAGCTAGAATCAAGAGCAAAAATAAGACAAGCGTAGCCAAAATTAAAGGAATGAGTGGATTTCCCTGACTCGCGCCACTACCAGCTCGACTCATCAAAGAGCCTTCTGGTACTTTAAGCTCCTCGTCAGAAAAATAAGGGGGTTTTTTATCAGCCATATAATTAATTTTGAGTTACATCTAAAACTGCCTCAGTACTTGTGCTGGTTGGGATCACAACTCGAGTCGGGTTCTTTAAAAGGGCAATCGTTTCTTGGAGCGCGCGCTTGGTGTCTCGAAAGGCAATAACATTGTTTCGATACAGTGTCGCAAGATTACTGATACCAACCTGCGGTTGGTCGCTCGTAACCGCTTTGATAACAGCTGTGTCTATGTTCGTGAGCCCGGCCTTAGCAACAGCGAGTGAAACTTTCGCTTCCTCCAGAGTATTTCGAGCTGACTCTACATCGATACCTCCGCTGGCACTTTTTTCTATTCGGCGCTCTAGTCTCTTAATGATCTGCTCAAACCGATTAACGGTGGCGTCCATGCGGTTGCTTATGTTTGAAGCAAGATTAATAATTCGCTCTTGGGCACGTTCTGAAAGACTGATTCGTACGCCCGGTCGATTGGTTATTTCGGCTAGGCCTTGGCGTAAGGTATTGAGGCGGTCTTCGGATACCGGTGGAGTGGCTTCGATTATCTCGGTTGAGGTAGCTGTCTCACTTGTTATAGTTTCGTCTAGTTCTTGTGCACTTGCACGGACGGCATACGAAACGGCAAACGCCAAGCATAGGATGCTGATAGAGATGATTGGTTTTGTGAGACTATGCATACGGAAAAAAATACCTGCTAACCATTGCTATTAGTATAAACCGGAGAGGGGATTTACTGACGCCCGGCTATACACAGCAAATCGACGCCTACAGCTTGGCTGTAGGCGTCGATTTGTTTCACGTCAATTTCGTATTAAAGTTTTAAGCAGGGTAGAATTTGCTTCTTACGAGATACAATTCCCGGTAGTACTTCAGTATCGGCTTCAACCGTTACTCCGAAAGAAGCTTCAATAATCTGTTTGGTGAGCGCGTTGTAGGTGAGGACAGTAGCTTCTTCGTTTAGAATATCCACAATGAAGAAAAGTACATCATCCACGTCGCTCTCCTCAGCAACAAGAGCATTGATTGACGCCACAATGCCATCTTTTCGAGCTAGCACAGTGCTCGGGTCAGTCGTTTCAACGACTGAAACACGAATGTTTTTGTCACCGATAGCAAACTTCTTGCTATCGAGGCGAATCAAACCGAGGTCAGAGAAGTCAGAAATATCTGACTTAGCGGCAAACATCTCTGTTGCATAGCTGGCGATGTCAATTCCTAGTTCTTTTGCCAGCGATTCAGCGACGTCCTTGTCGTGCGGGGTGGTCGTTGGACTACGGAAGGCCAGTGTGTCAGACAAAATGCAGGAAAGAATCAAACCTTGAATTTCTTTAGGGAGGGAAGTCTGAGAATTTTGCATCAAGTCGTAGATAACTGTCGCGGTTGAGGCCAGTGGACGCATGGTAATCGTGATGGGTCCTTCAGTCGTTAAGCCACCGACGAGCTTATGATGATCGATAATCTCCACTACTGTTGCTTCGTGTATGTTGGCAAATAGTTCTTGTGGGTTGTTGGTGTCAACAACAGTTACCGTATCGGTACTTGAAACAGACTCAAGCAATGCTGGAGTACTCACGCCCCAGTAATTGAGGACGAATTTTGTTTCTGAGTTAAGGTCGCCGAGCACATGGGGTGTAGCGGTTACACCAGTATGGTTTGTTAGGAACCACGCCCAAATAATCGCTGAGCCGGTAGCGTCAGTGTCTGGTGAGAGATGTCCAAATACTTTCATAGGTACGAGAACGTTTAGAATTAGTAATTACTTTACTTCTGGTTCTTCCTCTACAATGAGAGCCTCAGCTTCTTCTGGAGTATCAATCTCGTCTTCCTCTTCAGTCCCAGCAACCATATCGCGGTCTTCCGTACGCTCATCTTCACTTGGAAGCTCTGGTTTACTAGTAACCGCTTCCTCACTTTCAAGTACTTCTAAATCAGCTTTTTCTTCTGGCGATAACGCAGAGGTCTCTTCAGCCGTTTCTACGCGGTTAGAGATAATGTCAATCTTCCAGCCAGTGAGCTTAGCAGCGAGACGAACATTTTGTCCGCCACGACCAATAGCGAGTGATTGCTGGTCAGGAGTAACTTCAACCACAGCGTGTCCCCGAGCGTCTTCATTGCCACCACCTTCTTTTGGTTCGCTTTCAATGCGAACTGATAGTACTTGAGCTGGAGAAAGGGCGTCTTCAATAAAGGTCACCGGGTCCTCTGACCATTCAATGATGTCTATCTTCTCGCCACCAAGTTCGCTCATCACTGTTGAAACGCGAACACCCCGTTGACCAACCATTGAACCGACTGGGTCAATATGTGGGTCATGAGCATACACCGCAATCTTTGAACGAGCACCTGCCTCGCGAGCGATGGCTTTTATTTCGACAGCACCGGTTTGAATCTCAGGCGCTTCAATGGCAAATAAATTGGCCAAAAAGTCTGGGTGTGAGCGAGAAAGCTTCAAAAATACCCCACGAGCAGTCTCGTCTACTTCAATTAAAGATGCGCGAATTCGTTCACCTGGTTTGAATCGTTCACCCGGAATCTGTTCATCGTACGGCATGATGGCGGTAACTCGACCAAGGTCAACGTAGAGGTTACCTCGTTCGAAGCGTTGTACATGGCCCATAACAACGTCACCTTCTTTCTGTCCGAACTCAGCCAGAGCTGATTCCTTCTCTGCTTCGCGTACCTTTTGAATGATGACTTGCTTCGCGGTTTGGGCGGCGATTCGTCCAAAGTCGTCTTTGCTCTCAAGTGGGAAGATAAGCTCTTCACCAAGCGCAACATCTTTCTTAATCATTTGAGCCGTCTCAATCATAATGTGCTTTTCAGGGTCAAAACGCACCAATCCTTCGATTACCGTTTCCTCCACTTCGTGCCGGTTATGGTGGTGTTCTTCAACTTCTTCCTCTTCTTCAGACTCTGGCTTGAGCATTGAAGCGTCTACCACAATCTTTATCTGACTAAAAATTGTCGCACCACTATCAAGATCAAACTTAGCCCGGACAATTTGTCCTCGCTTTCCGAATTCTTTTTTGTACGCAGTAGCGAGAGCCTGCTCAATTGCGTCAATCATTTTGGCACGAGGAATTCCTCGCTCTTCTTCCATTTCCCCGAGCACTGAGTGCATCACTTTTAAATCAAACATCGTATTTTGCTTATTGGTGTACGCCAACCAAGTGTGTAGTGTAGGGCGGGACCTAGTCCACACAACCGCTTAGGGTACGCTTTTAATTCATTATTCTGTACACAATATGCGCGGGCCAAAGGCCCGCGCATATCAGTCATACCAACTAACTTAGCATATAGAGTAACCTTCGTCAAAATCAGTACCAGCTATACACGAACGTGTCGGTAAGTCGTGATCTTTTCAATTCTAAGTGCGCTATACTAAGAGAGTAAGTAATTTATGGAGGGGTTCTTTTTCGTATGCGAATTCAAGACGAACAATTAAAACGTTTCGTAAGCGACGCTGGTTTGGTGAGCAAGAAAGACCTTGCAGAAGCCGAAAAAGTGGCGAAAGATGAAAAGCGCTCGCTGGCGGAAGCTTTGATTGCATCGGGTACGATGACCGAAGACGACATGCGTCGGGTTGAGTCATATGTACTAGGTATTCCGTTTATGTCACTCAAGGGAGTACGAATTGATTTTGATATTTTGTCCCTCATCCCAGAACCAGTTGCTCGTAACCACAACATCATCGCCTTCAAGCGGAATGCAGATTCGCTTGAAGTAGTGATGCTCGACACCGCCGACCTCCCTGCGATCGACTTTATAAAGAAAAAAGTCGGGCTCAAGATTCTCCCTCGTTTGACTGACACTGAGTCGATGAAGTCTGCACTCGTGCAGTATCAAAAAACTCTCAAAGATGAGTTCGGCGACCTTATTATGAAGGAGACCTCGGCTCTCAAGATGATTTCTGATGAGACTGGGGAAGAGGCTACAGAAGAAGACCTAAAGAAAATGGCCGAAGATCTGCCGGTGGTACGAATCGTCGATACCCTGCTTCGTCACGCCATTATTCAAGGAGCATCTGATATTCACATTGAACCGATGGAAGAATCAGTCCTGGTTCGTTACCGCATTGACGGTATTTTACATGACGCGATGACGCTTCCTAAAAACGCAGCACCGACTATTGTAGCGAGACTCAAGGTCCTCTCAAACCTAAAGCTCGATGAAAAGCGTCTCCCGCAAGATGGTCGATTTAAGATGGAGATGGATGGCCAAAAAGTTTCGTTTCGTGTTTCTATTCTACCGATTTTTAACGGCGAGAAAGTCGTCATGCGTTTGCTACGTGAAAATCGCTCAGGCTTTACCCTCGAAGGCATTGGTTTCCACGGCTCTTCACACGAACGTCTACAACGAGCGATGAAACAAACAACTGGAATTATCTTAGTCACTGGTCCAACTGGTTCGGGAAAGACCACCACGTTGTATACCGTATTAGACCTACTCAATACCCCTGAGGTGAACGTCTCAACGATTGAAGATCCGGTTGAATACCAGATGCCTCGCATCAATCAAACACAAGTGAAAACAGAAATTGGCTTCACGTTTGCCGCTGGTTTGCGCTCCCTCATGCGTCAGGATCCTGACATTATTATGGTCGGAGAAATCCGTGACCAAGAAACAGCGAGTCTGGCTATCAATGCCGCTTTGACCGGACACTTAGTCTTAGCGACCGTGCACACCAACTCAGCTTCCGCTACCGTAGCCCGGTTAGTCGACATGGGAGTAGAAACATTTTTACTTGTCTCCACGCTCCGAGTGGCAGTGGGACAGCGTCTCGTGCGTAAGCTTTCAGAACAAGCAAAAGAAGCATATTTTCTATCAGCCGATGAAAAAGCCGAGTTGAGTCGTCACGCTGACTTAGACAAAATCCTGAACGAACTTAAAGAAGAAAAAATAGTTCCGGCTGACGCAACCTGGAACAGTGTCCCGTTTTATCATGCCAAGGATTTACCAGAGGGTGAGGAAGTATACAAAGGCCGAATGGGAATTCATGAAATCCTCCCTATGAGCTCTACCATTAAAGACATGGTGATGGCCGGGGCAACGGCTGACGCAATTGAGGTGCAGGCCCGCAAGGAAGGTATGCTCACCATGCTTGAAGATGGTATCTATAAAGCCGCCAAAGGTTTAACTACGGTTGAAGAAGTCCTTCGAGTAATTAACGAATAAAACCCAGTATGCCGACTTTTATTTACAAAGGCGCAGATACGAAAGGTTCATTCGTTACAGAAAAAGTTGAAGCCCCTGATCGATTTGCCGTGTATGAAATAGCCCGTAGTCATGGACATACGGTAAATTCAATTGATGAAGCTAGTACCCGCGGAATCCGCTCATTGCTTAACGTAAAACGCCTCGAGTACCTCATTAGTCGCGTCAAGGACGATGAGCTGGTGATGCTCACGAGAAACTTAGGTTCCATGCTGGTAGCCGGTCTTCCACTTTCACGGGCGCTTTCCGTAATTGAGCGTCAGAGTAAAAACCCACGTTTGCAGGGCGTGATGGCCGACGTACGAGAACGAATCAACAAAGGTTCACAATTCTATGAAGCCCTTGGTGCCTACCCGAAAGAGTTTGACAACTTATACGTAGCGATGATTCGAGCGGGGGAAGAGAGTGGGGGACTTTCCGAAGCGCTCCAGACCTTGAGTATCCAGATGGAGCGTTCTTCCAGCCTTAAGAAAAAAATAAAGGGCGCCATGATTTACCCGGCAATTGTCATTATTATTTTGGTTATCATCGGAATTCTCATGATGATTTTCGTAATGCCCTCAATTACCGGTACGTTTAAGAGTTTGGATGTTGACTTGCCAATCACGACCAGGATTTTGATGGGGGTAAGCGATTTCATGGTCGAGAACATAGTTCTTACCCTGGGTAGCTTGGTGGGTTTTGTAGTGGGGGCAGGGTATTTTCTGAAAACAAAGGTGGGCATTCGTACGACGTCTTTTATTATTCCTCGGTTACCAGTGATTGGTAAAATTGCCAAAGAAGTAAACGCGGCGCGCACCGCTCGTACGCTCTCTTCACTCCTCTCCTCCGGGGTAGACGTGATTCGCTCACTGAAGATTACTGAAGATGTGGTGCAAAACGTCTACTACAAAGCAATTATTGCCGAAGCCGCGAAGCGGGTTGAAAAAGGAACCCCGCTGTCTTCAGTCTTCATTGAGCGAGAAGACCTGTATCCAGTTTTGGTGGGGGAAATGATTTTGGTTGGTGAGGAGACCGGAGACATTTCAAACATGCTACGTGAGCTCGCTATATTTTACGAAACAGAAGTGGAGCAAAAAACCAAAGACCTCTCTACGATTATTGAACCAATCCTCATGGTGTTTATTGGTGGAGCGGTTGGATTTTTTGCCTTAGCGATGATTGCGCCGATTTATTCTATCGGCGACAGTATCTAAGTCTATGTATTTTTTCCGCACACTTGGCCTGACGAAAAAAGAATCTCTTTTTTCGTCAGGCCAAGTGCGAAATCGAGGCTTTAGCTTTATTGAACTTATTGTGACCGCCGCTATTATGGCTTTGGTGTTTGGCGGGCTATTTTCTGCATACGAAACCATTATTTCGCTTATTGCAGAATCTCGCATGAAGTCTAACGCTTTAGCGCTTGTATCTGAACGCATGGAGTATATTCGCTCACTTTCGTATAACGCTGTTGGTACAGTAAGCGGTGTGCCGTCTGGATTATTGCCTCAGACGAGTACCACCTCGCTTAATGGTGTCACGTATGTAGAGCGCATTTTGGTCTCATATATTGATGATGACGCCGATGGTGTTTCAGGCGCCGACAGTAACTCTGTTACGAGTGATTATAAATTAGTTAAAATTGAGTATTCCTGGGTTGATAAAGACGGTACTACGAGCTCAATTTTCCATACCACCAACATTGTTCCTGAAGGGATTGAGACTACAGCGGGCGGGGGTACAATTCGAGTAAACGTGTTTGATGCTAGTTTCCAGCCGGTCTCTGGGGCTGAAGTTCGCTTTATTCAAGCCAGTTCATCAATTAATACCCCTCGCTATACCGGTGCTAGTGGTGAAGCGTATCTCTCTGGTGCACCACAAGGTAGTGATTATGAAGTCTATGTGACAAAAGCGGGCTACTCTTCAGACGGTACGTATATAGCGACCAGTACTAACCCAAATCCACTCACCCTCCCAGTTTCGGTGGTAGAAAACCAAGTCTCAACGCTCAACTTTCAAATTGATGAGTTAAGTAATCTGACCATTTTAACGACAGAGCCAGCTGTTTTGGGAAATTTTGCCGATGATTTCACTGATAGTTCTAAAGTAGCGACGAGTTCAGACATCACGGTAAGTGGTGGGGTATCGCTCTTAGGTACTCCAGGCACGTACCCAGCCAGTGGTAGCTTACAAACTATCTTCGTGAGTCCGGCAACTCTGTATTCTTGGACACAAATAAACTCAAACGTAACACTCCCCCCGGGTACGAGCGTGCGGGTGTTTGTCTATCATGACTCACTTGTACCACAATTGGTTCCCGATAGTGATTTGCCTGGAAACAGTAGCGGGTTTACCACAAATCCGATTGACCTGTCCGGTTTAGATCCAATCGACTATCCTGAATTGGCGTTTGGTGCCTTCCTTGAGACAAGTGATACCAACGTCACCCCGGAAATCATTGAGTGGGAACTTTCATACGTTGTTGAGAGGGTGCCGTTAGCGGGAGTGCCTATCCGGGTTACTGGTCAGAAAAGTATTGGTTCAGACTTCACTTTTCAAGTAATACCTAAGTATGATGTCACCACGAGTAGTAATGGTAGTGGGGAAGTCGACTTATCAAACATTGAATGGGACACCTTTACCATCACTGAAACGAGTGGATCCTATATAGCTTCTGAAGTCTGCCCACTTTCTCCTTTCTCACTCAATCCGGACACCAGTGAAGAGGTGCTCATCAGTCTTGTGCCGACTTTGAGCGATACACTGCGGGTAAGTGTTACCGAGGGTGGTGGTGCACCTGTTGCCAACGCAACCGTTCTCTTCGATGACGGAATATTTTCCGACACTCAAATCACGAGTCAGTGTGGTCAAGTGCTGTTCGATACGCCGGGAACTGGCGCAACTTCTACCATAACAGTACAGAAGACTGGCTACACTGATTCGGTCGTCACCGATGTTTCAGTTAGTCCGAGCGGGTCGGTAATAAGTGTCGTCCTTGTTCCATAAAAATATGTCTTTCAAGTTACATCACACGAGTAGAGGGATGACGTTAGTAGAGCTGATTATTGCGGTTAGTATTTTTACGGTGCTTATGACAGCCATTATGACGAGTGTACAGTCTCTCTACCGCTTTAACTCATACGCTATCACGCAAGCCTATCAACTTGATCTAGCTCGTCGCGGTATTGAAAACCTGACCCGAGACCTCCGTGAAATGATTTTTGCTGATGATGGAGCTTTCCCCCTGGTGCGAATGGAGCCACATGTGGTCGGTTTTTATAGTGATGTTGATGGAGACAATAGTGTTGAGTACATTGAGTATGAGCTCGCTACTACCACTACGCTCACAAAACGTATTTATAGCGCTACCGCGGGGGTATATAATTACGCTACACCGACCGAGCAATTTATTGTGTCTGATTATGTTCAGAATTTGCTTCAAAGTACATCAACGTTCTTTTACTATAGCGATACCGGAGTACAGAGTACTTCGTCTGCCGACATTGCCGACATTCGTTTTATACGGTCGCAAGTTATTGTGAACATTGATCCAGCTCGCAACCCTGGTGAACACATGCTTCGTTCTGGTGCGACACTCCGTAACTTAAAAGATAATTTATGATTCGTTCTTCACAAACAGGCGCTCTCCTTATTTTGATACTAATATTTGGCTCAGTATTTTTTGTGATGGTGACGGGTTTAATGGGCTATGTTATTACGCAGTATCAGTCACAAGAGATTCGAATTCAAAAGGAGTTAGCTCGTGAAATAGCCGAGGCAGGACTTAACTATTACAAATGGTTTTTGGCGCACTTTCCAGGAGACGTTACTCATGGTACAGGGAACCCCGGCCCATTCACCATTCCGTTTGATGACCCGGAACTAGGACGAGTCGGTGAATATACTGTGGCATTAAATAGTACAGCGTACTGCGGAGCAGTCAGTTCAATTGAAATAACGTCTACCGGACGAACTGATGCAATGCCTAGCATTGAACGTACTGTCTATGGTCGCTACGCCCGGCCGACAGTTGCTGAGTATTCCTTTATTCTAAACTCCAGTGTGTGGGCGGGAGCCGACCGAATTATTGTCGGACCGTATCACAGTAATAATGGGATTAGAATGGACGGTACAAATAATTCTACGGTCTCGAGTAACGTGAGTACTTGGGCGTGTACCCCATCCTTCGGTTGTACTCCAACAACCACTCATAGTGGTGTTTTTACAACGACTTTAAACCCAAACACGGCGCTCTTTTCTTCGGGTTCGCCACCGATAAACTTTACTGGCCTCACCCTTGATTTAGAGCAGATGCGCACCAGAGCCATAAATAATGGCGGGATTATCATTCCTCGTTCTCAGTCTGGAAATTTTGGCTATCACGTCCGCTTTAATTCCAATAGCACCATTACCGTGAGTAGAGTAACCGCGGTCAATTCGTACTGGGGGTACTCAACTGAGTTCGGGTGGCAAACAGAACAAAACGTCATCACCGCGACCTCCTCTCCCCAAACGTACGCAATCTCACCCACCTGCCCTCTTATCTTTGTTGACGACAAAGTCTGGCTAGAAGGGATAGTCAGTCAACGAGTAACAATAGCGGCTGCTTCAACGACGTCTGGAACACTGAATCCATCAATTATTATTAACAACAACATAACCTACTCGGCAACGAGTACTTCTGGCCTTCTCGCAATTGCCGAACAAGATGTACTCGTTGGACTGGTTGTACCAAATAACTTAACCGCCAACGGTATTTATATTGCCAAAGACGGACGCTTCAGTAGAAATCACTATGATGCGGGTAATCTCACAGGTTCACTTGACCCCTACGTCATTCGTAACTCAATGTCGATGACCGGTACGATTGTTTCAAGTGGTCGAGTGGGTACACAGTGGACGAGCGGTGGAGTTACTACCTCCGGGTTTCTCAACCGCTATAACTCATTTGATAGAAACTTAGTTGATAATCCACCTCCCCTCACACCTAATACCTCAGACGACTACAGTTTTATTGAGTGGCGAGACGAGTACTAGCTACGCGTTTTAGTTCTAAAGTTAAATGGGTAAAAAGTGAACAGTTACCCGTGCTACAATATTTTAGTCATGAAATCAGCTCAACCACTTATCATCGGCAACTGGAAAATGAATCCATTGTTAGCCAGTGACGCCGAAAATTTACTCCAGACCTTACTTAAGACGACAAAAATTAAAAGTGTTGTCCCAGCAGTACTCATCGCTCCACCAGCGGTGTTCTTTTCGACACTGAAAAGTAAAGCCGAAAAGGCAGGTGTCAGGCTTGTAGCACAAGATATGTCGGCCGAGGTTATGGGAGCGCATACTGGTCAAGTATCAGCAAAACAAATTATAAGCGTAGGTGCGAGTGCAGTTATTGTTGGTCACTCAGAACGAAGACAGGCTGGTATGACTAATACAGAAGTAAACGGGGTTGTTCTCATGGCCCTCAAGGAACGCCTCATGCCAATTGTGTGTGTGGGTGAACAGTCTCGCGACGCTGGGGGTGACTTCTACGGCTTTATTGAAGTGCAACTGAAAACCGCCTTAGCGGGAGTTTTAAAATCCAAACTGAGCGAAGTGGTTATTGCATATGAACCAGTCTGGGCGATTGGGACTGGTAAAACTGCTACACCTGACGATGTGCTTGAGATTAAACTCTATATTCAAAAGGTGCTTATTACGCTGTACGATAGAACGGTTGTTCCAAAAGTACGGATTGTCTATGGTGGATCAGTGAACGCAAAAAATGCTGAAGAGCTTTTAGAGAAAGCCGAAGTTGATGGATTTTTAGTGGGCGGTGCCAGTCTTTTACCAAAGGAGTTTAGCACTATTATTACCATAGCTGACCAGTATGCAAAGAAATAATTTAAATAGTATTCAAAATGCTACCGATGTTTTCGGTAAATATGTACTCGTTCGTGTTTCACTCAATGTACCAATCGAAGAGGGTACCGTGCGAAACCAGTTTCGCTTAATGCGTGCCCTGCCGACCATAAACTGGCTTCGGACTGCTGGTGCGAAGGTGATTCTAATTAGTCACATTGGGGACGGTTCTGAACAGAGTCTCGCACCCGTGTTTGATGTGCTCGCGTACCACTTGCCCATTGTTTTTTCTCATGAAGTGCTTGGCCCAAAAACGCAAGAACTACGTGATGGACTCAAAAATGGTGAGGTACTCATGCTTGAGAACCTGCGTTTTGACCCGAGGGAAAAAAAGAATGATGACGATTTTGCTCGTCAACTAGCTGATCTAGCCGATGTATTTGTTATGGAGGATTTTCCGGCAGCACACCGAGCACATGCTTCAGTGGTTGGTATACCAAAGTTTCTCCCGAGCTACTTTGGCATTAATTTCTTGCATGAGTATGAAGAACTAGCAAAAACTCTTGAACCAAAAACGCCAGCTTTATTTATGCTTGGCGGTGCCAAGTTTGACACGAAGATGCCACTGGTGGAAAAGTTTCTCGGTATCTATGATCATATTTTTGTCGGGGGAGCATTGGCTAATGACTTTTTCAAGGCGAAAGGCTATGAGATGGGTACGTCGCTCGTGTCAGACGTTTCTTTGGAAGGAAGTCCGCTCTTAACTCATCCAAAAATACTACTGCCAATAGACGTGGTGGTAGATGGTCCAAATGGAAGGCGGATTTGCCCTCCGGATGCTGTACAGTCTGATGAACGCATGCTTGACGTCGGCCCTGCGTCAATAGATATGCTCGCGCCACTCATTGCAAACGCCGGTACGATACTGTGGAATGGGCCGTTTGGTGATTATGAGCGTGGTTTTGAAGCGCAGACCGTAAAGACGGCCAAGCTGGTGGCAGAATCAAAAGCCTACTCTGTTTTGGGTGGCGGAGACACGATTGCCGCTATTGAATCACTGTGTAACCAAGAACGATACAGTTTTCTTTCAACAGCGGGTGGTGCGATGCTCACGTTTCTTGAGCTCGGTAGCTTGCCGGCAATAGATGCGATTGTGAATAAGGAGTAATTTTTACAAAAGCCGGGCGGTACCAAAGGTACCGCCCGGCTTTTGCGTTCATTATAGCGACTTTCTATTCTAGTACGACTCTGATTTTTTCGGCTACCTTACTCAAAGTCTCATCGTCAGCCATTGTGCCGGACGGTAGGATTGTTCCCAAAGGTTTTGAGTTGTCTTTCATTGGGTACAGTTTTATGTGCACATGCGGTACTTCAAAACCTTCCACTACTAGACAGGTGCGCTCGGTTTCAAAAGCGGTATCAAGAACAACGAGGATGCGTTTTGCAACAGAAAAAATGTGCTGGTAGGTTGTGTCGTCCAAATCGCCAATATAGTCGACTTCTTTTTTAGGGATAACTAACGTCTGCCCTTCGGTAGCTGGAAACTTATCAAGAATAGCCACACACACCTCATCTTCATACACAAAGTGTCCGGGTATTTCACGCGCGATAATTTTAGAAAATATACTAGCCATAATAGGCAAAGTATAACGTAAAAAAGCGAATGTGGTACCATACTCGAGCTATGCCGAGTTACCAACTAAAACCGTTAGTGTCTGAGTCTGAAGGAATCGAACTAGCCTCACTCCATCCCCACTTGACCCAGCTTTTGGTAAATCGAGGAATTACTACGTTGGCTGAAGCCAAGAGCTTTATTGCGCCATCGTATGACACGGAGCTCCATGATCCTTTTTTACTCCATGACATGGAAAAAGCCGTCGTGCGGATTCTTCTCGCGATACAAAACAATGAGAAGATTGTAATTTTTAGCGATTATGACTGCGATGGTATACCGGGGGCAGTTGTGCTCCACGACTTCTTTACCGCTGTTGGTTTTTCAAATTTTGTGAACGTTATACCACATCGCCACTATGATGGTTTTGGCTTGAGTGCTAAAGCCGTTGAAGCAATGCGCGCTGAACATAATCCAACCCTCATTATCACGATTGATTGTGGAACGACTGACCATGAGGCGGTTGAGTTTGCGGGCGAGGATGGTATAGACGTGATTATCACTGATCACCACCAACCAAAGGCGACGTTACCGAGTGCGTACGCGGTGGTGAATCCCGCAGTGGGTTCAACCTATCCATTCTCTGGCTTATGTGGAGCGGGCGTAGTCTTTAAGCTCGTGCAAGCACTTATCGCCCGTGGGACGTTTACTCTTCCGGTCGGGGCAGAAAAGTGGTGGCTCGATATGGTGGGGATTGCGACGATTGCTGACATGGTACCACTGACGGGTGAGAATCGGGTGTTGGCCCACTATGGACTTAAAGTCCTAAGGAAGTCGCGCCGACCTGGTCTTCAGCAATTACTCCGCGCGCAAAAAGCGAACCAAGCGTATCTCACCGAAGACGACATTGGCTTTACTATTGGTCCCCGCATAAACGCAGCCTCCCGCATGGATACCCCTGAAGATGCCTTTTTGATGCTTGCAACAAAAGATGAAGGCGAAGCCGGAGCACGGGTGGCTCACTTAGAGAAATTAAACCTCGAGCGAAAAACCGCCATTTCCCTTATCACAAAAGATATTCATAAGCGGTTAGACCTAACAGAAGTGTTGCCGGATATATTGGTAATGGGTAACCCTGCTTGGCGACCATCGCTGGTTGGGCTGGCTGCCAATAAATTGGCTGAGGAACACAATCGCCCAGTATTTCTTTGGGGTCGTGACGGGAATGGGGACTATAAGGGCTCGTGTCGTTCAAATGGGGTCGTAAGTGTCGTACGAGTTATGGAGGCTATGCCTCGAGGGTTCAAAGAGTTTGGTGGACACCACTTTTCTGGTGGTTTTACAGTAGAGGAAGAATATATACATACGTTGAGTGATCTGCTACAAGAAGCCTATCTCACTCTGGGTGAAGCGGCGAGGTTTAAAGAGGTGCCTGCGGTTGACTTAGAACTTCGTCTTGATGAGATTGATTCGTCATTTTTACAAGCCCAAGCCCAGTGTGCACCGTTTGGTATGGACAACCCGAAGCCTTTGTATCTTTTTAATAACGTGGTGCCGACAGCAGTTACCGCTTTTGGAAAAACTAAAGAACATACTAAGCTTGTGTTTGATACTGCCGGCAAGGCACGTGAAGCAATTGCGTTTTTTAAATTGCCGAGTCAATTTTCTGTTGAACCAATGGTGGGCCAAAAGCTATCGCTTTTGGCCCACGTCGAGCAGTCGTTTTTTATGGGTCGTCTTGATACGCGCTTACGGATTGTTGACATTATTAGCACCTGAGTACACTATTGCGCATAGCAATCGGGGAGTACGTCGATGGATGGCACTACTTTCAGTCCGAACTATATCCTAGCCGAACTTCAACTAGTAGAAATAGTTAAATCAAAACAAGGGTCCAAGTTCGACTCGCTGGGGACGACCCTGCGCGGAGAGTTTTGCACAGTCGTAAGTCAGTGAATGGTTCGTTTTGTGAAGTCACATTTTCTCTGCGCGGCAAAGTCTGCACTTTTCCGTGCCAACCAGTTCCTCGCCCGAAGTGATTACTTCGGGCGATTCGCTTTATAGGGTACAAATTTGTTACACTAACTCTATGCAAAAAATCATTGCCTATACTGATGGTGGAGCGCGTGGTAACCCTGGGCCAGCCGGCATCGGGGTCTATATTACTGATGAAGCTGGGAAAGTGCTTAAAGAACATAAGGAATTTATCGGTAACAGCACCAACAACTTTGCTGAATACAATGCTGTTATGAGTGCACTCCAGATACTCAAGGCGAACTACGGCAAAAAAACTAAAGAAATGGAGTTTGAGATTCGACTTGATAGTGAGCTGGTAAAAAAGCAACTCAATAACGAGTACCAGATAAAAGAGCCAGGCCTCGTACCAATGTTTATTGAAATTCACAACATGCGTGTAGCCAGTTTCCCCAACCTCCTCCTTACGCATATACCACGTGAAAAGAACAAGAAAGCAGATAGATTGGTGAATGAAGCCCTTGACGCAGTGTAGTTTTTGGGTTAATATTTTTAAGGAATAATCGTTGTTTCCATCAAACAAACGTGAAGGGACAGAGGTCGATGGGTGAAATCAGAATTCCTGATAATGCCATCTTGATGTGGAGGCTAAGTCCACATGATGATGGCAAATATTCAGAAATCGTACCTGGTATACTTTTGCTTTTGAAACGGAAGAAACGCATTTTAAGACTTCATTTTGCCTGTGGATCGGTTGATCAAGGAACAATGATTCGCAAGTGGCGCATTAAGCCAACCTTAGACTCGTGCGGTCTCATACTGAGGCCAGCACCAAGAAATGCTACAGCAACTCATCACAACTTCAGAGTCGTGAATGGTGTCTGGACACTTATAGAGCGTGAAATTGTAATAAACTTGCAACAATAGATTACGTTGCCAAAATTGCCGTCGCGAGGTTCGCGACGGCTTTTTAATGTGCTCGAAAACTTGACAATATGTATATAGTGTAGGTATTGTAGTTAAGGACGTTCATGCACAGAGCGTTCGTTAAGAAAAGGATGTGTTCATGCTAAAAGAGCCGCTTCCTGCCCATCTCGCATTCACGTCGACCCCGTGCACGGTCGAGGAAGGCCTCGGCAATACCGCCGAAGAGGAGCAGGGGAAACCGCCTATTTCCGTTGGTCTCGACTTTCGCTGTTGACCGTCACCTCCGGTAGAGTTGTCAAGGTTGCCATTACAGGCAACAGACACGAGCTCGAGCGGAGGGCCGCGTCCCTTCCTACCCGTCACGCAAGTGACACCGGCCTCGCGCAGCGCGCGAGGCCGACATTCGTTCTGCTACACTTAACTGTGTATGCAGAGTTTTTTGTTTTATACAGTAACTCTTTCTTTCGCTTTGGGGGTGCTTTTAGAGTCTCTGTATCCCAAATCCGAAGCCTCAATTGCATGGTTGTTCTTTCTGAGCTTGGTTGTAGCTGTCTTGTGGCGTCGCTCTGCTTTGAGTCAGTACGCACAGGTGATTTTAATTGGAAGTGTAGTTTTGCTTGGTTTTGCACTAGGTAGTTTGCGAGTGTACGTAAGTGAGGTGTACGACCCAAATCAATCCCTTATCCCCGCAGTAGGCACTGAAGTAGTCCTCGAAGGAGTGGTTCATCGTGAGCCACTACTAGGGGAGCGAAGTACTCAGTTATATGTTGCGACTGAAGAAGCTTTAGTGCTGGTGCGGACTGATCGTTACGCGGGCATCTCCTATGGTGACCGAGTACGGGTAAGTGGTAGAGTTGAGCTCCCGGAGCCGTTTGAAACTGACCTCGGTCGAACGTTTAACTATCCAGGCTACCTCAAAGCGCAAGGAGTGTCGCATGTAATCCCGTTTGCCACAGTTGAAGTAGTTGAGTATGGGTCTGGTAATTTTCTGGTGACAAAACTACTGGCGTTTAAAAGTGCCTTTATTGAAAGAATCAAAACTGTTATCCCTGAGCCACAAGTTGGGCTAGCCCAAGGACTATTACTTGGTGTGAAAGCGGGACTCGGCGAAGACCTAGAAGCGGTCTTCAGGTCAACCGGTATTATCCATATTGTAGTGCTCTCGGGCTACAACATTATGTTGGTGATTGTGTTTGTCATTTTTGTCCTTTCCTTTGTCTTGCCGTTTCGAGCGAGGTTGCTGGTTGGTCTGTTAGCCATCGTACTATTTGCTCTCATGGTCGGTCTGTCAGCTACGGTACTGCGCGCCAGCCTGATGGCAAGCTTGCTATTGATTGCCCGTCTCTTTGGCCGTACGTACCAGGTGCTCTACGGCCTGATGCTGGCTGGAACCGGCATGCTCATCTTAAACCCATACTTGCTTGCCTATGATACTGGTTTTCAACTTTCATTTATGGCTACCTTAGGCTTAATTCTTGTCGCTCCGCAACTAGAAGCGGTTTTCTCTCGGGTACCGACAAAGCTAGGGGTGCGGGAGTTTTTGGTTGCAACGCTCGCGACTCAGATTTTTGTGTTGCCACTCTTGCTGTATCAAATAGGCGAATTTTCCATGGTGGCCGTACTGGTAAATGTCCTGGTACTCCCTATGGTACCAGTAGCTATGCTGGCTACCTTTTTAACCGGCGTCACTGCCTTTTTTTCAATGACGCTCGCCTCCGTTTTTTCTTACTTCGCCTACGCTTCACTGACGTATATTATTTCGATTGCCGAGTGGTTTGGAGCTCTCTCCTTCGCCTCGTATATGGTGCCCGTATTTCCGTTTTGGGTGGTAGTCCTGAGTTATGTCGTATTGGGGTATGTACTTTTTAGGTACTACAACCCAGTGTATGGTTTTGGCAAAAGTGAGCTAGCCGAAAAATACCTCCTTAGTGGGGAGGTATCTCCTACGGTAGCTGTTTCAGCGTGGACAATTGAAGAAGAAACGGTTGTAAAGAATCGGTTACAAACTGAACTGCCAGTAAAGAAGGTGGAGTCACGCCCCAGCTCGACTAAGTCAGCTCCTGATACGCCAGTTTTCTTTCGCTAAGCTCTTGCTACCACTACCTCCCAATTCAGATTCGTAAAGAAGGCATCGACGTACTTAGCTTTTTCTGCCGGTAGATAGTCACGCATATAGGAGTGCTCCCACATATCAAGTGCGAGGATAATGTTCATTCCAGGTAGTTGGCCAAGGTGTTGTTCATCTACCCACGTAGTCACTAAGCGACCAGCGTTTTGGTCAAAATAAAGCATCGCCCACCCGACGCCGCGAGTCATGGCGATAGCGCGGAATTGAGCTATAAATCCGTCAACTGAACCAAACTGTGTTTCAAGCATTGTTTTGAAATTGCTCTCCGGCAGTGACTGAGGCCCACCTTCAAATTGTTCGAAGTACGCTTCGTGGTTCTTCATACCACCAAACTCAAACCCAAGCCGGCGTTGAACTTCCCCTAAGGCAAAGGCATGTTTTCCTGCCTGCGCAGGCAGGTCTGAATCCTCTTTCATTTCAGCAATTTTGCTATGGATGAGGTTTACATGCTTCACATACCCGGCATATAGTCCGAGGTGGAGATCGATAGTTTCCCTTGAAATACCCGCTAGTTCAGGAATTGAAAATGTTTTTGGTTCGTATTGCATACCAAGTTACAAAATTAGTGTATAAGCTGGTAGAGATTGTAGCATAAAGAGAACACACACGTTCTAATTTTGAGCCATGTTTAAGCGGTATACTGTTAGAATGAGCGAACAACTTGCGAGACGTCGACTGCTGGTACTCGGATTTCTTTTCTTAAGCTCGATTTTAGTCTGGGTACTACCGTCTTTGGATACAAGTGGTCTTGAGGCCACAGCCGGAGGAGGTAGCCCATACCTACAAGTGCATTTTCTCGATGTTGGGCAAGGCGACGCTATTTTTATAGAAACACCGGACGGTGTGCAGACACTCATCGATGGGGGTCCGGATAGTTCAGTACTCCGAGAACTTTCTTCCCAGATGAGTTTTTTTGACCGGACTATCGATGTCGTTGTTGGAACCCATCCAGATAAAGATCATATCGGTGGTCTCACTGACGTGCTGAAGCGTTTTTCGGTCGGGCATATTATAAAAACTGACAACGAAAGTGATACAGCTGTTAGTGAATTATATGAGCAATTGGTCGCGGTGGAAGGTGCCTTCGTTACCATTGCTAAGCGCGGACAGCGAATTAAGTTGGGTAGAGATGCAGTAATCGAAATACTGTATCCTGAAGGGAGTGTAGCTGACCTCGAAAGTAATACGTCGTCGATTGTGCTGAAGCTTATTTATGGCGAAACCAGTTTTCTGTTAACCGGTGATTCACCCAAGAGTATTGAAGAATACTTAGTATTGACTGAGGGCGAGTTTTTACAAAGTGATGTCCTTAAGGCAGGGCACCATGGCTCACGCACTTCGACTTCAGAATTATTTCTCGCTGACGTTCAACCGGAGTTTGCCGTGGTGTCGGCCGGAAAAGATAACAGTTATGGTCATCCGCATGTTGAAGTGACTGATGCTCTTTTTAATGCCGGTGTAGAGATACTTTCAACCAGTGAGACGGGTACGATTACATTTCTTAGTGACGGTGAGCGGGTCTGGGTAAAGTAGTATCTTTATAGCGCTTATGCAAGACGCTAAAAATAAAATGCCCCTTGGAAGGGGAATTTTGTTAAGCGTTTGCATATAGAGAATCATAGTCGGCTCTAAGCCTTCTTGATTATCTAAATAAGCTTTGCTTTTTTGAGTGTTTTGAACGCGCCGTTTTTAGTGATAGTGCGGAGACCTTTGGTAGAAACAGTGATAGTGACATGCTTCTCTAGTTCTGGTACGTAGACTCGCTTCTTTTGGAGGTTAGCCTGGCGCGCTACTTTGCCACACGGGTTAAACTGCGTCGCACGGGTGCGGTTACTGTAACGACCCCCTACTTGGGTCTTCTTGCCGGTGATGTCGCATACTTTTGCCATATATCTGGTTGCTTAGTGGTCGCTATCGTACCATACTGCTTTGAATTTGCAACCAACTAAGAACATTGACTTTACTTTGAACATATGTTCGTATACCAGTTAGAAGTAATCTACATCCAAAACCGAGCAACAAGGAACGTGCAGATGAAAAATCCCACCTTTAACGAAGTGTTAGAAGAGTTGGTGTCAAACTGTTTCTGTAAGCGTCTGGAAGGTGAGTGGTTTCGTTCTGATTTACCCAGCTTTTTGCGATTTGACGTACATGAGCGCTTCCCGCTTCTAAGTGGCGAGCAAAAAGCCTGTCTGGCTTATTGCATCGAGGAAATCTGCGAACTGCAACTGGAAGCGTATTCTGGTAAGGCTACCGATGCAGAAAAAGTGTACCTATTGAAAGAGGTGGAGATGTACAGGTTCATGGCAAGAGCGGTACATGAGCTCAAATGTGTTGACCCCGCCAAATCGAATTTCGAAATTGCTTAAGCGTAGCTAGACGCTCACGCTTATGTAAAGACAGTCGCTTACCAGACATTGGTGTATACCTTTCTTGGTAAGCGACTTTTACTATTGTGAGAGGATACGCTATCATTGAATTTAAATATTTATGGAACAACAGATTGCTATCATTATTGCCCTCATTCTCTCAATTGTAATTCACGAAATGGCCCATGGTCACGCGGCTAATTGGCTTGGCGACCCTACTGCGCGTCTCCAAGGACGATTGTCACCAAACCCACTCGTGCATATCGACCCGATTGGTTCGGTAGTGGTTCCAGCCCTACTTTTTTTCAGTCAGGCGGGGTTTCTCTTCGGTTGGGCCAAGCCGGTGCCATATAACCCGTATAACCTCCGTAACCAAAAGTGGGGCGAAGCGATTGTGGCTGGTGCTGGTCCAGCGGTAAATCTCCTGATTGCGATTGTTTTTGCGGTCATTGTTCGTTCTGCCGAAGTACTGAGTCTCAGTAGTTCGTTTATCGAGTTGGCACAATATATCGTGTTTATAAACGTACTTCTGGCTATTTTCAATATGTTGCCGTTCCCACCGCTTGATGGCTCAAAGATTCTCATGGCCGTTCTACCTTTTAGCGCGCAAATGCAGTACCGCAAGCTCGTTCTCTTCGCTGAGCAGTACGGTATTTTTGCCATGTTTGCCTTCATCTTCATCTTCATTACCTTCTTTGACGAACCATTTTTTGCCTTTGTAAATCACCTGGTGGTGCTCTTGACCGGGTATTAGGGACTCCGGTAGACTTAAAGACGCTCGTTTATCACCTTTCATCGCGCGTCTTAAACTGAACGAGCCCTCCGGACCTAACCAGTTCGGAGGCTTTTTTATTGCATATTTCTGCAAATATAGTATTGTACTCGGGCTTTATGGCAACAATACAACAATTAACAAAGAGTAAGCGTCGCAACCCAGCGACCAAGAGTAAGACGGGTTCACTTCAGCTTGGCTTCAATTCTATTAAGAATAAGCCAAACCGATACAACTCACCTTTCAAGCGTGGTGTGTGTACACGTGTGACAACTAAGACTCCACGAAAGCCGAACTCAGCGATTCGAAAGATTGCTCGTGTTCGTCTCTCAAATGGTCAAGAAATCACTGCGTACATTCCAGGCGAGAAGCACTCACTTCAAGAACACTCCGTCGTACTTGTACGTGGAGGTCGTGTGAAGGACATCGGTGTGCAGTACACCGTGGTGCGAGGAAAGTATGACTCGACGGGAGTGGATGCGCGAAGACGGGGGCGATCACGCTACGGCGCTAAGAGACCAAAAGCCAAATAAACTTCTTTTAATTAGCGATTTGCATTGTCACGCATCGGTAAGGCGACATTCACCGTACAACTCGTACGCCTCATGCCACCTTCCTCGCGTTCCGCGCAACTCATCTAATTAAAAAAAGTTTAGAAAGCTTAACCCACGCACAATTACAAATATTCTTCAAAACTAACATCACATTTGAAGAAAAATAGTCTATATTCGCTACAGATCATAAGACGCGATTCAAGTGGCAACACTTCGGAATCAAACTATGCGAAGAATGAACGTGTTTCCATAACATCTCATTCTTAATTATTACTCAGTATTAAGAACTAAAACCATGCGACGACCAATTAAAAATCGTAATGTTGTAGAACCAGACGTTCGTTTCGGTTCTACAGAAGTCGAGCGACTCATCAACTACGTGATGCTTCGCGGTCAAAAGGAAACAGCAAGAAAGATTGTCTACGCTGCTTTTGAAGAAATTAAGAACGCTAAAGAAGGTGGAGGCGAGCCTCTAGAACTCTTCAACACGGCTCTTCGAAACGCTGGTCCCCAAATGGAAGTACGCTCACGCCGAGTTGGTGGAGCAAACTACCAGGTGCCACGAGAAGTGCGTCCAGAACGCCGACACGCTCTTGCACTCCGTTGGATTATTACAGCTGCTCGAAACCAAAAAGGAGTACCAATGCACACTGCTCTCGCCAAAGAACTGATGATGGCCGCACGCGAGGAAGGAGCCGCCGTGAAGAAGAAGGAGGATACGCATAAGATGGCTGAGGCCAATCGCGCCTTTGCCCACTTCGCGTGGTAAATCCCATTTTGAACGAATTACTTCGTTGAGTACACAAAAAAGCCGCTCGCTGGACGATAAAGTCCCGCTCGCGGCTTTTTTGCTACTCGCCTCGTACTTCATTTCAAAATGGGATTTCCACAAATGTTGCAATCCATGTTAGTCGATGCATAATGCACCCATGACTATTAAATACACTTGGAACTCTCCGCTAAGAATCGGCTCAAAGGATTATATCTGTGGTCACTGTGGTAGGGACATCAGTTCAGAAAGCGGTTACTTTGGTCAAAAGGAAACTAATAATGGAAGATTTGTGACTAGAAAAAGTATCACCATCCACATTTGCCATAAGTGTCAAAGGCCCACATATCATGAAGAAGACGGCTACCAAGCCCCTATATATGAAAATGCACAAACAGTTTTTCCAGACGAAATAGTAAGAATCTCTCCAAAGTTCGTTAAAATTTTTGGCCAGTCTGAGCATTCAGAAGCAAAGAGCCATGATGACATTGCGGGGGTAGGCTACGGGAAGGCTTTCGAATTCCTAATAAAAGACTACTTAATACATGCGGAGCCAAGAGCAGACGAAAAGGTGAAAATTAAAAAAGAGACGCTGCATGATTGTATCCAAAAGCGAGTAAGTAATGAAAAAATTAGAAAAGCAGCCGAGAAAGCAAAAATTCTCAGAAACGATGAGACACACTACGAAAAAATATACACTGATAAAGATGTTAGGGACCTAAAAAAGTTAATCCAAGCAACAGTTCATTGGATAGAAATTGATTTACTGACTGAAGCTGATTTATAGGAATGACAAAATTAAAATGCACATCCAAGAAGCGCCTTTTGGGCAATTGGACAAAAAGAAACCGCTGGTCCCAAATAGTCTGGGATTCAGCGGTGTTTTTAGTGTGGTTCCGCGGCAACTGGGCGATACGTTAGCCCACCATCCACCTCGGGCTCAAGATGCGTTCCCTGATGAGGACATTTCGCATCCTGGCGGCAAGCTCCTGACCTTTGGGGGTCAGTACGTAGCTCACAAATTCATAGTCCATCGGCCCAGGCCGCCGAGTTGAGTGGCGAAAATTGCCATAGGCGTCAGCTGTTTTTTCGACATAGCCGAGCCTGATGCATTCGTCCAGGATAGCGACGTTGTTTTCGCTGTCCTGTACTTGACTCGACTGCATGCGGGTGCTCATCGCGAGCACAAAGCCAGTAACTTGTAGTGAAAGATCAAGCTTCTCCAATGTCTCGCCAGTCATCGTTTAGTTTCCTTTCTCGAAGACTTTGAGTGACGAATTGAATCACGTAATTTTAATAGTGTCAATGTATTAATACTAAGGACCGGCCTTGTCGTGCGAAGGGTGGCCCTTCGCAAGGTCTGTATGCACGGGCCTTTATGTTTTCCTCACGTTCCCGAGGACCAACCTAGGGAAAATTTTGAATATAAACATTAATTAGGCGGCTTGAGATTGTTGCTCAGTTTGTCTACCGATGCCGCGCACGAGGCCGTCGAGGATTTGCTGTTTCGTTTCTCCTGACCACTGGTGGTCGGGCCCACGGGGGTCAAGACGGTTGTAGTTGCGGCGGTTGCCCTCTTCGGTGTAACGCCACGCGTCAAACACAGCTTTGATGTCTCCAAGTGGCATCGTGATCAGCACCATTTCATCAAGATCTGAGGCCGACATCGCAGAGGTTCTGACCTGTTTGAGCTGGCGCTCTTTCTGGGCCGTAGCTTTTGTATTCATGGTGAACTGAATGCCGATGCGACTCCGATGTTCTGGTTCATTCACTCGTACACCACGGCGCGTATCCTCTACCTCAATGATGAAATCGATTTTATGCTCAACGTCTTCGTACACGTCGGCGCTGATGACCTTAAACGCTAAGTCAGTGTCGTGCATTTGTTTGGTGAGGAAGGACATGAGCATTTTTTCAGCCAAGATTCCAGACGGCATGGTCTCAAGCTCGAGATTAGTTTTTTCAATTTGGGCATAGGTA
>JBGSJJ010000015.1:0-130757 GCA_041742075.1 Minisyncoccia bacterium
TCACCGGTAACTAAGCCCGGGATGAAGGCCGTCAGTGGTTGCTTGTCTGGGAGAAGGCTGGTGAAGGCCGGAGCTTCGTATACGAGCTTTTCGCCTTCGTATATACGTTTGATGGGGGTGGAGTTTAGGAAGTAGGTCATATAAGTATATGATACAGCACACATGTGTACGGGGGGGTGAGTTTAAGTTGTCCTGGTGTGTATAGTATAAAATCTCTCATAACGCAAAAAACTGGCCCGGGGCCAGTTTTTTGTCGAAACGTATACTCTCTTTAAGTGTTAGTCCTTGAATGAAACGCTTTCAATCATTTTGGCTTTATTTGAGCCCGCAAAACCAGTTCCAGCCGGAATCAATTTTCCAATGATGACGTTTTCCATAAGACCAGCAAGATTGTCGTGACTTCCCTTTACCGCTGCGTTAATAAGAACGCGAGTAGTGTTTTGAAATGACGCTGCTGAGAGGAAGCTCTTTCGTGTGAGAGAAGCCTCAGTGATACCCATGATAAGTTTATCTGCCTTAGCGAGCTCTTTCCCTTCTGCTTTGAGCTTCTCGTTCACTTCAAAGAAAATCCATTCTTCAATCACTTCGCCTGGCGTAAAGTAACTATCACCAGAGGTAGTAACTTTTACACGACTCATCATCTGCTTCACGATGAGCTCAAGGTGCTTACGAGAAATGGTTACACCTTGTAGTTCGTAAATCTTGTTTACTTCAGAAATAATATATTCTTGAGTAAGCTCTTTTGTTCCGTATTTGAAGAGTTCAGGTAGGTGGGCAGAACCGTCAGTAAGGAGCTGTCCCGAGACCACTGACTCACCTTCTACCACTCTAATAACGCGACGGAATGGTACTTCGTACTCAATCACATCACTTTTCTTAGGGGCATGCTTTGAACCTTTTTCGACAGCAACCACAATCACCTTATCTTTTCCAGTCTTTCGAATCATAGTCACGATTCCTTCGGTCTTAGAGACAATTGCCGGAATCTTTGGCATACGCTTTTCAAACACTTCTTCTACACGTGGCAAACCTTGGGTTACGTCTCCACCAACTGATGAGGTACCGCCGGCGTGCTTAGTGTTCATCGTAAGCTGTGTTCCTGGTTCACCAATCGCTTGTGCAGCCACTGTACCAACCGCCTCTCCAATATCGACGAGATGGTTAGTTGTCAGGTCTACACCATAACACTGCTGACAGACACCTCGGAGGGTCTTACAGGTCATTGGTGAGCGCACCACAACCGATTCGCACGTTGTACCTTCAATAGCAGTTGCGTCTCGACGACTGATCAAGTGTCCGCGCTTGAAAATAAGGTTACCCTTAGTATCTACCGCATCTTCGGCTAAGACGCGACCACGAATGGCTTTACTAAAGGCGATTTCAATACCTGAGGCACTGATTCGTCCGATCGTTACACCGTCTTTTGTTTTACAGTCTGCCTCCGTTACAATCGCGTCTTGCGCGACTACGAAGAGACGACGAGTAAGGTACCCGGCCTTTGCAGTTTGAAGGGCGGTGTCGGCTAGTCCTTTTCGTGAACCGGTTGTTGTCGTGAAGTATTCAATTGGACTCATCCCTTCCTTCATTGAAGAAATTACGGGAAACTCTACCGTCTCACCTCGAGTGTTTACGATAAGTCCTTTCATACCGGCCATCTGAGCAATCTGTCCGAGTGAACCTCGAGCACCAGACTTCCACATATCGAAGGCTGAGCCTTGTGGGTCGAGCGTATCCGGGAGGATTTGTTCAAGTTCAGTCTTGGCTTTGTGCCATACTTCAACAATCATACGACGTCGTTCATCTCGTGAGAGAAGACCTTCGGCGAAGTGCTCCGCAATGACTTTCTCTACATCGCGAGCTTTCGCTACAATGGAATCCTTTTCTTTTGGTACAACCACTTCGTCGATACCCCAAGTTGTTCCAGACACAGTCGCGTACTTAAATCCAAATCGCTTGAGTTTGTCTACTACCGCTGGCACCGCATCAACCCCCTGGTCTTCAATCAAGTCCACAATCACGGTGAAGAGGTCTCGCTGGGTCACCAGACTATTTACAAATGGGTGGTCACTTGGCAGAACGCTGTTGAACAGCAATCGTCCAACTGATGTTTCAAATACTTTTCCTTCATACTGTGCGTATTTCGGGGTATCAGTTGAGAGTACTTTAATCTTGGCTCTAAAGTCTACTACACCATAGTCGTACGCATTGATAGCATCGTTTGGACTAGAGAAGAATTTACCTTCACCATTTTTTCCTTCTACTATCTTGGTCATCCAAAATGCACCAAGCGCCATATCGAGAAGTTTTTCAGACACGACTGGTTCAGCTGAACCCGGCTTCAAAACGTTCTTGTTGGCTGAGATGATCTCTCTCGCTTCCATTTGTGCTTCGTCTGAGAGTGGTACGTGGACCGCCATCTGGTCACCGTCGAAGTCGGCGTTAAAGGCGCGACACACGAGTGGGTGCACTTGGATAGCGTTACCTTCGATAAGGACCGGACGGAACGCCTGAATACCCTGACGGTGAAGAGTTGGAGCGCGGTTGAGGAGCACATACTTATGCTTAATCACGTCTTCAAGAATCGCCCACACTTCAGGCACCCCATCTTCAATCAATCGGCCAGCGCCACGGATGTTGTAGGCAAGTTCTTGCTTCAAGAGTTGTGCGATAACGAACGGTCGGAAGAGTTCAAGGGCCATGTGCTTTGGCAGACCACACTGGTCAAGCTTAAGCTCAGGTCCAATCACGATTACTGAACGACCAGAGTAGTCGACTCGTTTTCCGAGTAGGTTCTGACGGAAGTAACCTTGCTTACTCTTAAGGTAATCAGAGAGTGACTTAAGTGGACGACGCTGCGCTTGACTCATCGCTGAGTACGCACCGTTACCATGTCGGATTGAGTTATCGATAAGCGCATCAACCGCTTCTTGGAGAATACGCTTTTCGTTACGCAAGATAACGTCTGGTGCCATAATGTCGATAAGCTTCTTCAGACGATTGTTTCGGTTGATAACACGCCTGTAGAGGTCATTTAAGTCTGACGAAGCGTGTCGACCTCCTTCAAGCGCTACCATTGGCCGAAGGGCTGGAGGGATAACTGGCACTCGGTTGAGGAACATCCATTCTGGACGAACCCCTGAGTGAATCAAACCGCGGATGAGATTGAGACGTTTATCAAGCTTTGCTCGTTCTGCAATACCTGCTTTTTCACGCTCACTCTCGAGTCGATCCTTAAGCACCTTGAGGTCAAGGTTTTTAAAGATTTCGAAAATTGATTCAGCACCGATCTTAGCTTCAAAGAGATTTGAATATTTAACCGAATATTTATGGAACGTTGTTTCATCAAGCACCACGCCTGGTTGAACGTTTTCAATTTCATGCTTCATTTCAGTCATGCGCACCTTGAGTGCATCTTTAGCATCTTCGTTTTGAAGTTCTTTCGTGCGTGACTTAAACTCAGTGTCGAGCTCTCGTAGGAGTCGGGCTCGTTCTTCTTCAGTTACTTTCGTAACAATATATCCAGCAAAGTAGATGACTTTTTCAACTGATGCCGCAGTAATACCGAGAATAAGGGCAATTCGACTTGGCACACCACGGAGGAACCAAATGTGCGATACGGGTACACAAAGTTCAATGTGCCCCATTCGTTCACGTCGTACGATAGCGCGCGTGACTTCTACTCCACACTTCTCACAGACGATACCTTTATAGCGGATACCGCGATACTTCTTACAAGAACATTCATAGTCCTCAACTGGTCCAAAGATACGTTCGTCGAAAAGACCGTGCTTTTCAGGGCGCTGGGTTCGGTAGTTGATGGTTTCCGGCTTGGTGACTTCACCAAATGACCAATCGAGAATACGTTCCGGTGAAGCGAGTTTTAAACTCACTTCCGTGAACTGTGTTGGGATTGCTCGTTTTTGTGTATGTGGATTCATATATTACGTAATACCAAGGCTACTAAAAAGTGGTCATGTTATGTTGCTTGCCATCTTCACGAGTGAGGGTAACGTCAAGCGAGAGTCCACGAAGCTGATTAACGAGTACGTTAAAGGCTGCTGGGGTGTGTGGGTGACTGATTTTTTCACCTCGTACAATTGAGTCGAAAGCGGCGCTTCGTCCAATGATATCGTCTGACTTAATCGTGAGCATTTCACGGAGTGTATACGCAGCACCATACCCAAGGAGTGCCCACACTTCCATTTCTCCGAAGCGTTGACCTCCCACCTGTGCCTTACCACCAAGTGGCTGTTGCGTAATGAGTGAGTAGGGTCCAATCGAGCGCATGTGAATCTTGTCTTCCACCATGTGGTGAAGTTTAAGAATATACATGTAGCCGACTGCTGTTCGTTGTTCAAACTTTTCACCAGTACGACCATCACGAAGTTGCATCTTGCCGTCAGTGGCAATTCCGGCTGCTGTAAGTTCTGTCTTGATTTCTTCTTCGGTAGCAGAAGCAAACGGTGGCACGATAGCTTGGTAGCCGAGTGTGTGAGCGGCCATTCCCAAGTGAAGCTCAAGAATCTGTCCGAGGTTCATACGACTTGGTACGCCAAGTGGTGTCAGGATGACGTCAATTGGTCGACCGTCTTCAGTGTATGGCATATCTTCTTCAGGCAAGATTCGTGAGATAACACCCTTGTTACCGTGACGTCCCGCGAGCTTGTCACCCACTGAAACATTTCGGACCTGAGCAATCGTGATATGGATTCGCTTAATCACACCACTCTCGAGCTGATCACCTTGTTCACGAGAAAAGATTTTTACCCCAATCACGCGTCCACGCTTCCCTGCCTCAAGACGAAGTGACGTGTCTTTTACGTCTTTGGCTTTCTCACCGAAGATAGAACGAAGGAGTCGTTCTTCTGGAGTAAGTTGTGCTTCACCCTTTGGTGTTACTTTACCAACCAAGATATCTCCCGGACGCACTTCAGCTCCAATACGGATAATGCCGTTTTCATCGAGGTTGCGAAGCTTCATTTCACTTACGTTTGGGATGTCTGGCGTCGTGACTTCCGGCCCAAGCTTTGTGTCTCGAACTGATACATCCAATTCTTCAAGGTGAATTGATGAGAACTTACTTTGCTTAACGAGTCGTTCAGAAATAATAATCGCGTCTTCGTAGTTTGCACCACTCCAACTCATGAACGCCACCATCGCATTTTGACCGACGGCAATCTGACCTTGGTCAGTTGAAGACACGTCAGCAATAATGTCACCTCGTTTTACGTTCTGGCCAATTGATACCGACACGCGGTGGTAAAAGGCTGAGAAGTCGTTTGTTCGTTGGAAGGTAGTAAGCGTGTATTCGTGCTTCTTTCCATCCTTACTCTTAATGACGATATGTCGTGCATCAGCTTCGATTACTTCACCAGCTTCGTGCGCAACAAGCACACGACCAGTGTCCTTGGCTGAAAGTTCTTCAATACCAGTAGCAACAATCGGTGCCTCAGGGATGAGACACGGCGTTGCCTGCTTCTGCATGTTACTACCCATAAGCGTACGGTTCGCGTCGTCATGGTTCAAAAATGGAATCATTGAGGTCGCTACAGAGAACGCTTGGTTGGTAGCAATATCCATGAAGTTCACGTCTTTCTTCAAAACCGTGCGTGGCTCTCCATTAATACGCGCCTCCACCATGTCTGGTACGATTTTGCCGTTTTTGTCTACTTCAACCGCTGCATGAGCAATCGTAAAACCTTCTTCTTCATGAGCGTTTAGGTACACTACCTCGTCAGTCAAAACACCCTTTTCTACCTTTACGTATGGAGTTTCGATAATACCGAATCGATTGACGCGAGCGTACATCGCGAGGCGAAGAATAAGACCAATGTTTGGGCCTTCTGGCGTGTGAATAGGACAGAGACGGCCATAGTGACTTGGGTGTACGTCACGTACTTCAAAGCCAGCTCGTTCACGAGTAAGTCCACCCGGTCCAAGCGCTGAGAGAGTTCGAAGACCTTCAAGCTCACCAAGCACGTTTTGCTGTGGCATAAACTGTGAAAGTTGGTTGGTAGTGAAGAACTCCTTGATAGCCGCCTGGAGTGGGCGGGGGTTGACGATTTGCATTGGGAGAGACGTCTCTGCTTCAATCGTCGACATTCGGTCTTGAATGTTTCGCTTCATGCGAGTCATACCTACTCGAACACGTTGCTGAATCATTTCACCAAAGTACCGTACACGACGGAACCCGAGGTGGTCGATATCATCAGCCGCTGAGCCCGCGGTGTGGTTAAGCTTAATGATGTGGCCAACAATTAACTTGAAGTCTTCCAGGGTAATAGTTCGTTCGTCAGTCGCTTTTTTATCGATTGGTCGATGAAAACGTTCATTGAAGTGGTGGCGACCAATTTCAGATAGGTCGTATCGTTGTGGTGAAAAGAGTGAGTTGATGAATTCCTTAGCATTTTCTACAGTTGCTAGGTCACCATCACGAAGACGCTTGTACATTTCGATGTACGCATCGTTCGTATTCTTCACTGGGTCTTTAAGGAGAGTCGCTTTGATGTAGTCAGGTCCACGCTCAACGTCCTTGAAGAATTTTTCCATCTCCTTGTCAGTTTCAAGACCAAGAATACGGAGGAGTGACGTAAGAGGAATCTTCTTCTTGCGGTCAATCTTGATATAGAGGAGTCCATCAGCTTCAGACTCAACTTCCATCCATGCGCCACGAGCAGGAATAAGCTTCGCACCGAAATGCGTCTTACCTTTTACGTCTTGTGAGGTAAAGAAGATACCGTAACTTCGAGCCAGCTGTGGGACAACGACTCGTTCTACACCGTTAATAATGAAGGTACCGTGTTCAGTCATGACTGGCACGTCAGCCATAAAGATCTCTTGATCTTTAGCACTATCAAACGTCTTGTTCTTAAGAACAACCGTTGCCCGAAGTGGGGCGTCATAGGTAAGCTTGTTTTCCTTAGCAAAAGCTGGCGTGCATTTCGGCGCACCCATTTCGTACTTTTTGAACTCAAGCTCGAACTTCTTTTCCGAGTAGTCGGTAATCGGAGAAAATTCTTTAAATACCTCTTTTAGACCAGTCTCAACAAACCACTGGTATGAAAGCCGTTGTGGTTCAATAAGGTCTGGTAGGTCAATAAGCGGCTTCTTAGCCAGCTTAAATGTCTTCTTTGGCATGGCGCCTACAGACGAATATTCGTCGGCCTTAGCAGTCTTATACATCGACATAAGTAAGAATGTTACGCGGTTTGTAAATCGCGATCTGCTTTGTCGTGCTTCGCAATTTGACACTCACCTTACACACAAAGTAAGGCTCGCACCAAATTCCTCACACTCCGCGCATCTCATCGATTTTCAACCCGCTTCGTTAGTAATGGAATGGGTTAGCAATGAAAACCGGCACATAAACGCACAAAAAGCACATCACCACTGACGTGTCCTTCTTGAGTATTTATTGTTGCACGATAACTAATTGCATTCTGTGTGTTGTGGGGAAACACAGTGCTGTATATACACATTTCCCAGGTGTGCATACATCTACCTCCGCGACTTCACGTATCGTGACTCATCCGTGGTCGTTGGTGCGTTAGTGCCGGAGAGTATACTAGAGACCTTTTGTAAAGTCAACTTTTCCACTTGACAACAATACTACCAAGTAAGTGATATTTTCTGCAATATTCTTGACAAATTGACAAGAAAACACAATGTAATTCAATCTTGAGCGCGCTCCGCCTATTTTCTTGTCTAGACGACAGCGAAAATTCCTCACTCTCGTTCGTACCAGAGGAAAAGCACCACTAGGTACTTTTCCTCCATACCCCAATTTTCTTATGGTCACCCTCGACAAGCACAGCGGGAACGCTGTGCTTTTTCTTTTATAACCCCAATTGCAGGCGCAACACATTCTCAACTGCTTGTAGATCACTAGCTGAGAGGTCAGCGATACGAGTGCCGAAACGCTGATGACTTACGGTTCTAATCTGGTCAGTCATCGCTTTACTCCGCTGACGCTTAACAGTAACTAAACACTCACTTGGGTACACATGAGTGGTATTCGAAGTCAGCGGAACCACCTGCACACGATTAAGATGCTTGTTAGCCATGTCATTACTGACTACAATCGCCGGTCGCTTCTTTTTCACTTCACTCCCTCGAGCAGGATTAAGATTGACCCACCACACGGAGCCTCTCTTTGGTTTTAGAACCGCCATACATTTTCTGCTTCAAGCGTCTCATCAGTTCCATGTAGCCACTCACCCGCTTCGGCCTCACGTGCGCTATCTTTAGCCATAGCTTTATACCCAGCTTCTATATCATCAACAATAACGTGCGGTCGAGCTAGTTGACTCAAGTACTCACCAACACCACGCGCACCGACTCGTGCTCGCAAACCTGCGTACACCTGCTCATCGAGCATTATTGTAATTTTCTTTTTTATGGCTGTTTTCATAATACGTATTATAATACGTATTAGCATTTTGTGTCAATATACTGTTGTGCGCTACTCTTTCGCACGCCAAGCCTCAATCTTCTTATGGTCACCCTCGACGAGCACAGCGGGAACGCTGTGCTTTTTCTTTTTGTACTCCAGGACCTCAGGACGAGTGTACGTTTCCCCACTCGTTGCGCGTTCATCTTCAAGTGAGTCATGGGTACCAAGCACGCCTGGAATATGCCGAACAACCGCGTCGATAATCGTGAGCGCCGGCAGTTCACCACCAGTGAGCACATAATCTCCAACTGAGATCTCTTCCGCCTTCAAAATACTTTTTACGCGACCATCAATCCCCTCGTAGCGACCTGAGATAAGGACCACGTGGTCGTACTTTTTGGCGTACTCTTTGGCAAGCGCTTGCGTGAATACCTGTCCCCGAGGCGACATAATCAGTGTCTTAATTTTCTTTGCATCTTTCTTCTTCCCTACTGCTTTCTCCCAAGCTCGCAAAATTGGTTCAGCAATCATCACCATACCCGGCCCGCCACCATACGGCCGATCATCAACTTTCTTGTGCTTATCTTTCGTGAAGTCTCTTGGATTGTAGTAACTTACCGCTATTTTTTTTCCTCGCACCTTAGCTCCCTTTCCCTTTTCAGTCTTCTGCGCACGACCAAGCACGCTGGCGCTCGTGTAAGCTTCGCAGACTTCTGGAAAAATTGTTATGACGTGAAAATGCATAGTAATAATAAAATCCTAGCATGGAAACAGGTAAGTAAGAACTCTTACAGAAACCACCCCAACTAAACCTTTACCTATCATTAATGATAGGTAAAGGTTTAAATTTTTTGAGTACAGCATCTGCCAGATTAAAAAGTAAAAAATGCATTGGGTATTGTTTGCGTAAATGACTGAACGTCAATGATTCTATATGCTCTTTTTGCTGTCGATTTTGGAGTGACTTTTTTGCTTGTCTATCCTCGACTTCTAATTGGTACGCTTTGAGTGAATCTTCGTAATGTGGCACCTGTCCCTGTAACCACTTCCGAGTTCGTGAGAAAGTGTTCGGACTTACATTAAAATTGTAGCTTATTTCTGCTTGTGATTTTCCGGCTAAAATGAGCTGTGCAATGAGTATGCGTCTTCCGATTGTTATTCGCTCACTTTCAGTCAACAGTTCATTTATAAAGGTAACAACTCCATCCCTACTACTCATACACTCTGCAACAGACATAAGCGCATCGAGTGTGACCTGTTTCTCACTGTACTTTAATTTATTTATACTTTTACTCATATCACTCTATTTTACTATCATCAATGATAGATAGAAATAGTATGAAAATACCCTTCTTCGCTTACAAGCGAAGAAGGGTATTTTCAAGTCAGCTAAATAGTTTATATCTTCAAATCATCTATCGCCTCGTCGAGGGATTTTGGACTAACGCTCACCTCTTCAGTTGCTCCTCCGTAAGACTCAGTGGTGTCACTGTGCATAATCCGGCCACCTTCTGGCTCGTTAATCTTAAGGTTCACGCGGGCGTCGTGCTTCATACCGACGACTCGAAGTAGCGTACGGATCGCTTTCGCGGTATTGCCTGAACGACCAATAATTTTGCCCATATCTTCGGCATGTACGTCAAGCGTGAGTAACACTCCCATTTCATCAACGGTTCGATTTACTTTTACACTTTCTGGATGGTCCACAAGCGCCGTTACTACTGTTTCTAGAAATTGCTGATCTTCTTGCATATGCTTATGTTCGCTCTACTAAATTATGTCTAAGTGCTTAGAACTCATTAATGTTCTTAGCTCGTTATATAGTACGAGGCTCTTTAGCATACGTCAACCGCCCCAACTTCACAAAGTGAAGTTGGGGCGGACTAAAACGATATAGTTAGACTACTTTGGTTTCTTCCTCTGTCGGTACTACTTCAGCTGGAGTTTCCTCAACTACTGCAGTCGCAACTTCTTCAACCGGAGTGGCGGCGGCTTCTTCGGCTGCCTGCGCAACTGCGAGTGCCTCAGCTTCTGCCTTTGCCTTCGCGTCAGCTTCTGCTTTCTTAGCATCTTCCGCAGCCTTAATAGCGGCTTCGTCGATAATTGGAGACTTCTTAGAAAGCGCGTTTACTTTCTTGCCTTCAATCACTTTCTTCGTAATAAGAAGATTGTGTACGGTATCAGAAGGCTGTACTCCCTTACTCATCCAGTCAGTCACTTTCGCGCTGTCAATAATAAAATGCTTTGTTTTTGGGTTGTATGAACCAACCTGATCCACGTGCTTATTGCTCTTTGGACCAGTTCGTTTATCAGTGACCACAATCCGGTACGACGGATCGTTTTTTCGGCCAACTCGTTGTAATCGCATCATTAACATATAGTGGCCAGAAGAGTAACAGAAAGCACTGTTTTGGTCAATAGACAGCAAAATCCGCCCGAGTCAAAGCTGGCTCGGGCGGAGGAATGTGGGTGGTGGCGTGCTACAGGAACTTACTGTTGGGGGAAGACTGTGAACAGTTCGGCTCGAGTACTCTCGTCCATCTGACTAAGGATGTCTTCAGAAACCCAAACCGGGATAGTGCGCTTCGTGGGTCTCGGCGACTTCCAAACCGGTACATCGGGATCATCTGACCCCGTTATGAGCCCAACGAGCTTATCGAGCGGTAATGGATCATCGTTCAGGGTATATGTTCGGCACAGATTAAGGAGCGGCGCACGGCCATATATTTCAGCGTCGAAACCCAACCCCGATCTTTCGTGTACAACGATAGCCAAGTGCTGTTGTGCTGGTGGTACAGCACTGACGATGGTGACTTTCGGCATGTTGGTTTTCCTTTTCCACGACTTGCAACTGAAGCCACCTTATAACAAATACACCGTTTGTCAATACTGAGCATTTCTGCTAAACTCAAGCCACTTATTTATGACTACAGAAACATATACTGGACCACTCATGGTTCGTGGCAAAGGGGTCGGTTTTTTTAGAAGGCCAGAAGCACTCGAAGACGAAGAAGACATCGTTATTACTACCGAACAACTCGGGTTTGCACTTGATGGCGATATTGTTGAAATTACCCTTCTTCCGAAGGTAGCCGGCCGGCGGCGCGAAGGCAAAGTTACAAAAGTAGTAGAGTCCGCTCGGACTGAGTTTATTGGCGTGGTTCGGGCCCCTGAAGGGACCAGGACGACTCATTTCATGGTGTGTGATAATACCCGCATCCACATAAAGTTTTTGCTTCCTGAAGCCTCAAGTGACCTTGTAGGCATGAAAGTAGTGGTCACTATACGTGAGTGGAAAAATCCCCTGACTGAGCCAATTGCCACTATTATTGAAACTCTCGGCAAAGCAGGTGATCATGAAACTGAAATGCAGGCTATCATACGAGGTGGCGGTTTTTCGGAAAATTTCCTACCGCCGATTCAAGAAGCTGGGCAGGCACTCTACGATAACCGCGAGCAGATATTTGCTGACGCGGTAACTGCCACACTCGGAGAAAACCCTACCAGGCGGGATATGCGTGATCGACTGACGATGACGATTGACCCGAAAGACGCGAAAGACTTTGACGATGCGCTGTCGCTCCATGTACTTCCTGACGGTAACTACGAAATTGGTATCCACATTGCCGACGTCTCACACTACGTTCGGGAAGGTGACGTAATTGACCAAGAAGCCCAGCATCGCGGAACTTCTATTTATTTAGTCGACCGGGTGATTCCGATGCTTCCTGAAGTCTTAAGTAACGACCTTTGTTCACTTCGGCCACACGAAGACCGACTGTCTTTTTCAGCCGTGTTCACCATGAACGATGACGCTCAGATAGTGAGTGAGTGGTACGGTCAAACCATCATCCACTCCAACCGACGCTTTAGCTATGAAGAGGCCCAAGAAGTTTTAGATACCCAAAGTGGCGACAATCTCGAAGAACTGAATACCATGATGCGGCTCGGGCGACTGCTCCGCGCACGACGGTTTAAAGACGGCGCGATTGCCTTTGAGCAACCAGAGGTGCGTTTCGAACTCGATGAAAACGGCAAGCCAATCCGAGCATACACTAAGGTGCGTACCGAAACTATGCTCATGATTGAGGACTTTATGCTTCTTGCGAACCAAAAGGTTACTGAGTACATTTACACCCTCACTAAAAGTAAAAGCAAAGACGCCGCCTTTATCTATCGTATTCACGATTCACCGGACCCAGACAAAATTGAAGAGCTAGCGATTTTTATTCACGCGCTTGGGTATGAGTTTGAGACGAACAAAGGTCTCGTTACAGCCAAAAACATCAACAAGCTGTTGAAAGAAGTTGAGGGTAAGCCAGAAGAAAACCTCATCAAAACCGCGACGATTCGATCAATGGCAAAAGCGGTGTACTCTACCCGCAACATCGGCCACTTTGGTCTCGCTTTTAAGTACTACACCCACTTCACCTCTCCGATTCGTCGTTACCCCGACCTGATGGCTCATCGACTCCTCAGGAAACACCTAGACGGTGTCACGATTAGCAGTCGCGAGATGTCACACAATGAACGACTGGCTGTGCAGTGTTCAGAACGGGAGATGTACGCGGTGCGTGCCGAACGTGACTCCATCAAGTTTAAACAAGTGGAGTTCATGCTTGATAAAGTCGGACAGACTTTTAAAGGGATTGTTACCGGTGTGGCTGAATGGGGTATCTATGTGCAAGAGGTTGAATCGCAAGCTGAAGGGTTAGTTCGCCTTGCCTCAATTAAAGGTGATTATTTCAATCACGAACCAAAGTCTTATCGCGTCAAAGGTGAGAAAACCGGTGCTGCTTTCGCACTTGGTGATGAGGTAACTATGAAGCTCACCCGCGCCTCACTTGAAGACAGGCAACTCGATTTTGAGCTCGTAAAATAGTCTATATAAAAACAAAGAGCCGGCGCACTTCGTGCGCCGGCTCTTTGGTTTTGCTATTTAGCCACTGTTGCAGCTTCGTCAAACTTTACCGACAAAAGCTTTGATACCCCATCACCTCCCATCGTCACGCCATAGAGTATGCCGGCCCGACTCATTGTCTCGCGATTGTGCGTAATTAAAATAAGTTGAGACTTTTGGGCTAACGCCTCAATCATGTCACCGTAGCGTCGACTATTAGCCTCATCAAGCGCTGCATCGGTTTCATCAAGAATAATAAACAGCGGCGGATTGACCTGACTCATAGCAAAAATAAGCGCGATTGAAGTCAGTGCTCGCTCCCCGCCTGAAAGCATCTCGAGACCGCGCACCCGCTTGTTTGGCAGTTTAACATCAAGCTCAATACCCTCTTCACCTTCCTCCTCCTCAGTCAGGTCAGTTTCTGTATCTTCTTCAAGTACTGTCTCGTCTGCTTTTTTTCGTACTTTTGGCTTTACTCGCACCAGGTTAGCTTCCCCGCCACCAAACATAAGTATGAAAAAACGATTGAATTCTGTGCCGATTTTCTCAATACCAGTTATAAAATACCCACTCAGTTCGGCAGTGAGTTCAGCCATAAGTGTCTCTAGTTTCGTCACCGACTCTTCAAGGTCGGTAATTTCACGCACTAAAAACTCATCTCGTTCTTTGACTTCTTTGTATTCTTTTTCAATGTCAGCATTTACACCACCGAGTTCCTCTAGGCGAATTTTAATTTTTTCGAGCTCGCGTCTTCGTTCGTACTGTTTCGTTCTTTCCTCGCTTGCAATGTGCGCCAGGCTTAAAGAAGCACCATCTTGCATGACTTCAAGTTCATAATACAGTGAGGCATCGCGACCAAGCAGGGTAACTGCTTCTTGCAGTTCACGCTTAAACTCTTCTCGCTCCCGTTCGAGAACGTTCCGCTCGTGATTTATTCTCGAGATAACTGCTTCGCATTCTCGCTGTGCTCCCATAACACGGAAAATTTCACGCTCTGCCTCCCGACTCTCAGACTGTTCCGACTCAATTGAAGCTCTCAGTTTTTTGTAGGCCTCTCTACGCTCTTCTTCTGATTTTTCACACTCGATTATTTGCTTAGCTAGTTCGGCGTGTTCTTTTTGTAACTCATCTAATTCCTTTTCTTCCGCATTGGTATTAGCGCTGACTGAACCGAGGGCAGTCTGAAGAAACTTCTTACCCAAATGCACCACATCAGACAAAGCTCGCTGAAGTAACGGAACTTCAGTACTGATAAGTGAGCGGGTGGCCATATCTTCAAGCGCACTTATAAATCGCTTTACTTCACCCACTGGTATTGGAGCGTCGCTTTCGCTTTGACTGACCCGCTCCATCTCGACAATTCTACGCTTGATATAGTCTACCTGCCCTTCAATGTTGCCACTTTTTCGAACCAGTCCTTGTCTTTTTTCTCGCACTTCTTTTGTCTCGCGCTCAAGCTGAAGCAACTCATCACTTTTAGCATCACGCTCGTGCATCTTGAGTAATTCTTTCGCTTGCGCCAGCTCACTCTCGAGCACTTCAAGTTGCTTAGTCGGTACCCGTATCTCTTTATCAAGTCTGTCATGATGCCAGGCAATATACGTATCCTCACGCTTGAGGTACTCAGCATAGACAGTACCAAGTTCAGCCCGGAGCGAAATAGCTCGCTCAATTTTTTTAATTTGCCGTTCCAAAAATTGAATGTGGGGTGCGACCTCTCGCCTAAGAGACTGTACCTTTTCTATATTCTCCCTTGTCTTCACAAGCTTCTTATCAGCATCAGCAATCTTGTACTGATATACCTTGAGACCAAGGGCATCTTCGATCATTTCTCGGCGTTCCTTTGGACCAGCTGAGAGAATACGGTCGGCTTCACCTTGCGAAATAATATGGTGGCCAGTGGTACCAATGTTGGCGGCAGCTAGAAGCTCTTGGACGTCTTTCAGACGGACTTTTGAACCATTTATCAAGTACTCATTTTGACCATCGCGGTGAACTATACGCTCCACTACAATCTCATCAAAATCAACCCGAAACACTCGACTGCGGTTATCGAGTACTACTACCACTGAAGCGCGGTTTGACCTTGAAACTGATTCTGAACCACCAAAAATAAGGTCTTCCCCTTTCTTCCCCCGCATTGACTTAAGTGACTGTTCTCCAAGTACAAAGCGAAACGATTCGGCGACGTTACTCTTCCCGGAACCGTTTGGTCCCACTATGGCCGTAATCGGGGCACTGAACTCAAGCTCGCCTTTCTTAGCGAATGATTTAAATCCTGAAATAGTAAGGTGCTTGAGGTACATCAAGGAGTAGGTTACGTTCTAGAAGTTTTCGCACGGTATCACAGGCGCAGGGTAACTCGCATCAGCTGCTGGCGCCGAAACATTGAGGCTTTTAACATAACAACTACCAGTTCTTGATTCAAAACGTGCCCTGAGGGTGTATTCTGATTCGGAGACACTTGGGGTATATGAATACAAGTAGGGCGTCACATTGCGTGGATCTACCGGCATAGCGCCTAATACCCTTTGCTGTACCAACCCACCAGTACCACTTGGGTTGGTAAATTCATTGCTAGTAGGGTAATCGCCATTTTTCTCACGATACAGAGCAAGGGCCAATTCGATGGTTTTCAAGTCTGAGACACGAGCCTTATCACGTGACTGCGTACGGGCGGAGCTTAAATTGGCAAAAACTACAGCGGCCAAGATACCAATAATTGCAATTACTACCAAGAGTTCAATAAGCGTAAAGCCGTTTTGGTACAAGCGATTATTTTTCATATACCTT
This sequence comes from Minisyncoccia bacterium, assembly GCA_041742075.1. Taxonomy (GTDB): domain Bacteria; phylum Patescibacteriota; class Minisyncoccia; order Phycocordibacterales; family UBA918; genus OLB19. Next base: position 16,086 of record JBGSJJ010000015.1, read on the forward strand.
CTATAGTAACACGCACACAAACCCCAGGGACACTTCGCGTCCCTGGGGTTTGTTAACAAACTATCTTATGAAAGTGTGCGCCAAAACACATTTTTCTAAACAAGCAATTACGTATAAAGCAAAGCAATTTTGAATAGAGTGCGCGGCGCTAACAAAAAATAATGAGAGGCGTACTTAGTGGTACGATGAAAATTATTTTTTGTGTAGCAACAAAGCAATCTGTCAAAATTGCTTTGCTTTACCAACCTTTGGCCTCAATGGCTTTAAGTGCCGCCTCCTGCTCCGCCTCCTGTTTTGCCCTTCCCTTACCTTCGGCTACTTTCGCTTTACCGATAAACACTCCGACGGTAAAAATCCGGTCATGGTCAGGTCCTTCCTGTCCCAACGTCTCATAGGTAGGCGTTACGTTAGCATGTTCTTGTGCCAACTCTTGGAAGCGACTCTTCGGATCTTGCCACAAACGGCGCGCAATAATGTCTTCCGTCTTTTTAAAGAGTTGCTTAGAAATAAAATCCTTGGCTATTTCGTACCCTTGGTCTAAGTACAAAGCCCCAATAAACGCTTCAAACACATTCGCAAGAATGTACTGCCTAGCTCTACCAGTATCTTTTGCTTCCCCCTTCGACATAAGGAGATATTCGTTTACCTCAAGTTTGAGGGCGGCTTCCGAAAGTGAGACGGTGTTTACGAGAGCTGCCCTGATAGCTGTCAATTCCCCTTCCGGTTTATCTGGGTAGGTACGATACAGATAATCAGTCACGACTAATTCTAGTACCGCATCGCCAAGAAACTCCAGACGTTCGTTATGGTCTTGCTCTGCTTCACGGTGCTCATTTAGGTATGAACGGTGGGTAATCGCAGTAAGCAAGAACGACTTATCAGTGAAGGTATACCCCAAAATAGCCTCAAGCGAGCTTAAGTCAGCGCTAATGTTTCTTTCGCCAATGTCTTTTGTCATAGCAAGTAGAGTCGATGCACACTAGCACATTTTTACAAATGTGCCACTAGTTGCTCCCTCGACTCACCAAAATAGTGACTGCTTTTGTTACAATCGGTAGAATATCCTCATAGAAGTTAAGTTCGAGGATTTCGGACACTTTAAACCAGCGCGCGTCATCAAGACCACCCTTCTTCTCGAGCGTTAGTTCAGTATAGTCGCCTTTGGCGAGGAAGTAGGTCACTTGCTTGCGGACTTTTCCGAGTTCTGGATGCGACGCCACATATTCGTTCTTACCAAGCTCAGCTTCAATGGTGACCGTAAGACCAATTTCTTCACGGAGGGCCCGCCGTGCGCCATCTTCGATAGTTTCCTCATCAGCAATTTTACTTTTTGAAAGTGTCCAGTGACCAAAAATGTCGTGCACGAGCGCAAAGTACATATTCCCTCCCTCTTGACTGTAGACGACCGCACCTGAGAGTCGCTGAATCGGCATTTGATCAAATGGGATATCTCGCTTTGGCTTTTTACCTATCTCGTCTTTACCTGGTTCACCAATCTCCTTATAGACGGCACCTAAAACACCATTGACGAAGCGGCTGCTGTTTTCGCCACCAAACTGTTTGGCGAGTTCAATTGCTTCATTAATCGCTACCTTAGCCGGTACCTCTTTTCGGTCAGCAAACAACAGCTCATAGAGGCCTAATCTTAAAATATTCCTATCAACTGGTGAGATACGGTCAATCGGCCACTCAGGAGCAGCTTTCTCTATTACTTGGTCCAGTTCCGGTTGTTTACCCAAAACACCATCGAGTAATTTTTCTATAAAAGGGTTGTCGGTCTTGTTGGGAGCAAACTCCTCAACGTTGCGTTCGAGTACTTCACCGACTTTTTTTCGGTCGATATCATTTAAATCCCACTCAAAGAGGGTTTGAAGAACGATGGATCTTGATACGTGTCTATTTGCCATAAAAATGTACTAACTGCTACTGTCTATCAGTATACAACCTATTTAAACAGCAAACACCAAGCATGGCTCGGTGTTTGGGGATACTGGGTTATTACTTAGCTTCGGTAGGATTGTCTGGTGTACCAAGTTGAGACTTAATTGCTTCTCGCTTCGCTTGCATACGCGCTTCCCTGGCTTCCTTCACTGCTGTGAGATTCATTACTTGTTTACCGTTGTAAAAACCACAACTAAGGCACATGTGGTGTGGTCGGTGATGCGCCTTACAGTTTGAACAAACAGCCATTTCTGGCGCAGTAAGAGCGTGGTGTGAACGGCGGTTCTTGGTGTGAGACCGCGTATGTCGCATTCGGATTACCATAATGGGCCAAACTATAGCAAATGTGGGTAAAAAAGCAAGCCTGCTTAGTAGATAGGCTCAAATAAGCTATTTCGGGCCCAAAAGAAAAAGACCTCGGGAATCCGGGCCTTTACTACCCCTACTTCTGGGGCAGAGTACCGAGCGAACTCGGCTTGGTATGTCACGGGCCTTCGGCCACGTTTTGATAGTTTTTGGTCATTTTGAACCCATCCTCTTTTTTTTGCGATCAAGGTCCTTAAAGCGATTGCACTGCTCAAAGCTAGGTGCTGGCTGTGGCAGTCTCACTGCTGGATCGGTAGGGCAAGCGCCACAGCGCACCCTTACAGCGGGCTGTTTTTCGGCATTTCCCCCGAAAGAACCAGGGAGACCGACCGGCGGTGGCAGGACAGCGAAAGCAACAAAGTGAGGGCAAGTGCTCTCTGAATTAGGCTTACACGGAACCTTCCTTGACTTTAGAAGGTCAGTCACGACAGGGTCATTTACCCTGAGTATAGCTAAACGCAAGACTTTTCTCCCTTATCTTCACGTTTCTTGATTACTTCTTGTAATCAATCTTACTCTACTCCGGCTATATATTTTTGCAATAGCTGACCCGGTGGATATCTGTACAGCCATACTTTTTTATGGCCTGACGGTGGGCCGTCGTGCCATACCCTTTATGTACCCCAAGTGCATATTTCGAGTACTCTGGACGCTTCCCGACTCGCACCATATACCGGTCTCTGGTCACTTTTGCCATGATGGATGCCAGCCCAATTACCTTCTCTTTACTATCACCCTTAATTATTGTTTCTTGATGCACAAACTCTTTCGGTGCCCTTAGTCCCCCATCGAGCTTCACTAGCACCTCTTCCACCCCCATCTCTGCACCCATGCTTCCAGCTCGTTTCCCTAGGCCTTTCCTAGGGAAACTCCCTAGGAAAGGCCTAGGTTCAATTACTTTATAGAGGGCACGAGACATGGCCCTGGTGACAGACGGGACGATACCAATCTGGTCGATTACTTTGGCAGACACCATTACTACGACATAATCGAGAGTACCTTCCCGCTTCAACATTTCTGCTTGTTTAAAAATTACTTCCCGCTTTAGCTCTGAAAGCTGCTTCGAATCATTCACTCCGGGTATAAGCGCCCAATCAAAATCACTTGGTACGAGCACTGCCCCAACCGCGACGGGTCCAGCCAAAGGCCCGCGCCCCGCTTCGTCTATCCCGATGAGCCATTTTTGATTCATAGACTAAAGTATAGCAAAGATTGACAAATGCATTGAATATGTCATTATTAAAACTGGCAAACGAACCTCAACAGGAGTTTGAGTATGTCTGACCTCAGATTGGATCAAGAGAAAACTGCCCGAGAATTGGCGGACGAAGATTTCGCCTTGAACTACAAGTTCTATTCTATGATGATAGGGATCTTTCCTGTCATAGTGTCCGGCGTATCTTTTGGTGGTGCGGCCAGTGTAGGTGCCTTATTGGTGTTTAGTCTTTGCGCATACATATTATACCTACTAATTGTCGCCATCCGTTCCCTGTATCGTCTTATGCTCAGTTTCGTACCTCGCTAAGAGCATTTATACAGAAAGCCCTGGCGCCTCCCTACTCTGGGGTGGCGCCACAATTTTTCTCACCAGCCTATCCAGCTGGTTTTATGTTGTCTAAACCTACCTGTTAACAGGTAGGTTTAGACAACAGTGTAATTTGTCATGGAGGTGGGAGTAAAAAATTTGCTATACTGGTGTCTACTATCCTATGCCAGAAAAGCTGTTACAGTCTGACTTTATCCATTTGCATGTGCACTCGCACTATTCCCTCCTTAATGCCATCCCGACCCCTAAAGAGCTAGCTGGAGCCGCCAAAGCTGACAGGCAAGAGGCGCTCGCCTTAACTGACAACGGCGCTCTCTATGGCACCATCGACTTTATTAAAGCCTGCAAGAAACAAGACATAAAACCAATTATCGGGATTGACGCCTATATGGCACCACGGACTCGGTTTGATACTGAAGGCAATCTCGACAAACCACGCGCACGGTTGGTCTTGCTCGCTAAGAATAATGACGGCTACAAAAACCTCATCCAGCTCGTCACTCTTAGTAACACGGAGGGTTTTTACTATCGTCCCCGTCTCGATCGTGAACTCTTAGCTCGATTTGCTAGCGACCTTATCTGCATCCTTCCTTCATTTGCCGGTGAGACGACACAGCATTTAAAAAACAATGATCTGGAGAAAGCGAGTGCCGACCTTGATTGGTACAAAAAAACTTTCGGAACAGACTCTTACCTTGAGATTACCCATCACCCTGAAATGCTTGACCACACGGCCCTCCAGTCAAAAATAAAACAACTTGCTTCAAGTTCGAATACGCCACTCGTAGCCGCGCACGACGTGTACTATCTAGAGAAGACTGACGCGGTCGCCCGGGAAGCGATGATAAAAATCCAGAATGGTGGTGTGGTTGACATCCATGAGGAACGGTCAGAAGACTTCTCTTTTATTACTCAAGCACAAGCACGAGAATTTTTTAAAGACAACCCCGAGGCGCTTTTGAACACCGTCAAAATCGCTGAAGCGTGTACTATCGATATTCCCGTTGGCACCAAGTGGTACTTCCCTGACTACATCATCCAAAGTGGTAAAGCTCCTGACGATGAGCTCAAGGAACTCGCCTACGCCGGTGTGCCGTGGCGTGGTCTTTCACTCGATGACGAACTTATAAAAACGCGACTCGATTACGAACTTGAAGTGATTAAGAACAAAGGCTACGCCAAATACTTTCTCGTGGTCGGTGACTTGCTTCGCGAAGCGCGCGAGCGCGGTATTCTCACCACCATTCGAGGTTCAGTGGCTGGTTCACTCACCACCTATGTACTCGGTATCACCAACGTAGACCCGATTGAGTACAAACTCCCCTTCGAGCGTTTTCTCAACCCTGAGCGACCGTCTGCACCCGATATCGACATGGACTACGCCGATAACCGTCGTGACGAAATAATCGAGTACGCAAAGCAAAAATATGGCGAGGATAAGGTAGCGCAAATCGGCACCTTCGGTACCATGATGGCGCGCGCAGCCGTGCGCGACGTCGCGCGTGCCCTTGGCCACCCCTATGGTACCGGCGACCGTATCGCCAAACTCATCCCGATGGGTAGCCAGGGCTTTCCAATGACGATTAAGCGTGCGCTCGAGCTAGAGCCCGAGCTTCAAAAACTCTATAAGCAAGACGAGGAGTCGCGTGACGTCATTGACTTAGCGAAAAAGATTGAAGGCCGGGTGCGTCACTTAGGTGTACATGCAGCGGGAGTTGTTATTGCGCCTGCCCCACTCTCGGAATTCGTACCAATTCAGCTCGATTCTAAAACTGGCAAGTTTATTACGCAGTACGAAATGCACAGTGTGGGTGAAGACGGTGTTGGACTTTTGAAGTTCGACTTCCTGGGTATAAAAAATCTTTCTATTTTGGCTGACGCCGTTGAGCGTGTAAAGAAGATTCAAAAAATTGATATCGATATTGAAAATATTCCACTTGACGACATAAAGACTTTCGCCATGCTGGCTGCCGGACAGACGATGGGTCTATTTCAATTGAACGGTTCAGGCATGACGTCGTTTTTAAAACAACTCAAACCATCTTCGATTCACGACATAAACGCGATGGTCGCCTTGTATCGTCCCGGACCAATGGAATCTATCCCTCAGTATATTGAACGCAAAAATAATCCGTCACTTGTGACGTATCTCGATCCTCGCATGGAAACCATCCTCGACCGTTCGTACGGGGTGATTACCTACCAAGACGACGTTATGACCATTGCTCGCTTGCTCGCTGGGTACAGTTGGCTAGAGGCAGACATTTTACGAAAAGCGATGGGAAAGAAAATTCCCGAGGTCATGGCCGCCGAAAAAGACAAGCTCATAAACGGCTTCCGCGATTTTGGAAAGCTCACACCAGCGCTTGGAGAAAAAATCTGGAAACTGATTGAACCGTTTGCGGCCTATGGGTTTAACAAAGCGCACGCCGCCAGTTACGGGCGGGTTGCGTACCAAACAGCGTACATGAAGGCTAACTTCCCGGTTGAGTACATGTCCGCGGTACTCACCGCTGACTCTGGTGATACTGAAAAGATAGCCGAAATCATCCACGAGTGTGAACGCATGGGTATTGAAGTACTGCCGCCAGACATCAATGAATCCTTCGCGCCATTTTCGGTAGTACCAGCAAGTGGTGACACGCCAGCGCGGATCCGTTTTGGTCTCACGACTATCAAAAACTTCGGTGAAGGGATTGCCCACGCCATCATTACAGAGCGTAAAGCGAATGGTCCGTTTGAATCACTGTCTGACCTCCTCACCCGCGTGCAAGACAAAAACCTCAACAAGAAATCCCTCGAAGCACTGATTATGGTGGGAGCGCTTGATCGTTTTAACGAACGCGGACTGCTCCAGCAAAACTTAGAATCAATTCTGGCCTGGAGTAAAGAAAGTAGTGCTGGTAAAGAAGCTAACCAAACCTCCCTCTTCGGCTCAAGTAGTGAAGGTATCCACGCCCTTACGCTCGCTCCCGCTGACCCAGCCACCACTGAGCAAAAGCTACTCTGGGAAAAAGAACTCCTCGGCGTCTACGTGTCTGGACACCCGCTCCAGCAGTACGAAGCTGAACTCAAAGCCCGTGCTTCAATCAAGGCTATTAAGGAGGACATGCGAAATGGTATTCCAGTGGTGACTGCTGGTATGGTAGAAACTGTCCGCGAACTCCTGACGAAAAAAGGCGACAAGATGGCTTTTGTGCTTCTCACCAACGAAACTGACGCCATTGAGATGGTTGCCTTCCCAGAAGTCTACAGGGCTAGTCGTGAACTACTTATGCCTGGCCAATGTATCGCCGTCAAAGGAAAACTCACTATCCGAAACGACGAACCGAGCATTGCCCTTGAGAAAGTGAAGTCACTGGCTCCAGCGCAAGCGAGCTTAGCACCACTGGTTGACACCACAAGCCTAAAGACATAAAGTGACATTAGGAAATCAAGAACTAGTGGAAAATGAACCATGCTTCATGCCCATAGACTTATCTTGGCTTGGGGTGGTACTCCAGTGTTTCTGGAATTAGGTGACATACACCTACCATCTGATTCAAAAAAACAAGCACTTGTTGATCTTTCAGTAACACGCACTCACGATACTCACCAAGTAGCGTTCAAGCCCCAAGCTGGCCCTTTGTCTTGGTTATATTTCATTATGTGTTCTAAAGTTCATTCCCCTATTATGGCTTCAGTCTCATTCAGGAGTGAAGAGTGCACTTTAAACAATCAGATGCGACTCTGGTTGGATGACTTCATCCGCGACCGGGTTGAAACAGCCTGGTCAAGGACTAAGTTTACTCTGGTAGCCACCAGCCCAATTGCACCTGAAATCTCAGGTGACTCAGAACACTTTGAGTTCAGTATTAGACTCAGCCAGCCGAACACTGGTTTGGTACAACTTACTTCATTACCAAATCTCCAAATCCATTGGACTGAACTCCTCCCGAAAGGACCTTACCGAACGAGAATACATGAAGCTTTTCAAGAATACTACCGTCTTAGAAAGCAACTCAAGAAACGTCCACGATTGGTAGAAGTCACCTAATCTTATCTATGCACCGACCTTCTCTCTTGGGTCGGTGCAATTTTTGACATAATCTATTTTAAATGCATAATATAAATCGAATACACGTACACTGTTCACCTGAAGGAGACTTACATGGACATCAAGTCGCTAGAATTGCTGGTTCGAACATGGGCAAATGAACAATCTCTCCCCTCTGCGGGGGTAACTGTCACAGTCTCAATTGTCTGCGCCGGAGATGGTCTTTCCACCCAAGCCACCATTGAGAGTACCGACAACAACATTCTTCTTATGGACTTTCTTTCTGAAGAAAACTTTGAAGCAGCCGGTGTGCCGGCAAAGATTAATTTAATCAGAATTAGGAACGTACTACGTAACACCGCTGGAGACACGTACAACGACTTCCCGGACATCCGCTACTGTACCGTAGATGAATTCGTCAATCGAGTTACTGAGCGATCACTGCTCATGCAGCCGAACTTCAGTAGAAAGTCGTTGACCTGCCTTAACCAAGTTCTCAAGCACCACGGATACCCCCAATTTCGCCCATGACAATACCCGCGCCGACCCCCAAGGGGTCGGCGCGATTTCTTTTGTTGACAATCTACCTTGGCACGCTAGTATGTATACACATTCAGAGATTGCTTCGGCTACCAACCGAGGAGGTATACAGTCTCTACCTATCATCAATGATAGGTAGAGACAACCTACGATATTAGTCTAATCTGACCCTTAAGTGCTGACGAGAAAACACTTGTCAGAAACTCGGTGGAACCGCGGTTACAAGTACCCTTTCGGTACTTAAAAATCGTCCGAGTGAGCACACGAACTTTCGTGTATTCACTCGGACGATTTTTCAGTTATTAGTTTTAATTACTCACCTATGCCAGAACAATTAGAAAAGACTCGACACACCCTCGCCCACCTGCTTGCGAAAGCTGTGTTGGTAAACTTTCCGCACGCCAAGCCCACTATCGGTCCGGCTATCGAGACGGGTTTTTACTATGACTTTGACTTCAGTGGTGGCGCGAGCCCAAGTGATGCCGACCTCAAAGTCCTTCAGACCACTATGCGCAAAATGCTGAGTTCATGGACAGAGTTCTCCCACCGGGAAGTCAGCCCAGACGAAGCCCGAGCGGTTTTTGTGGGGAATCAGTTCAAACTAGAACTGATTGAAGAATTGGCAGAGAAAGGTGAGACTATAACACTATATACCGTTGGGTCTGGCAAAACTGAGTTTACCGACCTCTGTCGTGGTGGACACAGCGCGAGCCCAGCGAATGAAATCAGCGCTGATAGTTTCAAGCTGGATAAAGTTGCTGGTGCCTACTGGCGAGGCGATGAGAAAAATCCAATGCTCGTGCGTATCTACGGACTCGCATTTGCTGACAAAGATGGACTTGAAGCCTACGAAACACAATTGGCCGAAGCTAAAAAACGCGACCATCGAAAACTTGGGAAAGAACACGACCTCTTCACCTTTTCAGAACTTGTCGGTTCTGGTCTACCGCTCTGGACTCCAAAAGGCACCGTCATCCGTCACGAACTCGATACGTTCATCTGGAAACTCCGCGAAAAGCATGGCTACCAACGAGTAACCATTCCCCACATCACCAAGAAAGACCTGTATGTCACGTCCGGTCACTGGGAAAAATTTGCCGATGAGTTGTTCCGTATCACCACTCGCGAAGGTAAAGAATACGCTCTTAAGCCAATGAACTGTCCGCACCACACGCAGATTTTTGACCGTCAACCACACAGCTACCGTGACATGCCGGCTCGCTACGCTGAGACCACTATGGTCTACCGCGATGAGCAATCAGGCGAGCTGGGTGGACTTACCCGGGTACTTTCCATCACCCAAGACGACTCACACGTATTTTGCCGCCACTCTCAGATTAAGGAAGAGTTCTTCCGCGTTTGGGACATCATCGACACCTTCTATGGAACCTTCGGTTTCAATCTTCGCGTGCGTCTATCTTTCCACGAACCGACAGAGATGGAAAAGTACCTTGGCACGAAAGAGATTTGGGAGAATGCTGAGAATGCCCTTAGAGACATAGCGATAGAGCGTAAAGCAGATTACTTTGAAGCACCAGGCGAAGCCGCTATGTACGGACCGAAGCTCGACTTCATGGCCAAAGACTCCATTGGTCGTGAGCACCAAGTGGCGACCATTCAGCTTGATATGAACCTCCCAGAACGCTTTGACCTTACCTGCATCAATGAAAAAGGTGAGAAAGAGCGTATCGTGATGATGCACTGCGCTATTATGGGGTCTATCGAACGCTTTACCGCAGTCTTGATTGAGCACCTTGGTGGCAACTTCCCGCTTTGGCTCGCTCCAGTTCAGGTAGCCATCATCCCGGTATCTGAAGTTCACGATGCCTACGCCACGCAAGTACACCAGGCACTCCGGGCTATCGGCATTCGAGCTGACTACTACGGCGACAATGACTCGATGGGCAAAAAGATTCGGACTGCCAAGCAAGCCAAACTTCCCTACTTCGTCGTCATCGGTGACAAGGAAGTGGAAGCAAAGAATGTGACCCTTGAAAGTCGTGATGGTGAATCTAGGCAAATTGACCTACACGCGCTCGGCAATCATCTCCTCACTGAAATTGAGGTGAAGAAGTAGAAATTACTTCATACTCATACCCTCTGTCGTAAAGCAAAACCTTTCATTCGAATGAAAGGTTTTGCTGTCTAAGTTATGTGCATACACCACTACGTCAAAACATTTGTGGTGTCGCAATTTTCGCACCCTCGACAAATCTAGAATGCGAGCTCCTTGCCATTCGGCAAAACAACCGTACTGTTATCTTTCCACACGATACCGGCATCCTGAAGTGCTTTTCTGAATTCCATTGCCATATCATATCGCTCAGGACTTTCATTGAGGTCACTTTCAGAAAGTAACACTTGGGTTCTCCCCGTTGTTACATCAAAGCCATGCAACATTCCGTTTGGACAACCTTCACCGCAATTGAGCGTGGTAATTATCGCTTTGGTTCCAGACGCATTCCATGTCATATCGTCAAATCCGTAGTTAGCGACAGTTGTTTCAAAATCAGGCTTTAGAGGTATTTTAATGATTGCGCTTGAACTTACATCGATTACATGGGTTATGTACGTGTAATCCCAACACATACCATCAGGTGGAGTACACCTTCTATCATTAGTGAGAATATGTAGTAGTGACTGGGAGCTGTTAGTTGAAGTTGCGTGTGTGAAATTTCCTTCATTAAAACCAACAGCTTCTAAAACAAAGGCTTTCTCAAATGTATCAGTATCAAATTCCTCAATAATGAGTAGCTCGTTATTCCACTCAAGTACGTACGCACCCTTACCCAAACAAACATCATTCTCACTCACATAATAACCCCAACCACACACCTGATGCACAAAACCCGTTTTACCTTGCCTAGAAAAAGAACGCGAGCCGATAACGTTGCCCCATTCTAGCTCACGGTAATTACCACTCTTATACGAGTCATCACTGTTTGTACCTGAAGGCTCCATCACTTTAGAAAGTCGTTCTTCTAATAAGCTAATCTGCTCATTCAATAAGCGGATATTCTGGTCATACGTCGTTACTAACGTATTCTTGTTTTGGCTTTGCTCAGTAATAAATAACCCTCCACTGACGAGTATTACTACGAGTAAACTTATCAGTCCTAAAATTGCGTACCGCGTGTTTTGCATATAAATATGTTAGCACGAAAAATCCCAGACAGTATGTCTGGGATTTTTCGTGCTTAGCGTAGCCAAGTCAGAAGTGCAACTTTTATGCCTTAATCACAAGCGTAGGAAAATTTTCCGCTACGAGACGTACGAGGAAAATGGTACGAGTCGTATTCAATATACGATGAGAACCATTTTACCGAAGTACAACGACGTAGAGGAAGATTTTAACAAGCTTTAGGCTAATTCTTTTACGGCCTTCATTATCGCCATCTTCACCGCCTCTGCTTCGTCGGTATAGGTACCGTCGATAGCTGAAGTAAGCGCTACTATCGCCTTCTCAAGTTGTACTGAAGTAATCTTTGCAGATTCTGCTTCAAGCATTTCTGAGACAGCTACTCGTTCACCTTTTCGTGAGCGATATACGGCATCAAGGTCAGATGCTGCATCAGCGAGCGCTACCATTGGTCGGTTAGAGATCATCGCGAAGGCTGCAACCACGTTTCCTGTTACCAGTGCTTCAGCGAGTGAACCACTCGTGGTTGGGGTTACGTCTGTCTCAACAGCTACAGATTCTCCTTCGTTTAGGTCGCCAAGAAGGGCTTCCATTCGAGAGAGGTTGAGTACGATCCAACCATCTTCAGTTGGGAAAGTAACTTTCGCTACTCGTACTACACCATCAAGCTTTTGTGCACGCTTCTCTAGTGAGTTTTCTGTGTGCATGAGGTATCGCATAGCGTCACTTGAAAGAAGAGCCTTTTGTGCGTGCGCTCGGTTTTCGAGTTCAGACATTTCATTTTCTTCTTCTGTAAGGGCCTGAGTGTAGGCAGCTTGGTACCCAATCACCGCTGGAGTAGCAGATTCTGCTACTGGGAGATTTTCTGGTACTACGTTCTTTACTGGTGCTGCTGTTGCTTGTGCAAAGAGGATAGCTGAAGTTGGGAGTTCTGCACTAATGTCAGTTACTGTACTAGCGTCAGTGTAACTTCGAGCTGGGAACGCCCCTGGAAGACTTACTCCAGCAAACGTGTCGCGACGAATCACTAGTAGGTAGGCAACAAAGGCAGACCAAAGTGCGAGAAGTGCGTAGAAGATAAATGTAAGGGTTGGTCCAGCTTCAAAACCTGTGTATGGCACTTGCGTAAGCGCAATACCAGCTACCAGTGGTTGATTTCGCTCTTCAGTTACTGTTACAGCTGATTTAGCGACATCTACTGAAACTTTACAAGTTCGTTCTCGACTTCCTTTACTGGCAACGAGTGTGTAGGTAGTGTCCTTGGTTGGCTTTACGGTAATACTTCCGTCATAGTAGTCACTTCGTTCACTACTCTTGTATTCGTTTGTATCAAGAAGTTCTTTCTTGAAACTATCTACGAGAGTCACTCGAGTTGCCCTTGATGTTTCCCAAGTAATCTTCACTGATTCACCAGCTTTGATAGACTTGTCAGAAATCTTGAGCTCACACTTCGGTGAAGAAGAACCTCCTCCGCCACCTCCGCCACCGTCTTCAGCTTGAATTGAAACTGGACAACTTCGTTCTGAGGTAGCGTTCTTAATAGTAAGGTTGTAGGTAATGTCGTCATTAACTTGTACCACCCGGTTTCCATTGTTTGCTACAGCACCAATACCTTGGTCGATAGATGCGCTGGTTACTCGGTCATTATAGGTCCAAGCGAGCGTGACACTGTCACCTTCACGAACTGAACTGTCAGAAGTAGTAAAGGTTACGTCACTACAAGTAAGTGGTTCTGGTGTGTTTGGTACTGTTACCTTAGTTGAACAAGATACAGTTCCGCCTTCGCCAACTGCTGTTAGGGTGTAGGTCTTTGTAGAAGTAGTATTTACAGTCTTTGAACCATTCTTGTCTACTGCACCAACTCCTTCATTTATAGTAACGGTATCAGCGTTCTTGGTAGTCCAAGCAAGCGCTACATCACCACCACCAACTGGAAGCTCATCTGGTGTACCATCAAGCGTACATTCTGGTTCAGGTACTTCTTCTTCGATAATTTCATCAAGTGCGGCACAAAGTGGCTTAAGACTATTTGGTGAAGATGTGTCTGGATAGACAGCGTGTACACCAATAGCTGTAGTAATCACTTGCGATACTGACAATGAATCATTGACTTGAGTTTGTACTGAAGCTTCACGTACGTTGTCAGCAAGGTCAGCTGAAGCGTTAGAAGTTGCTACTGTGGTTGCTCCGTTCTTTAGAACGAGCTTCCACTGTTCGTTTGGCTGAGAAACATTGACACGGTCGTTGTACCCGTCCCAACTTCCTAGAGTTACTTTGTAGTTTCCGACTGGTAGCGCAACTGACTTTTCTGAAGTTACACTTTCACCTTGACTCTTATCACTTCGGATTTTGCGATCGTCAGACGTGAAGTCAATAATTGTTCGTCCAGCCTGTGGGGCAAACGGACAATGGTCAGGTGTAGGTTCTTCTGGTTTCTTCGTAACAACTACTGATTTAGTACACTGAACTGTTCCGCCAGGACCAGTCGCTGTCAAAATAAAGTTAGTTGGTTGCGTAACAGTCTCTGTACGATTGTTATTTAGAGCAACGTTACCAATCGCATTGTTGAAAGATGCAGTGTCTGCATTCTTAGTTGTCCAGGTAAGGACAACTGGACCACCTCCTTCTGGTACTGAAGTCTTGTCAACTTCAAGTGTACATTCAGGTGCATGCACAACTGGTGGCACTTTTACCGTTACCTTAGTTGAACACGTAAGTGTGTCGTGACGACCTTCCTTGTGCATGTGAGCAGTATAGGTAGTCGTTTCAGTAGGCTTTACGATTGCAAAACCATCACGAGCAAATTGCTTGTTAGGAATCTTATCGATAGTGACATATGAAATGTCTGAGTATGGTGCATTCCACACAAGCTTTACCTCTTCACCAGCAAAAACTTCGCTTGGTGTAGCGGTAAGACCCTTGCAACTCCAAGCCTCTACTGCTGGTACTGCAACAGAGTTTACTGTTGCTACCACAAAAAAGAGGGCGAAAGCGATGCTGTAAATTCGAGTAATGTTGTTCATAATATTTTGTAAAGGTTATTAATATTTTACGTACTTCTAAATACTCTCACCTACACCCTAGACGTTTAGTACGTCCCTTGTACGCGAGAATATGAAAAGCCATAAAGATGACGAATCTTTAGATCATAGTCAGTTTTCGATGAGCGTTTTTGGCACTTTGCCTAGGAGGAACGAGTCTTAAAGTAAGACCACTCTATACAAGTATCATAGCAAATTTATTTGGTTTTGTCAAGTTTTCCCCTGACTTCCTATCAAACTAGAGTGGACTTGAACCAATTAAAATTGCCTCCACCATAAAGCGGTCATCTTTAGAGCCAAAACTATTGCAGGTGGCCAAGGTAAGCCGTGCTTCACCCGGTGTAAACGGCACTACCACCTCCTCAGCCGACGCTTCATACACCTTTTCGACTCGGTAGGTATACTCAGTGTCGTCTGACTGCAAGCGAATCCGATCACCCCATTTTAGGTTTTGGATTCCATTAAAGGCCTGGAAGTTGCGATTCAGAACGTTCGGTAGGTAGCTAGAATGACCTAAAATAAAGATATTTCCAGGTTCTTGAAAATCGGCTGAGTCTGGATGGCGAACCACTCCCTCAAGTAGAGCCTTATCGAGTTCAGCAATCTCTCGTGACTCGGGGTTTAAAACCACCACCTCTTTGTTGTTAAGGCTATCAAAGATGATTTTATTGGGTTTCGGAGAGTCTACCATGACGATTTCAGGTTCTTCTCCAACAATTTCAGCCATTTCTTCAAGGACGGTCTCTTCTACCGCCTCAGTCACGACTGGTTCTGGGTAGAAATCAAGCGCGTAGAAGATGCCATAGGTAACGGTAACTACCACAAAAAAGACTACAAAAAAGGGTATTTTTCGCAGTTTAAATTGAGCGTATAGCTCGTTAAAGGTAGTAGGTGTCTTCATAAGTTGCTGTATAATACACTATTTCTAATAAATGTCAAGTAGATAGTGCTTTTATCTTTGTCATTTGGGTATTCTGAGTAAATCCTGCCTACTACCGTAGCGCAAGCCAAGCCCCTTGTCCACTAAAGACAAATGTCATTTTCTGCAGTGATTACTTGACAATTTTCTACAATATGCTATTATAAAAGGGTACTCAGAGCGCTTCTCGCGCTTGCACGTTCTCCTCTTTGTAGTTCTATCACCCAAACTCGCTTCGGCGACTTGGGTGTCATTCCTACAAGCATTTCTGAACGTAGGTACGTCTTACTGCCCCAATCAATTTAGTAATTACAAATTTTATTTATGAACGAAAACGAACAAGTTGTGGTTGAGGTACCGGAAGAAAAGAAAACCGCCCTCACAAAAGTGTTTGCGATTGTTGGTTTCATTGCCATCATTGTTCTCATGGTCTGGCTCTCAGTCAAAATTGTTGCCTTTGTACCAAATGCCTTTTCTTCACTCGCGTCAATTGCAGACAGTGTCTACAACTACGACGAGGACGAGAAGCTTAGTGTGGCAACTGAGAAGAGTGTGATCAATGCTGGTGAGGCTTTTACCATCACCTTTGAAAAAATGACCATTCCAGGTACGTATACGTTTATGTATACGTGTACTGACGGTGTGTCGGTTGAAGTTCGTAACGAGGCTGGCTCAATTGTAGCGATTAGTTGCGATACCGTGTTTGACATTAGTGAGATGGACTCACTTGACGTCCGCGTCGCTTCAGAAAAGAATCGCTTTACTGACGTTGCCTATGCTCTCACCTTTACTCCAGACAATACCGACAAAGATGCTATTTCAGTGCAAGGTATGGTGACCATCGTGAATGCCAGCATGCCAACCGTGGCAGAAGGTACTCCGGACACTGAGGAAACACCAGTTACTCCAGAAGTAATTGAGGAAACGGAAGAGGAAGTAGTGGCTGAACCAGAAGCTGAAGTAGTAGAGGAAACTACCACCACCCCAAAACCTCCAGTTGTAACAAAGCCGACTACTCCAAAGCCACCTCAATACCAATACGTAGAAGAAGTGACGTACACCACTCCTGTCTCTAACCCAAATGGCAACATCGACCTTCAGGTTACCTACAAAGCGGTCGGTACCATGAACGGTAAAGTATTTAGCCCTCAGTCAAACATTGAGACTGACGAAACAGGGGGTATTCAGTTTGAGGTAAAAAACATTGGTACCAAAACCAGTAACAGTTGGACCTATGAAGCACTTCTTCCTTCTGGAATTGAATACACTTCAGGTGTCCAAAAGCCACTTAAGCCACAGGAGCGTGCTCTCATCACCATTGGTTTTGATGGCATCTCAGAAACTGGCACTGAAAAGTTTGGCGTCGAGCTTGAAACCAAGCAAGACGTTAACGCTCGAAACGACTCCTTCACTTGGGCAGTAACCATCGTTAACTAAATTACTCCAGAGACTAGTAAGACGGCTCTACAAAAACACCCGCCCCGAGGCCTTTGGCCTCGGGGCGGGTGTTTTATTTCTACCTCAGGTATGTTGACAATTCACTTATTTATACTATAATACTACTGATACCCTGTCCCTCAAATCAAGAGGCCACCATGACCAAGATCCCCTCGTACTGCAATCAGCTGGACTTTCCGTTGTTCGCAACGGAAAGCGGGAGCGTCGTTACCCCACGCCGCGCTGGGAACAAAGTCGCACTCGCCTACGTCGACGTCCGTCCGGCAGACCAGGCCTTCGGTATTCAGCCCAAGCAACCGGTCGCCCTCGCCGAGGTACTGATCCCGGCAAACGAACATGCCACCGCGTTCTGCCGCCAGCAAATGGTCGGCGAGGACTATCCGGGACCGACCTACCCGGTCGACCTCGAAGGTGAAATCGTCTTGATCACCCTTCAGCCCCAGGGCTGAGAAGTACAGGACGAGAGCCTCAATCTGGAGCCCGCGACACTCGCGGGCTCTTATTTTATATAGCGATTAATCGCTATATAAAAATGACTCGTCTATTTATCTAAGTTTCATTTTTTGGAAGAGAAACGAAGGAATTGAAAAAATGTAAACAAGTAGTCTCTCTCGGCATATTAAATTAGATGAAATGCAAGATGTGGTAAGAAAATAATCTGAGGCGTATTCAAAAATTTACGTTATTTGTCACAGGTGGATATTTCAAAATTTTGATGAAGTACGAGGCGTGCAAAGCGTGTGAAGCGAAGCGTACTTGATGTACGATGAGCTTCGCACGACTGCAGCACAACGAAGTAATTCGCAAAATTTTAAATATCCAAGTTGGCGGTGTGAGCGTTCGATTGAATAAACGACTTCCGACTCGCCACATCAGTCCCCATCAAAATATCGAATACCCGATCAGCATTTGCCGCGTCATCAATCGTCACTTGCTTCAAAATCCGATTCGCTGGATTCATCGTAGTCTCCCAAAGCTCATCGGCATTCATTTCACCGAGACCCTTGTACCGCTGAATCCGTACCTTACCAGCTTTTTTAGCAGTTGTAGCTTCCTCCTCTTCTCCCTCCTCCTCTCCTTCTTCACCGGCGTCTTCAACCTCTTCTTCAACACCCATCTCTTTTAGTATCTTGAACTTTTCAGCATCATCAAAGGCGTAGTGCATTTCCTTACCTCGTTGAATCTTATAGAGCGGTGGTTGTGCGATATAGATAAAACCAGCATCAATCAGTGGTCTGAAGTATCGGAAGAACAGGGTCAAAAGCAGTGTCCGAATGTGCGCGCCGTCGACGTCCGCGTCGGTCGCAATAATTACTTTGTGATAACGTAGCTTCTCAATATCAAACACGTCACCGATGGCGGTACCAAGAGCAATCACTAGGTTTTTAATCTGCTCAGAAGCAAGCATCTTATCAATACGTGCTCGTTCGACGTTGAGGATTTTTCCTCGAAGTGGTAAAATCGCCTGCGTCTTTCTATCGCGTCCCATCTTAGCCGAACCGCCCGCTGAGTCCCCTTCCACAATAAAGAGTTCGGAGAGTTCCGCACTCTTAGTCTGACAGTCAGCCAACTTACCAGGAAGCGACATACCCTCAAGTGCACCCTTCCGAAGCACACTGTCTTTAGCAGCTTTCGCAGCCTTACGGGCCTTTACCGCAATAATCACCTTGTTGATAATGGCTTTAGCATCATCAGGGTTTTCTTCTAAGTACGCTGCAAACGCTTCACCGAAGACTGACTCTACGGCGCCTCTGGCTTCGACTGAACCAAGTTTTCCTTTGGTCTGCCCCTCAAACTGAATCTCCGGCATCTTCACCGACACCACCGCGGTAATCCCCTCGAGCACATCGTCTCCGGTGAAACCAGCATCTTTATCTTTTACCGAGAAGAAATTATTTTTCTTGGCGTAGTTGTTTAAGGTACGCGTGAGCGCCGTCTTAAAGCCGGTGATATGTGTACCGTGCTCAGGGTTATAGATATTGTTCGCAAAGGCCGAGATGCGGGCGGTAATATCATCAACATACTGGAGTGCTACTTCAACCGAAAGTACGGCGCTATCAACGTCGTTCTTTTCAATGTAGAAAATATTTTTATGAACCGGCTTTTGGTACTGGTTGTTAAAGGCGACCAGTGACTTAAGTCCCCCTTCAAAGTAAAACGTTTGCGTCGGAGCTTCAAGGGCTGTATCCGAGAGGTACACGGTATCGCTTAGTGTCGCCACATCGAGTTTGTCGGTGCTCTCACGAGCATCAATGACCGTCAGGCGCATTGCTTTTACCAAGTAGGCTTGCTGACGCAAGTGCGTTACTATTCGCTTCCAGTCGTACTTAATTTCAGTAAAAATAATTGGGTCGGCTTGAAACGCAACTATTGTACCGTTGAACTTAGTACTGCCGAGCTTCTTCACGCGCGCTTTGGCTTTTCCGATGTTGTACTCTTGCATATGCTGTCCACCATCTTTGTGGACATCAACCCGCAGGTGCGTCGAAAGTGCGTTTACGACTGACGCCCCTACTCCATGAAGACCACCTGACACCTTGTACCCACCACCCTCACCGAACTTACCGCCGGCATGAAGGGTTGTCATGATAGTTTCAAGTGCCGAGACTTTGGTGTGTTTATGTATATCAACAGGAATACCGCGACCGTTATCTACCACTCGTACATAGTTGTTTGGTAAGAGTGCTACCTCGACGCGATTGGCAAAACCACCCATCGCTTCGTCGCGTGAGTTATCAAAAATCTCCCAAATAAGGTGATGGAGTCCGTCTGGTCCAGTCGTACCAATGTACATCCCAGGACGCTTGCGCACCGGTTCAAGCCCTTCCAGCACTGAAATAGAAGACGCATCATACGCTCCAGCTTTCTTTTTTTCGTCTTTGGCACTCTTTTTTTCTGGCATACTGAAATCAGGGCTACTCGTAACTATTATGGCTCTAGTATAGCATATTTTACCCCACCCTGCTTGCGCTTTGAGCCGGTACTTGGTAGGGATTTAGGGAAACAACAGTACGGACAACGACGACGAAGAACTGCCCCTTGTACCATTCAAGCCGGCAAGTCCGTGCCAACTATTTTTAGCGTACTTCCCAACCTTTTTTGGAAACCGCTTCGTAGACCGTCTCCATCACAGTGTTTACTTCTCCGTCAGTGAGCGTGCGCTCGCCAGCTTGGAAAACGAGTCTAAAGGCAAAAGAAGTCCGACCGTCTTTGGTAAACTCGTCAAACAACGTCGTACGTACTCGGAGAGGTCCGGCTGAAGGATTGAGGATAGACTCGATTGCTTCTGCGCTCGTGCCTTCCGGCACCCACAAAGCAATGTCACGACTCATCGCTGGGTAGACTGAAAACGGCACGTACGAAATAGGCAGTGCTTTTGAAACAGCCTCGTAGGCCAGAGGAAGCGGTAATGACAAATAGAGATTTGTAAACTGCACCTCAGCGACACCTTGCGTGATAGTTTCATGAAGTGGTACACCCAAACACGTAGCGACTTCAGTGACCACTGAGGCCAAAAGAGCATCATCCTTAGGCGTGTACCCCGCTACCTTAGTCCGCACTCCAAAAGCGAGGGCGACATGCTCCACGACACCAGCATCAGTTTTAGAAAAAACCGTCCCAATTTCAAAGATGCGGGTATCAGGCATTCCCAGCAGGTCAGTAAACGGTGTGTTCTTTGCCAGGACTTCAAGGAGGTTCGTGGCTAATGTGGAGCGTAGGTACGACTTATCACTGGCTAGAGCGTTTTGCAGTTGTACCTCATCCTTCGCCCGAAACGAAGAAGTTATTACTTCCGAAAAACCAAGCTGAAGAAGACAGGCTCGCACTTTTTCACTATAGTAATGTCGTACGTTAATATGCGTAAGCGGTACCGTTTCTGGCATCACCGAGGTAACTTTGTCGTAGCCAATAATACGACCAATCTCTTCAATCACATCCTCTTCAATTAAAATGTCAGTCCGTTCAAACGGAGCGGTTACTTCAAAGACGCCATCGTCTTTTTTAGCATAGCCAAAACCGAGTCCAGTAAATATCCCCTCGATGGTTTCAGTCTGCAGACTAATTCCGAGCAAAGCCTCAGCATTTCGTTTCTTAATTGTAACCGCCGTGTTTTCCATAGTCTTTGGCCGAGCGTGTGCAAAGCCTTCTACATTTCCACCGGCAATTTTTATAATCAACGCTACTACTTCGGTTAAGGCATACGGAACAACTTTTGAAGCGACGTTGTTTTCAAATCGTTTTGAAGCGTCAGTTGAAAGCTTCAGCTTTTGCGACGCTTTTCTGGTTACTACTGGGTCAAAGTTCCCGGCTTCGAGAATGATGTTTTTGGTCTCAGCATCAACAATCGCGTACTGACCACCCTTAATGCCTGCAATACCGGCCGGAGAATCGTCAGCCCCATTCACGATTAGTTGAATACTGGGATCAAGTTCATAGCGCACTCCGCCGAGGGTATCAATCGCCTCCCCCACTTTTGCCATCCTGACACCAAAATGCCACGCATTATTTTCATCTTTCTTAAACTTATCGGCGTCATAGGCATGGAGAGGTTGCCCGAGAGCAAACATGACGTAGTTCGTCGCGTCAACAATATTGTTTATTGAACGTTGCCCGAGCGCTTCGAGCCTTGAAGCCAGCCACTCTGGGGACGGTCCAACAGTGATGCCGGTAACTAGTGCTAAGTCAAAGTGTCGACAATACTCACCATTTTCGATTGATATGACTAGGCGGTCTGTTTCCGGCATGATTGGAGTGAGTGAAAAAGGATCATGACTAAGCGGTGTCCCGGTGAGTGTGGAGAGTTCCCTGGCAATCCCCCGGTGACACAAACAATCAGACGACCGGTTCGGCAAAATCTTTATATCGATAACAGCATCAGCGACGCCAACGGGCTCTATGCCGTCTATCTCAAAAGCTGAGAACGTCATTATACGCTCCACTTCCTGAACTGAAGGAGTAGCGTCACCCATGTAGTCTTTAAGCCAGCTGTGGAGTATTTTCATAGGTACAATTAAAACTGGCTAACAAAGCGCAAATCACCACTATATAAATTTCGAATATCATCAATCCCATACTTCATAACAGCCAACCGGTCGATACCCATCCCAAACGCAAAACCAGAAAATTCTTCAGGGTCAATCCCCGCGTCACGAAGTACATGCGGATGGACCATACCAGCTCCCATAATTTCTATCCAACGATTGGCCAGTTTGCTTTCACTTCCTCGTAGCATCATGTCTATCTCTACCCCCGGTTCAACAAACGGAAAAAAACTTGGTCTAAACCGTACTTCGACATCTCCAGCAAAAAACTTTGAGAAGAAGTATTCAATCGTTCCCTTGAGGTGTCCCATGTGAACTCCCCGGTCGACATACAAACCTTCAAGCTGATGGAATTGGGCTTCGTGCGTGGCATCGGTAGCTTCGTTTCGAAATACTTTCCCCGGGACAATAACTCTGATTGGCGGTTTGTTTGTTTCCATAAAGCGAGCTTGCACTGGACTGGTGTGCGTACGAAGTACCATTGGCTCTTGCGCATCAGTTGGTTTAAAGTAAAACGTGTCCTGCATGTCGCGCGACGGATGATCTTTTGGCACATTGAGACGGTCAAAGTTGTATTTTTCAAGCTCTGCTTCCGGTCCCTCCGCAAACACAAAACCTATTTCAGCAAAAATACTATTGATTTCTGCAATCATCGTGGAAAGTGGATGTTGATGCCCGGCTGGAATTTTCATACTAAAACACACCTACCTACTAATATCGGCATATACCTGAAGGAAATACTCATCTTGCTTGACGTAGATGGTTTGTCCATCAATCACCACCTCGATGTCCGTACCAGGATACAGCAGTTGCACATTTTGCCATGACCGATCGTCTACCTCAACAACATACAACCCGTCACTCAGGTGCATAAGGACGAGGTCAGTTGTACCTGGCACAAAGTCAAACATTTTTACGTCTTGCCATTTTCGGTCAATCCGAATAGTGCTTCTACAGAGTGTTTGATTCTCAAGTTCACTATTGCCAAAATCGGTCGTACTCGCGAGTTGTGTATAGAGCTGAGCGAACACATGTTCACCATAGAGCTGAGCGGTCGTTGTGGCATCTTGATAATTTACACAGTAGTAGTATGGACGTCGTCTATCTTCACCCACCCACTGCGCAAATACTTCTCCTTCACTTTCATACAACACAACGTCTTGTGTTCGTTTGGTGGTAGTGGCGAGTATGGGTGTAGTGCTCGGTGTGGTAAGAACAGGCGAGTTATTTCCGCTTGGCTTCTGAGTGGCAGTACTCGTCGCTGTAGTAGTCGGAGTTGCAAAAAGACTTCGTACGAACACATACTCACTGTTTACTGCGTACGTACTAGTAGCGGTACTGGTAGTAGATACAAGAAGACTCGTCGTGGTAGCACCTCTAAATGGTGTCGTGGTGGCTGGTTCAAAAAGTACCCCCGCCGAAACTCGCGGGTCAACCCAGTTGGTTATAACCCGAACCTGCGGAATAACCGGAAGATTAAAACTTCGCGCTTCGGTCACCAGCTGGGCAAAGACTGGTAGGTTTTTAACCCATGTCCGTACTCCCTCCCCTTCCACATACACTTCATGCAGTCCGGCTGGAACGTTTTGAATGTACGCTGCTTGCTGAAAGATACGCATATTTTGTACCGGCTCACCATTAACGATAATTTCCGTCTCTTCGGCAGAGTTGGTGATATACATCCCGCCAACAATACGAAAACTCGTTTCTGAACTCATCCAATTAAAACGGTAGCCAGTTGCATACAGCACGAGAAGTGGTACAAGGACCGTAAACATACCTAGCATCGACAAAAAAACTAACCGACGACTCGATTGTGACAAAGGCTTTAGCTGAGGTTGAGTGGGAGACATAGTGGTTAGTTACGTGCCTTTGGAGTGACCCAGAAGCCCATGTATTTTCCGAGCATTAGTCTCGTCTGAGCATCGAGTCCAGGGATCGCGCTGAAAATAATCATGGTAGCCGGCACGAGTATCCATTGTACCGCAAGTACCACGTAGCGAAGGCGACTCTTGTCCTTTGGACGCGGTGGAAGCATGGTGAGAGAAATAACAGAAGATACCACCAGACCAAACATCGCAATAATTAAGAGGTCACGGACCATGAGTGGCAGCTGATAGCTGAGCACCGTCTGGTGAAACTCGTAGGTACCGAGAAAAATCGGGGCCCAGCCGAGGATGAAAAGCATAATTGGGTTAGTTACCAGTGCCCAGTACCCTTCCGCTTGCTGAAAGGCAATGATGATTCTTTTTCGGCGTGAGATCTTTGAATTTTTAGTAAAGTGGTACATCACATAGGCAAAGTTCTCGACGCCATACGTCCACCGCCTATGTTGTCTATAAATATTCTTAACCGTTCCCCAGAGCGTCCCCGCTGCATTGGCGTCCATAGAAACCGGATACGAGAGTGGCACGACGTCGTATTCCCCGTCGTTTGCTATAAAAAGATTCCAAAAAATTCGTGAGTCTTCACTGACCATATTGGTTTGCCAATACCCAACTTCGTACAGGGCTTGAAACGAAACTGAGTGTGAAGAAAACGTCGCCATCCGCTCTGGTCTCTCTTGCTGTACCATTTCCCAAAATGTCGAAGACATGGCTACTACGCGAGCAATCGCTGGCGCCTCCCAGATGTTGTTATTAAAAATCGGAACAGGTTGAAACGAAGACTTCAGTGGTCGCTTCGCCGTCATAAAATGCCAAATCAAACAGTTAAAGTAGTCAGGGTAGAGTACGGTATCAATATCGAAGATAGAGACCAGGGTATGGTTATACCGTATGCCGTGCGGGTCAAGAATCTCAACCCGGGCTCGCTCGATAGCATAGGTAGCGTTTGACCCTTTACCCGCCATCTCTCCCGGCACATTGGCTGGGTGCGTCGTCACAAGAAACGCACCGAAAGTGTCTCCCCACTTCTCTTTCATCTTGCGCGCAATTTCTTCAGCCGGTAATCCAGCTCGTTCTTCCGTTGCTAAGACAACGATGATATTTTTTTTATCGTACTTAACGTTCGCGAGCGACGTAAGTGTCTGCTCAATGATTGATTCTGGTTCTTTATAAAACGGCAACACCACAACCTGATGGATGTGGTCAAATGAAAATCGTTCAATGAGTACTCCCCAATCGAGTGAGAGGTGATGCCGAAGGCGTCGCCAGTTATAGCGAAGGTGGTACGAAAGAAAAGCCGTCTTAAGAACCCAGTAGATAGCAAACGCAATGATGAAGTAGGCAGCCACAAACGGAGCAAAGTTTGAAAGCGCCAACACACCGATAAGTGTAATCCACGAAAAAGCACCCGGAAATATTTCTAGTAAACGATACAGCCGACGGTCACGACCAGTGAGTTCAGTGGCTCGACCGACTTTAAAGTCAGACCGGGTAGCATACGGCAAAAGCGATTGGGGTTCCTCCATATAGTCATTAGTATAGCGCTTTCTCAGTATAAAAAAAGGTGCCAAAAGTACTATGTGTGGTGCGATTATGTTGCCATCTGTAAGCAAAGCATACGGATGGCCTCACTCGGGTGTATGGACGTCTGGTCTACGACCAGACGGGAATGACAAAAAAGTACCCGAAGAACACGAGTGTTCCTCTGGTACTTTTTTTCATTCCCTACTCGCTTCACTCGTACTACACCTCTCGTATCGGAGCCATCTGTCAGATTCGAACTGACGACCTACTCATTACAAGTGAGTTGCTCTACCGACTGAGCTAAGATGGCAATCTATTTCCCTGCACTATCGTACATTCATCGACTCACTTGTAAAGGTTACAAGTGGTTCGAAAGTGTCCCACACTTTCTTCACCTCTACCGACTGAGCTTTGTCCAGCGATTTTCTCTGGGGAGAAAAAATCGGGACATACATTCACAATGGTCACTACGTTCCCTTGCTCATTTAAGATGGCAATTGTGCAAATCACAGAGCGAAGCGACAATGATTTTCATACATAGAATTTTCTATTCCTAATGAAAATTCTATGCTTCTCTGGTTTCGTACCATCATTATATCCAGTGGTACGGTCTGGAAGGATGCAAGTCGCACCATTATCACAATTTCTGCTCAAATTGCAACCTGAACAGTATGATTAGTGTGATTTCCGTTCTGCCCGCTCTTCCTCAGTAAGCGCTACTTTTTCTTTATGGGCCGATATCTCTTCAAAATGAGAATGCGTCCTCGCTTTTCGTATTTCTTTAGCTACTTCCTTGTTACGCTTCAATGCTCCATCTGACCACGTCTCTAATCTTAGCAGTACCAATTTAATGCGCTTGAGGAGCGTATGAATCAGGTAGTGCCAGGAAAGCCGAATATAGTTAAAGGTGCCTTGCTTTTTTCTCGTAGCCAAGCTGGCTTTAAAGCGAATTACTTTTCTATCAAGCCACGTACGAAGACCCGAGAGGAGTAGTCTGTCCCCATACGAATCCTCTACCTTAAAAAGAACCGTGAGCGTAGTTAGAAGAAAGACACTCCCACCAAAGTAGATGAGTGCGCTGGCCATACTTTATTTAATTGAAACGCGACTGACTGACACAATGGTCACGTTTTCTCCAAACTTTTGCACTGCGCCATTTACGAGTTCACCGATAGTTGTCTCAGGGTTCTTGATGAAAGGTTGCTCAAGGAGAATTTGCTCTTGGAAATATGAATTGAGCTTACCAGCCATAATCTTTTCTTGCATTTCGGCTGGCTTACCGACAATCTCCCCCGCGAAGACCTCCTTTGCTTTCTCAATACTTTCAGCACTTACTTCGTCGCGAGAAATAAACTTAGGAGCGAGTGCAGCTACGTGCATAGCAATCTCCCGAGCGAGCGCTACGAACTCCGCATTTTTTGCTACGAAGTCTGTCTCACAGCCGAGGTGCACGAGTGCTGCTACTTCGTTTGTGTTGTGCACGTAGGCACCGATAGAACCAGCTCCGAGTACTCGGTCTGCTTTCTTGTCCGCTGCTTCACTACGCTTTTTCTTCAAAATGATAAGCGCCTTCTCCATGTCGCCACCTGCTTCTTCAAGCGCTTTTTTACACTGCATTACTGAAATACCAGTCTGATCACGGAGGGCCTTAATCTGTGCTGATGTAATTTCCATAAAATAAATCTAAGAACTAAATAATATGACTTCACTCCCCTCTTGGATTAGCTTAGGCGCGGCGGTCAGCTGGCCTTGGACGACGAGTGTGTTCAGTTCGAACTGGTCGAGGTCGTTGCGTAACAGGCGCTGTGTAGTTTTTGCGACCTTCTTGGTACGCTGTCGCAAGTTCTTCAAGGGCGAGGATGATACTGGCCTTCAGTGCGTCATTAACTACAATTGGGTAGGTAATTTTCTTTGCATCACAGTCAGAGCTCATGATACCGATCACTGGTACTTTCATGTCGAGCGCTTCTTGCACAGCGATAGAGTCATGACGAGGGTCTACTACCACCATAAAGTGTGGTGTTCGGTCCATGGCAATAATGCCACCAAAATTGAATTCAAGCTTGGTTATTTCACGACCAATTACCACTCGTTCTTTCTTGATATACTTTCGTTCCATTTCACCTGATTCACGTTCAAGGACGAGTGCCTTGTAGCGTTCGATTCTTTTTCGAATCTCACTGTAGTTTGTCAAAATACCACCAATCCACCGGTTTGTTACGTACGGCATTTCAATCCGCTTTGCAACTTCAGTTACATACGCTGAGGCTTCAGGCTTGGTACTCACAAAAAGTACGGTCTTGCCTTGTGCTCCCGCTTCAGACAGCAATGCTGATACTGCTTCAATTTGCGCTGATGTCTGTTCGAGGTCGATAATGTCGGTTCCCTCTTTGTTGGTAAAGATATACTTAGCAACAGAAGGATGACGGCGACTCTTTGAAAAACCAAAATGAGCGCCGGCATTGAAGAGACGTTTGATGAGTGGTGTTGATGATTGTAATGTTGACATATATAAGAAAAAGCGCGATAGCGCAACGTGGATGATGCTATCACATTACTTAGGTCTCTGCAATAGCGGTCTCCGCCACCCCGATAGCCTCCACCACGACGTCGAGCTCGCCTCTCCCGAGGATACCTTCGATATTGTGCCACGACTCTTTAATCCGGTGATCGGTAATTCGATTCTGGGGAAAGTTATAAGTACGGATTTTTTCTGACCGGTCACCCGTTCCAATCTGATTTTTACGAACACTGGCGTGCTTTTTAGCCTCTTCTTCTTCGTGGAGCGACTCCAGCTTCGCAATAAGCATGGTCATGGCCATTTCGCGGTTCTTAAGCTGAGAGCGTCCGGTCTGACAACGCACATCGATACCCGTCGGTCGGTGTATCAAACGCACGGCTGTTTCAACCTTGTTGACGTTCTGCCCACCAGCGCCCCCGGAGCGAGAAAACTCCATATCGATATCGCTTTGGTTTATCTCAATGGTTGGCTTCCGGCGAAGGGGCAAAATAGCCACCGACGCGGTTGAGGTATGAATACGTCCCGCTTTTTCGGTCACCGGAATACGTTGCACCCGGTGCACACCGGTTTCGAACCGCAGTGCGTCATAGACCGGAGCCCCAATTATTTCAAACACCCCTTCCTTGTACCCACCTGAAGACGACCTAGCTTCGTCTGAAACGGTCACCTGCCAGCCTTTTCGTTCTGAAAAAAGTCGGTACATTTGAGCTAATTCTTCAGCAAACAGCGCGGCTTCGTCCCCACCCACGCCAGCGCGCACTTCGAGGATTACCCCATACGGCTTCGCGTCTTCTTCTTTAGAAGATTCAATGATGCGTTCCATCTCAGCAAACATGACCTTGAGTTCGGCGGTAAGCGAGGTAATCTCCTCCTTGGCCATCTCGGCCATTTCTGGGTCGAGAGCGAGCGCTTGTGCTTCTTCTAGCTTTTTATGGTACGTCTCAAACTGACTCGCCAAAAATTGCGTTTTAGGATGTTCTTTATATTCTTGCAATTTGTCGGGTGGAAAATCCATAGGTAGGTAACTACTGTACTGTAAATTCATCGTTTTTACCAACGGTACCAAGAATTTCAAAAGGTGTTCTTAAGTATCTCTACAAAAGCGCAAAGCTCAGAAATAGGATGAAGGACGAAAACAGGAAAAAAGCCAAGCGGTATGTAGTTTTAAAAAAGAACATGAAGTGGCCTAGATACGAGGAGGGCAAGAAAAAATACCCGACCGGGACTTGAGTTGGTCCAGGGAGGGTATTTTTTCGTAGCTCGACAAAGTAGATAGGCTAGTTCTTGGTCTTTTTCGCTGCTCGGGCCTTGAAACGCTCTACCCGTCCAGCAGTATCCATCACCTTTTCTTGACCGGTATAGAATGGGTGCGAAGCACTTGAAACGTCTACATACGCAATCGGATATTCAACACCGTCAGTCCATTTCGCTTTGTCAGTTGCTTCTACGGTTGAACCCACGAGAAATCGTGTTCCACTTGAGTTATCGTGGAAAATGACCGCTCGGAAGCCTTTTGGATGAATATCTTTTTTCATAAGCCACCACTATAGCAGAAAACCCTTACTTGGCAAGAGTATCTAACTACCTGGACTTTTTACGCCCGAGGTACCTGGGTCAATAATCAACTTCGTATGCGAGGCAAACAAGGAAAAATCGCCGAGGTGAACTCTATCCTTCAGTGAGGCGATTTTTATTGGCCTGGAGAGCCTCGGGTAAAGAATTGCTTCAAAGACAAGGAATGGGTAACGGGGTTCAGGAGACGTATTTCTATACGGTGACTGAGCACCGTGGGACCCATGACGCAGTATTTGAAGCAATTATTGCCCGAGGTACCTGGGTCAATAATCGACTTCGTATGCAAGGCAAACAAGGAAAAAGCGCCGAGGTGAACTTTTTCGTTCAGTGAGGCGCTTTTTCCGCTGTTTAACGAAGCAGACGTGTTGATTATTGACCCAGGATGCGGATTTCGTTCTCTAAGCGCTGCATCCGACTAACCACCTGATCCCCATAAAACTGGTTCTCCGGACGACTGGCTCCTCCCCAACCGGCATAGTACCGAAGAGCTGCCAGGCGTGGACTTGAGGCGGCGCCGTTGTCACGAAGCAAGAGAGCGGTCGCGAGAAAGGCATCTTGGTTATTGAAAGGATTGGCGGGAGTGCTTTTACCGATCAGTGAACGGATGGCATCAGAAGACGCGTTATACTGCCAGCCACTACCTGAATTGGTGTACCCGCCGTAAATCGCCCAGGTGCTTGGTATAAACTGTGATGGCCCCATTGCCCCTCCCCAGCCATACGGAACGCCACCGCGAATAAGCGGACAGGAAACTTGCTGACGATTGGTATCAAAACCGAGCGCTGTGCCAATCGCTTTAAAGACTGGAGCGTCGCGCTCAGGGTGCATCACAGGTCTACCACCGCGTATTTCACTGTATATACAACTGCCGAGGTTCGAACCGTAATTAGTCTCTTGCTCAAGAATTGACAAAATCAGTGTTGGGGGAATACCGGCTAGCCTGCCAGCAGTTTGAGCCAGGGTAACTGCTTGGGGAAACGGAATGGCGCCGCCACCGCCGAGGAGATCAAACAGCTGAGCTCGCAGTTGCGCCGCTGATTTTTCTTGCGTCTGCAGAAGTTGCTGGTACGCCTGCTCCTCTCCTTTAGTGACACGTAAAATACGTTGCTTCTCCGCTTCTTGCTTTTCAATCCGTTCGCGCTCCAACTCTTGGATTACTTTCATCTCAGCCTCAGTCAGTTGCTTTATCTCAAGCGACTCCTTCTCAAATTGTGCATCAGACCGAATCTCCTGAAGCGCACTAAGAGAATTATTGAGCGACTCTTTCACGGCATGAAAACTATCTACTTCGGAAAAGAAATCGGAGAAGTTTTTGTTACTGAGGAGTATCTCAACCAAGGTGAAGTCATCGGCCGAACGTGTCTCTCGCATAATTTTGGCTAGTGACTGCTTTTGCTTAACCAGTCTATCGTTTAAGACTTCAATCACCTCTGCCTTGTCGCCGATTTGGGTAGTGAGAGAATCAATCGCGAGTTCGCGAGCTTGTACGCCGAGCTCGGCTTTTTTTATCTCACCAGAAATAATAGTAATGTCACGTTCGAGTGAGCGACGTTCACTTTGCTTGTCTTCAACCAGCAGTCTCTGTTGAAGAATTTCGCGTTCTACTATTTGTAGCTGAGCCTCAATCCGAGCCCGCCTTTCTGCGTCAGTTTCGGCATACCCAAACTGCGGAAAGAGCATAGTAAAACTAAGTACGAAAAATAGTATCGCTTTCATAGCAGGTACAGTATACCACTATAAAAACACTGCACGTATGGGTATCCATACGTGCAGTATTTTTATAGGTCTCCTATAGTTTATTCAGCAACCTCCTCCTTACCCTTCTTGGCCACGACAACCGCTGCCATATCGACTACAGCTACTTCTTCTGGCTCTTCTTCTGCTTCACTGACGAGTGCTACTACTTCCTCAGGATCGGTCTCGACAGTTACCCCTTTCGGAAGTACCAAGTCTTTCACCTTAATCTGTACTTCAAAGTCAACGAGTCCAGATACATCAACATCGATGTGCTGTGGCAAATCGGCTGGCTTACACGTCACTTCAATGTCATGGAGAACTTTTGTGAGTGAACCACCAAGCTTTACCGCTGGTGCTTCACCGATAAATTCAAGTGGTACATTGGTTGTGAGTTCCTTTCCGGCTTCGATAGCGTAAAAGTCGACGTGTTCAATACCACCTCGCTCTGGGCTAAAAGCAACATCGTGAATCAAAACTTCAACGGCTGTTGGCAAGCCCTCAAGCACAATTACGGTCGATTCTCCTGCTTCGCGTACCATTTTTTCGAGTACTACTTTTGGCACACTAATTGAAACCGGTGCTTGTTTCGGGCCATATACTACACCAGGCACGTTACCGAGCGCTCTATCTTTTAAAGCGGATACGGTACGTACGGCAACTGCTAGTTTTACTGTCATATGACACACACCTTACCATACTCCACAAAAAGCTCAATGGAGGCCGGCAGAATAGAGAGTAGTGCGTGCTATACTTTTTTTATATGTCACAACAATATGATTTTGTAGCCATCGGCGATATTCTCGTTGATGCTTTTATAGAGCTCGATAAAGATGAAGCCGATGTCTCAATAGACATGGATACTGGTCGCAAAACCCTGCAAATTCCGTTTGGTGGCAAGCTCCCTTATAAAGACGCGGTTGTCATTAGTGGTGTAGGTAACTCGCCAAACGCCGCTGTAGGCGCGCATCGCCTTGGACTAACCTCCGCCATCGTGACCAACCTCGGAAGTGATAGAAACGGAAGCGACTGTCTTGATGCGCTTCGGACCGAAGGGGTTCATACCGACTTTGTTAAGGTTCACGAAGGGATGCTCACCAACTATCATTACGTCCTTCGCTATGGTGCCGAACGCACGATTCTTATTAAACACGAGCAATACCCGTACTCCCTGCCCCACTTTGATACTCCACCGCGCTTTCTCTACTTTTCTTCTGTTGGCGAACACGGGGTAGAATTTCATTTTGAGTTGGCACGCTACGTAAGCGAAAACCCGACGTGCAAACTCGTGTTCCAACCAGGCACCTTCCAGATTAAGCTTGGTACTGAAAAATTGAAATCTCTCTACGAAGTAACCGAGATTTTCTTTTGTAACTTGGAAGAATCACAAGAAATTCTAAACACTAAAGAACGGGATCTCCCTACCCTACTCAAAGGAATTAAAGCGCTCGGGCCAAAACTACCGGTTATTACTGACGGCCCAAATGGTGCCTACGTCCTTGATGGTGAAGGCCAAGCCTGGCACATGCCAATGTACCCAGACCCAGCTCCCCCAGTAGACCGAACTGGTGCTGGTGACTCATTCTCAGCTACGTTTACCACCGCGATAGCGCTCGGCTTTACTCCTGAAGTAGCGCTCGCCTGGGGACCAATCAACTCCATGAGCGTGGTGCAAAAAATCGGCGCCCAGGCTGGACTCCTCAGTCGTGCTGAGTTAGAAGAATTGCTTAAAAATGCTCCCGAAGACTACCGCGCCCGAAAAATATAATTTATTCCTTTCCGTACTAAAAAACACTCTCACTCTGAGCGTGTTTTTTAACTATTGTTACCGAGTCGACACAAGGTAAAGTTGTTCCCTGGAAGAGCGGTGTTTATGACTTGTGCCTTGCCACAATTTTGATTCGTCCCTTCTAGTACAAACCAGAGGCTGTATTCTTGAAAACCGGCATTGCAGGTTGCGCCCGTTTGGTTACAGGCACTATAGGCTGGTGAAGAGTACGTTTGACCACCTTTTGACACGGTAAAATTCTGGAGTACAGAGATATATGTTGGTACCAAGGCTGTCTCGACATGCGAGGTGATGTTGCCACTTTGCAAACCAGGCACAACACCAAGAGAAACCGCCGAAGCCGGGGTACCTGCGGTTGGTATACACTGAGCTGGTGTACCCGTATAGGTGTCACCAATACAGTACGCCCGCTCTCGAAAGTTATTGGCGCTCGAGTGTCCATTCGGGTACCGCCGATTGTCTGAGTAGTAAAGCTCAAGCGCCTTACTGTATTGATCGACTTGCTGGAGTATCTGTGCGTTCCGACTTTTTTCTCGCGACTGACCAGTCGCAACGACCACAATCGAAGCCAGTACGCCGATAATAGCGATTACGACTAAGAGCTCAATCAAGGTGAACCCCTTTGTGTAGTAAGCACGCATACCATGCATTTTAAATTCCCCTGATTCGCTCAAGAATACTTGCTACATCGAGCCCAAGGTGGGCGTTCAGTTCCTGTGCGGTTCCCGACTCACCAAAACGGTCTTGGACTCCGACTTTAATAACGCGCTTTGGCATGTATTCACTATAGTACTCAGAAATGGCTCCGCCTAACCCACCAATCACCTGATGCTCTTCGATAGTTACAATCACTTCGTGCTTGGCACCAAAATCATTGAGCGCTTCGGTATCAAGTGGTTTGATGGTTGGCATATGCAACACCGACACACCGACGCCTTCGGCATTCATAGTCTCTGCCACCTTAAGCGCAGTATGAACAAGCGTTCCCGTCACAATAATCCCAACAGTCTTTACGTGGGATGGATCTTTTTCATAAAAAACTTCAGCTACTCCAATCGCAAAGGGTGAGGCTTCCGTGGTCACGACCGGAGTTTTTTCTCGAGCAATCCGAATGTAGACTGGGCCTTCGTATTTGGCCGCAGCCAAAACGGCTTTCCGGGCTTCAATCGCATCTACCGGGGCAATCACCACCATTTTGGGAATGACACGCATAATAGCGATATCCTCAATCGCTTGATGGGTTGCTCCGTCTGGGCCAACTGACACGCCTGCGTGTGCTCCGATTATTTTTACGTTTGATTCGTTATAGGCAATCGTGGTCCGCACCTGTTCCCAACTTCGGCCTGGTGAAAACATAGCGTAGGAAGCAATAAAAGGTATCTTCCCCATCGCTGCCATACCAGAAGCGACTGAAGCCATGTTTTGTTCGGCTATCCCTACCTGCACAAACCGTTCTGGAAACGCTTCCGCAAACAGATTGGTTCTGGTCGACTCGGTTAAGTCAGCCGACAGCGCGACGACTCGCTCGTCACGCTCACCAGCCAACCGTAAACCCTCGCCATACCCTTCACGGTTTGGCGTCTCTGTTACGTTGTCGGTACATACATTTTTATCTAGGTGTTTTGCAAACATACTACATTATTATGAGTCAGCTTTAGGAATGGTGCCGGCCAAAGTTCGCAATTTTTGAAGTGCTACACTTGCTTGCTCACTTTTTGGAACCCGGTCTTCCGGCCCCTTACCCGGCGGATTACCATGCCACCTAAAGTCTCTTTCAAACACATCAACCCCCTTAGACGGAATGGTGTGGGCGATAATCACTGAAGGCTTTCCATACAAAGACTGTGCTTTGCCGATAGCGTCGTTCACCATACGGATATTGTGTCCATCGACTTCTTGCACGTCAAAATTGAAAGCTTCAAACTTATTTCGCAATGACTCAAGTGGCATCACGTCCATGGTGTAACCGTCTATCTGGATACCGTTTCTATCAACAATCACAATCAAGTTGTGGAGTTTTTCTTTACCCGCAAGCATCGCCGCCTCCCAGATTTGCCCTTCGTTGAGTTCGCCGTCACCCGTAATGCAGTAGATGTACTTTGAGGAATACTCATTATTCATACGTTCCGCTATCGCCATACCGACTGCTTGTGAGAGTCCACTACCTAAGGGGCCAGAGCTCGTCTCAAGTCCAGGCAGTGCTACCCGATGTGGGTGGCCTTGGAGTCTTGATCCAAACTTACGCAGTGTGAGTAGTTCTTCAACCGGGAAGTACCCGCTATGAGCAAGCGTGGCATACAGAACCGGGCAAATATGCCCCGCCGATAACACGAGTCTATCGCGGTCTTCCCAGGCGGGATCTTTTGGGTTATGGCGAAGCACACGAAAATACAGGAGCGCAAATATATCTGCCATATCAAGCGGACCAGCGGTGTGACCACTGCCAGCCGCCACGAGCATTTCAATAATGCTTTGCCTGATGGTGTTAGCAGTCAGCTCAAGCGAGTGAACCTCAGTTTCAGTAAGATAATGCATCATGACTGTAGTATACCGTACCTACACACCAATCAGGGCACAAAGTTGTTTATAGGCTTCGGCCGGACTATCGGCTTTCGCTACCGCCGAGCCGGGCGCAAAGCGATTCACTCCAGCCTCTTTGAGTGGGAGAATAGTGTGTTCGTTTACCGCACCGTCGACACTTATCGGAAGGTTTGGGTAAGTAGTGCGAAGCCTTGAAACAGTGGCCAAGGTTCGCTCATCAAACGGGAGTCCTTGCTTCCCCACTGTTTTAATTCCCATCACTTGGACAAAGTCTACTTGAGGGAGGTACTTTTCAACATCGCTCAGATCGACGTCGTTCGTGAATGCAAGCCCGAGCGTGTAGCCGTGCTCACGGGCGTGACTAATTATTTCTTCGTAGGCTGTTGTGCTCCCGTAGTGAATAATGATTCTTCGCACGCCACAACTAAGCAGTGTTCCAAAATACTGTTCTGGTGCTGTGACCATGCAGTCAACTTCAAGTTCAAAGTCAACCGAGAGCTCTTTGAGCTTGAGCAACTCATGATGGACATCGGTCGGCTCGGTAAATGGCCACGAGGTACTTGTGACAAACTCACCATCAACGATGTCTACCTGGAGGCTTTTAGCGGTACCCAGAAGAGCTGTAGCAAGTGCCTGTAGTTCAGCAAACGAACTCGCTGGCAGTGATGGAATGACGGTATACTCCATGAGTTATTCTAACGCATCAATTTTATTAATCCGACGCGTATGGCGCTCCTCCCCGGTAAACGATGTCGTGAGCCACTCTGCTACCGCTTCTTTGGCCTCCTCCTCCGAAACAAACCTGGCACCGAGCGAAAGCACATTGGCGTCGTTGTGCTCACGTGAGAGCGCAATAATCTCTCGAACACCCCCGTAGTAAACGGTTGCACGTATTCCCTTAAAGCGATTGGCTACCATGGCTTCACCCTGACCAGAACCACCCAGAATAATCCCAAGACTGCCTGACGCCTTCTGCACCCGCTCGATTGCCAGCTTTATAAAATCTGGGTAATCATCAGTTTCGTTAAACCCTGTTGCGCCACAGTCAACGACAGTAAAACCGAGCTCCGTACTCACGAACGGCACTAACACATTCTTCAGTTCAAAACCGGCATGGTCAGTCGCAAAGTAAATGGTCGGTTTCATGAGTTGTTTTAAATCTAGCGTCCCCCTTTTTGGTTAAAAAACCGAGCCAGTGCTCCCACCTGTTCAACAAGCGTGTGTGTGTAGCTTGTTTCGTTGTCATACCAAGCCAGCACCTTCACTAAGTTACCGTCAACCACTCGCGTCATCTCAAGGTCGGCGATAGAGGCGTAGCGGGCTCCTATGATGTCAGAGGAAACAATCTGCTCGTTCGTCACTGCAAAAATATTACCCCACTGTTTACTACTTGCCCCAGCCGTGAGCGCACCATTTACTTCCTCAACGGTAGTTGGTCGTGATGCAATAAAGGTAACGTCAACCAGTGAACCGACCACCACCGGCACCCGGACCGCAATCCCATCGAACTTGCCCGCGAGTTCAGTGTGGACAAGCGTAGTAGCCACTGCCGCTCCGGTTGAAGACGGGATAATGTTCTGAGCCGCTGCACGCCCGCCTCGAAAATCTTTTTTACTTGGACCGTCAACGAGTGACTGTGAAGCCGTATACGCGTGAGTGGTGTTGAGAACAGCCTTTTCAATACCGATGGCTTCTTTAAGGATACCGATGAGTGGACTGGTGGCGTTCGTGGTACATGACGCGTTACTCACAATATCGCAGGTGGTCAAAATTTCGTCGTTGGCTCCCATGAGCACCGTCGCTCCAGTTATACCGACAGCGGTCGGATCGTCTTTTACTGGCGCTGAGATAACAACTCGTTTTGCTCCCGCGGTAAGGTGAGCTTTTGACTTTTCATAGCTCGTGAAGAAGCCGGTAGATTCTACCACCACGTCGATATCCATATCCTTCCACGGAAGCAAAAGCGGATCACGTTCACTAATCACCCGTACCTCTTTGCCGTTTATAATGAGGGCTGAGTCACTAAAACTCACCTCAAAATCTGCCCGCCCATACGCAGTATCGTACTTCATCAGGTACGCAATGTTCTCTATATCACCGAGGTCATTGACTGCGACTACCTCAAAGTCAGGATTATCAAAAGCCATCCGAAAAAAAGTCCGGCCAATTCTTCCAAAACCATTAATTGCTACTCGTGCCATATAAATATACTGCTTATTACTAACTACCGCTTAGTATACGGCACCAGGTTACTTTTCTACAGCCTCGTTATCCTCACGACGACGCCGGCCGAAAAGTATAAAGCGGAGCGTTATAAGTGCCAAAATAATTAAGAGTAGCCACAGCAGGATGCGGAGCAACACTTCCCTCTCTTCGGTTGGCACCACTGGTTCACTCAGCGGAGTTGCTTTCGATACTTCAACCAGGCCCGCAAAATTCATTATTTCATTCGCAAAGACATTGAACACACTAAAGGTAACCTCGTACTCGCCCGCTTCAGGCAACGCCGCTAACGTAGCTTCGTAGTAGGTAAAATCCTGGTTGGCGCGCAGGAGAAATGAGAAGACTTGTTGCTTGAGAGTTGGGTGTGTAAGCGTGACGGTAATCACTTTGAGTTGTTGGGGAAATAGCTCATACGGGATACGTACGGTAAACGGATTATTTTGAGCTATCTGGAGAGCACCGTCTTTGAGAGGCATCACTTTACCATTTTGTACTATTTCTACTTGCGTAAAATCAATCCCCGGCACACCCGGTGTGGTACTCGCTACGGGTAAACCGTCAGGTTCTTCGCTTGGCACAACACCTGCCTTACGAGCAATCGCGATGGCTCCAGAAGAACGGTTTCCTGACGAGTCGTAGGAAAATATAGTGTAGTACTGGGTACCGTGCTTAGACAGTGCCTCCATGTCTCTAAAAGAAGACGCTCTTCCTTCATACACTAAATAGCCATCATTTGGATCTACTGGGAAAAACAAGTGGTTACGGAGGATTCGTACATAGGAAAAATCGTTTTCAGTCGGAAGCGTCCAGTTTAAAAATACATCGTCAGTAATCGGTTGAGCAGTAAAAAAAGAAACGTTCGCTGGTGCGTCTGTATCAACCTCATCGCTCGTAGTAAAAGAGTCCCGTTTGAGTAAGACTTCTCTACCAAAGCGGTCATAGCCAAAAAGTTCATACTCATACCGAGTGCCCGGGGTAAGACCAGTCAACATGGTTTCGTGAGACTTAGCAAAGACGTTACTTTTGATTGAGCTCCCATCATAGACACTCGCTTCCCCGTACCTAAGCAAATACTGTACAGCTGAACTGGTTTCAAAAACAACCCTTGCTCCATTGGTACTT
This sequence comes from Minisyncoccia bacterium, assembly GCA_041742075.1. Taxonomy (GTDB): domain Bacteria; phylum Patescibacteriota; class Minisyncoccia; order Phycocordibacterales; family UBA918; genus OLB19. The sequence continues at coordinate 55,029 of JBGSJJ010000015.1, forward strand.
GGTGTGAGAGAAAAACTCGTCAGTGAAGCCGGAACTCGCGTACTGGGGTTTTGTGTGTCGGTAGAAGTTGCAGTAGGAGTTGGCGGGGGTAACGCAAACGTACTCGTCGCCGAAGCCAGCGAGGAGCTTGAAAAATTAGAAAAACCGTCAAAGGCGACGACCGTATAACTATAGGTCGTACTTGCCGTTAGTCCGGTATCGGAAAAATTCAAAAGGGCTGTGGTAGTAATTAAGACCGCGTCACGATACAGCTGGTAGCCCGTCACTCCAGTGTCATCGGTTGAACTCGCCCATACTATATCTATCTGGCTAGTCGCTATCGGAGTAGTCACCACGCCGGTTGGCGTGGTTGGTGCACCGGTATCAGTACCAATCAGCGTCCGCATGATTACGTTTGCATCGCTTGATGCCGCGAAAACCGGTACGGCCAGAAGTATACCGAGAGTAATTATGCTAATTCTAAAACACTGACTCATAGGGCGATAGCGGTGAGGGTGGTGGTGGCGATATATGTTCCCGGCGCCTGGTTTACACTCCCTCCTATCCCGACTCTAAACAGAATCGTTGTTGTAGCGCCAAGCGGGTGGTTCGAGCCATTTTTGGTGGCAATGACTTTAGTCGTTGTCGCTAGACCATCCCAACAGGTACTCGCTGAATTACCCGTACCACTGTTACAGTTGCCGGCTAAATCGAGGTAACGACTCGCAACATCTGCCCCCTCAGGCGAAAACCCGAGTTGAGAATCCGTTGCGTCAGTCGTAAAGGTGAAGTCAGGATTAGCTCCGGTCGGTACATAATCTAAAATAGTGTTGGCGCCACTTTGGAGTGCCGGCGTAGTGGCAGACTGAATCATCAAAGCATAGCCCGCTGGGCTATCGGTAATCACGGTCACGGTCGTTGAACCATTGGCTGTACCGCCACTAATACCTCCAATACTTGGTGAAAGTACGGTGGTCGTAGCCCCGGAAATAGAAATAAACACCTCTTGCATTTGCTGGTAACCAGCCCGGAGTTGGTAGTTCGTACTACCAGAATCGCCACTCCCTATCTCACCACCAGTCGATTCAAGAGAGTAGTTTGAAGAATTACTGAGTCCCCCGCTCGCATTGATACTATCACTCTGTATCGAGTAGTTGGTGCTCTGCATCACCGCGCCGTGGGCCACACTAATGAGTAGCGCAAAAATGAACGCTGTGCCGATTCCCTGAAAAATTGTACGAAAAGAACTAGTCCACATGCTATTTCTTACGATTTACGTTTAAACTCGAAGCGAGAGAAAATAAACCGTATAAAAATAAAGAGAAAGACGAAAGACGCAAAAATGAGCGCAATTATTTTGAGAGGCAGAACGTAAAATACCACTGAGGCTTCATCAATAGCGTTATTATACCCTCGATTGACATAGGCTTTGGCGACGTACCGACCCATCAGTAAATCTCGATTCCAGGTTATTTCACGAAGCCGAAGAGAGGCTGGCATAGCAAACCACGGATCAAGCACCTCAAAGCCAACCTCATCGCCCAGCATGTTAAAAATACGAATCTCTCCGTATGGATTAAGGTGAACTGAGCCAGTGTTTTCATACACTAGTCCAAAGGAAATCGGACCCTTCCCGTAAAACTTTTTATTTCCCAAGGTCGTAAAGGATTCAAGCTGACCAGAACGCTCAATATCACCAGGTGTGGTGACAAAGAAGAGTGTCCCAACACGGCTCACAATCGCTGAGGCCGCTGCCGCTCCACTGCTTCCATCGAGATCTGCTTCTCGACTTACCGTTGACACCACCACACTACCATAACGACCACCCGGTTCAGCGTCAGCTGGTAAACTCACCGTCACAGGGATTCGTGCCCGCACTCCATGTTCAAGTTCAAACTCCGTTTTAGAAATCTGTATGTAGTCACGCAAGGTATACGGACCTCGTTCTGACCCTAAGAGAGTAATGGCAGATGAACCATCAGTTGAACCAGCAGTGTCTTCTATGTCGAGCTTAAACCGCTTTGGTTCACTCATTCGGTTGGTGACCACAAGTTCGACGGTGCGTGACTGGCCAGGCGCAAGTTCAAGCTCTACTTTGCCAGGACCAACGACGAAGTCATTAAAAACCTCTTGGTTAGGTAGTACATCACGAGCATACGGGTCAGAGGTTGCTACAGCTACTTCGGACGAAGTACTGACTTCTGTCTCTAGCGGAGTATTTTCTCCTTCAGTTTCACTCTGGGCTAGGCCAAGAAGCGGAAAGAACGTCAGCGTTAGTACAACCAAAAGTAGTAGCGCAACTGCGCGGTTATGGAGCGAAGTTGTCATAAGTAACTAGAATTGTAGTTTAGTTTTCAGTCGCGGTCAACGTAGCTGTTGCAGTGTAAAAACCAGTCGGAAGTGCTGGAATTGGGTTGGCATCTACACCCACCTTAAAAGTCAGAGTGGTAGTCGCTGAACCCACCGTTGCATCAGGGCGGTTTATGATTGTGACCGCGGTAGAGCTTGCATCCGGAACATTGTACCAGCAACTTCCAGCAGTTGGAGTACCAGCACCGTTGTTACAGGTGGTATTTACTTCGAACAAAGCTACAGAATCGTCAGCGTCCGTAGGAAATACTGAGTAGGCAAACTCAGCTGTGCCGGTTGGTATGGCAAACGCAAGGTCTGGTGTACCTGGAGTAACCGGTGTGTAGTTAGAAATAAATCCTCCCCCTGAGCCTTCACGGTTCATGGCAGTGGAACTAGAAAATCGGATGGTCATGTTGTATCCCGTTGGATTGTTGGCGCGTACTGCTACGGTCGCTGTTCCGTTACTGATACCTCCCGTAAGCCCAGAGATGTTTGGTGTCATAGCTACGTCTGTAGCGGTAGTAACAAACGCAATTTCACCAAGAATTTGTTGACGCACGGTGAATGTGTCCACATCAGAATCTTGAGCAATCATTACTTGTGGCTCAAAGAGGAAGTACGACGCGAGGACCAGTGTCGTGGCAATAAGACCAGCCAGTACAGCCGGAAATAGGTGTGAGCGTTGTAGTAATGATTTCATAATGATGTTTAATTTGTTTTATTAATTGTACCTTCTTTTAACTATGATTTTTAACGTATTTTAGCGATACCTGTGGACAATCTACCGACTCTAGATGGCTCCCCCGCCGCCGCCACCCCCGCCCGTGGCCTGGTGGTAGACCCTGACTTCGATACCATCGAGCTGTAGGTCTGCAATGCTCGAGAGCACCCGGACCCGGAGGGTGGCGTCACTAAACTCGGCTGGCGTCCATGAGTGGCCCCAGGCATCGGTTGGGCCACCGAGCGTATAGACTGCATCAGTGTTAGCTAGCGTTGGGGTGAGTTTGGTACTCGTGTAGTTTGAACCAGTGTTCCAAGATAGGTCAACCGCAATCGTCCCGGCTTGGTTTGAGTAGCGACTATCAAGCTTTACTTCGATACCGACAATCGTATTCGTGACCGGTATCGCAAAACCAAAACCGTTAAAGACATGGGTAGTTGCGCTTGGTGCTTGGGCGCGGGTGTTGTCTGAAACAAGCGCATTGCCCCCGTTTGTCCAACCACCGCTCTGGGCTGAGGGCCTAAGGAAGTTTGGGTTAGGTGCAATATTTTCTCCATCAGTTTCTTGGCCGGCTTCCCCGCCTCCTTCCTCTCCCCCGCCCGTTTGTACGCCCTGGCCGGCTGGTGGAGCACCACCAATAGACGCACTACTGCCTCCTCCACTACTACCAGTATTAGACTCACGGTTATGGTAGACCTGCGAGACTGCTCCACTCACGTTCGCTGAACCTATAATGTCTGCTGGGTAGAGCTTAAGCACTAAGGCTTCTCGCTTGTCGATATCGACGGTGTCACTCGTTACAATGAAGTTTTGCGTGGTTGAAGAAATAAACGAGGTGCTGAAGACAATTGTCCCCTGGGTCGCCGATGAAGTTGCAAACACACCGGTGCCCCCTACCTGCACGTCTCCTCCATCAAGCAGGCTATTGCTGTTGATGTCACGATAGAGTCTCAGGTCGGGAATAGAGCTGGTACTCACTCGATTGCTTATATCAGAGACTCGTAGTGTGAGTGAACTAATGGTGGTCGTGGCTGACGGCGTCAGCGAGAAAGCAAAGATTGCCACATCATTTTGGTTTTGAAAGCTAAAGACGTTACTCGGTTGCCCATCTTCATGTTCACCTAAGACGAGGTCGGGCACTGCGACATACGACCAGTTAGTGGTATTGCCGCTATCAACGCAGCCGGTGAGGCAGCTAATCGGCGTCGTCGTAACACTAATGTTGCGTGAGTCCTGCACGTTCAAGTACGAAACCGTTGCGGTGGCGTACGGGTCAATGTAGTACTGCGTACCTGGGCTGGTCGAACGGAGAGAAAGTAGATTACCGGCGGTGCCGTTTAGCGTAAGCGTGCCTCTGGTTTCAAACTCATCACCAGCTCCAAACGTGAGGGTTGAAGAGCTGGTGACATTCTTGGTAAGGTTGAAAAAGCTCGTGGTAGCGTTGTTCTGTATGGTCTGAGTGGTACCAGTAAGATAGACCGTACTTGTGGCAGCTCTAAAATTGCCATTAATAGTAAAGTCCCCACTGACACCAAGTGAGCTGGAAGCGATTAAGGTCGCTCCACTATTTATGGTTAGGTTGGTAGTCGACGCATTCATTGGTAACGTGGTAGTACCGGCACTCGCTATGATAGTACCGAGGTCGCTAGTGCCGGTGAGAGTACCCGCGAGTTCCCCTGATACCCTGTACTCGTTAATCTCGACACCTGATACCCCGATAACGTATAAATTCGTACCGTCGGGATTAAAAGCAAGGCCGGTAGGAGCACCTTCTTGACTTGATACACTGAGGTTTCTTACGAAACTACCCGTCGAAACGTCCCAAGGAGTAGCAAGTGTGTACTTCACAACCCTAGCAAACTCAACCCCTGAGACATAAAGTTCTGTGCCCAAAGCATTAAAGGCTATGCCCGATGGATATGAGTCCTGCGCCGCCACCGAGAAGGTATCAACAAACGAACCGGTTGATACGTCCCACGGGGTACTGAGGTTGTATTCGTTAATGTCGAAGCCAGCTTCTCCAGAAACATACAACTTAGTACCATCGGGATTAAAGGCAAGGTCCATTGGAAAAGTTTCCTGCGCCGCCACCGAGAAAGTATCAACAAACGAACCGGTTGATACGTCCCACGGGGTACTGAGGTTGTATTCGTTTATATCATTACCGAAATCACCGAGCACATAAAGTTTAGTTCCATTGGGATTGAAAGCTAAGCCGGACGGAGCAGTGTCTTGCCCCGCTACCGAGAAAGTATCAACAAACGAACCAGTTGATACGTCCCATGGGGTACTGAGGTTGTATTCAGTGATGTCGTCACCCGAAGAACCTATGACATATAACTTTGTACCGTCGGAATTAAATTCTAGGCCCATAGGAGAAGTCTCTTGTCCAGACACACTGAAAGTGTCCACAGGAGTTACTTGGTTACTGAAATACCCTTGCCCGCTTAGATTTAGCGTACCACCATTATCACTGAAAGTTCCAGAGTTGGTCAGGTCACCGGTCGTGAGTGCTGTAGCGGGTGCGGTGAAGGAACCACCAGAAGCAATCGTAAGTTCGGAGGTCGAAGCGACGGTACTGCTTGAAACATATGAACCAATAATAGTAACACTACCGAGACTGGAAGAGCCCGTTAACGTACCATCGAGTCCCCTACCTGTTCCCGTGAGAAAAGCGAACTGTCCCGAGGTGGCGTTGTAGATACCGTCGTTGTCAAAAGAGCCACTGAAGGTAGACGAGGCAGCTGCCCTTAGGCTCGTCCCCGGCCAAACGTAGAAGGTTTGGTTACCTCGAATGTTGAGCTGGTCTTGGTTGGTACTAGTCGAAGTAGTAGTAGCACTGAACTGCAAGTCACTGTCGTTTTCAAAATCATACAAGGCAAATGGCGTCATGGTCATTTGGCTCGTAGTGGCACTTCTCGCAATCACGTGATCTTTATAGAGATTGAGTCCCGAGACACTGTTAGTTGAGGACGCTTGGTAGACCAAGGCGGCACGAACCGTGGTCGAGGCGTCTACGAAGAAGGTGTAGGTGGTCGAAGAGAGAAGCGAAGTCGTGTCCACACTGAAACTAAAAGCTCCGTTCGCGCTCACCGTGGTGGTTGACTGCGTACTTGGAGTAGTCGTACCGACAGCCAGTGTAATCGTATGGACGCCAGTCCGCGGTGTCACACCCTGATCGTTGTACAGTGTTCCAGATAGAAGTATGGTCGGGGCAGCTGGTGGCGCGCCGATAGTCCACTGCGGGGTCTCTAGGTATTCGGTTAGAGCGGTGACACTACTGGTACCAAACCCCACCCGGAAGTCGTAGACTTCCCCATTGCTGGCGGTTCCGGTCGCGACCAAGCTCCACTCAAGCTCGGTGTAGTCATCAGTTGAAATAGCAATACTGTCGGTCGGGTTTTCGTCGTCCTGAATTCGACCTTGATCGAAGTCACCAGTATTCTTACCAGTCGGTGCACTAAGTTGCGCCGTGGTTGACGCCCCCGAGGCAGCAATGTTGCTTGAGGCTCCAAACTCAATCGATGATGGAATCGTGTAGTAGACATGAGCCACAATCTGGTCAACGCGGGCAATCCGGTTAGCTCCGTTTGCTACTCCTTGCACCGCAAAGGCAAAGCCAAAGTTACCATTATTGAAGTCGGCTGGGGTCCAGGTCGTATTCCACAACGCCGTACTACTTCCATACTGCATCTGCCGATCACCAGTACCCCAGTTCGTGGTCACCGCTATGTTTGAACCCACGAGCGCACCGTTGCGCATTAACTGCGCCGTGTTGTCACGAATTTCTCCCGCCGAACCCCCAAATCTGTGTCGCTCGATATGGACCTCAATACCAGTAATAGTAGCGGACGTCGGAATATTGAGTCCGCCACTGGTTGACGCCACCAGATAGTTTGAAGCAGTGGTACTCGAAACCGTTAATTGCGCAAATACATTGTCCGAGCTGCTGCTATTGCCTGGATTAGTCCACGCAATCGAGCCAGCGCTGGTATTGTTGTTCCCTGTAAGCGCTGTTTGATAACTTGCTCGAACAGTGTTGGTGGTTGGTGTCTCAGCTGGTGGAATAGCGATAGTATAAGAAACCCACTGTTCAGTCGCACTGGTAAAGGTGGCTGGGTCGTGGGTACTTGACGCCGTAATGTAACGATGAGCGGTGTTTGAGTTGGCACCATTGGTGGTACTGGCAAACTGCGTTATAAGCCCACTATATCCAGACGGTGCCACTGTCGCGGCGGTGTTGGTGCCAGCTGAAGTGTCCCCCGAACGAGTCACAATCGATAAGTAGTCACGGGCCCCGCTGGTAACTAAGTTTGGTGGATTGCTGTTTGTACCACTACCGTCAGCCGAGAAAGCGACGGGTGTACCGGCGCCACTGATGCGATACACAATATGCGTACTTTCTTCCGAAGTACCACTGGTGATGGTGAGTACTGGCGAGGTCGTGGTCGCTATCTGCCAATACACTGCTCCCGTTGTAAGATCACCGTTATAATCAACAGCAAACCTCTCCCAACCCGCTGGTTGATTAAGTGTGCTGGTACCAGCTGCTGTGTCGAGACTTATGAGTACCATCAGCAAATCCCCTACTTGTACCCCTGACGGCATAGTAATAACGTGCGCGGTTGTGTTTACATTTGACCGACCGCTTGACGTAGCTTGGATAACCGGAAATGCATCGTCAACCCCGACCGACTTCCACACGCTTGAAGAAGAAATCTTGTATTGGAGACCGAGTTGACTTACTGTGCTCGTGCTCGTGAGATCAACCAAGGTACGGAGGCGCACGTTTTGATTTACATCAGCGGTGATACTGGTATCTTGTGCTGCTTTCCAGGTTGCTGTCGTTTCTGAGCCGTCATCGTTACGGAAGCGAAAGCCTTCTTGTGCAATTGAAGACGGGGCACTATACGTACCGATGGTAAACGAAGCACTCGTATCATACGAGCTTAACGCTGTACTACTCGACTGACCAAGTCTGACTTGATAGACCTCACTTGTCGTCGCGGTACCGGTCGCCATAATACTCCACTCAAACTCGGAGTAGTCGCTCTCGGAAATAGTCACGGTGTCAGCTGGGTTCTCGTCGTCCTGGATTCGTCCAACGTCAAAGTCACTCGTACTCTTTCCGGACGGGGCGGTGAGCTTAGCGGTAGTGTTTTCTCCGGACGCAGTAATATTGCTACTTGGCGCCAGCACGATTGGTGGCGGGAGCGTGTAGTAGACCTTGAGGTAGAGATGGTCAACATTCCCAATTCGGTTGGCGCCTGAAGCTACTCCTTTGGCTGAGAACATCAAACCAAAGTCACTAGCGTTTATTTCGGCCGGTGTCCAGGTGGTTCCCCAGAGCGCTGTGCTACTTCCGTAGTTTATGTACTGCGGATTATTAAAGATAGTTCCCGCTGCTAAGTTACTACCAATCACACTGCCCGCTTTAACTAGTCGAACTGATGAATCTTGAATTTCTCCTGTAGTACCACCATTTGAATACGTTTTTACAGCTGCCTCAATACCTACAATAGTTGCTTGCAGTGGTATAGAAAAACCAAAAGCATTAGCTTCAAGGTAGCGTGAACTAGTGACACCTGACGCAGTGAAACTAGCATAGCTCGCATCTTCATCAATAATGTTTGTCACACCACTCCAGGCGAGAGTGCCAAATGAATTGTCTTCACTTCCGACCGGATTGCTATCGAACTGGGTTCGAAGCGAACCTTTAGTTGGTGTCTCTTTCGGCGGAATCGCCATTGTGTACGTTATCCAAAATGAAGCGAGCGCAGGTACTGACTCCGGCTGTTCACTCACAGCCTCAAGATACCGATGCATAGTCTCGACACCATGTTCACCATTTACACCATCTGCTTGTTTAAGAATAAGACCACTGTAGCCTGCTGATGGTCTCCGCAAAAGACCTACTGCACCAGAAGCGTCATAGGACCTTGCTGCTATCCATAAATACTTTCTCTGTCCATCAGTCGTAAGCAGTGGAAAATCAGGATCAGCAGTCGTGCCTTCAAGAGCCTGCAGTACCGGATCACCCGCACCACTCACTCGGTAAGCTACATACGCTGACGTATCAGCGGCCAGAGTAGTAAATGTAACAGAAGCATCAGACGTAGTTGCTCGTTTCCAATACACATCAGTGTTGTGACTATTGGATTCTGCCTGGTCGTGCCACTTATTCCAACCAGCGCTTGATGGCGTAGTGTTACAGTTTATTGACAAGCAACTAAAAATAACAATTAACAGATCATCTTCAACCACACCGCTCGGTAAGGTTATAGTGTGGTTAGTAACCGCGCCGACAGACGCACCACTACTCGTGGCCATGATAGTTGGAAACGAATCATCCTCAGCTAGAGTATGCCATGAACCGTCGGTTGATTTTTTGTACTGCAGGGCAAGTTGTTCAGTACGCGCTGTGCTGGAACTATTAACCAGGCCACGAAAACGCAGGTTGCTGTTAGTTGGCCACGTGACATTAGTGTCTTGCAAGCCTAACCATGTCGCAGAGCTTTCTGAACCATTATCATTGCGGAAGCGGTGACCTTCTTGAGCAAATGGTGGTTGATACGTACCGATTGTCACCTGCGGATTAACCGCATAAGACGCCAAGGCGGTACTCGTACCAATTCCCATACGCAAGTCATAAACCTCGCCGCGGGTGGCACCTGAAAACTCAATACTCCATTCCATTTCTGCATAATCATCATTCGATATAACAATTGTATCACTTGGGTTTTCGTCATCTTGAATCCGGCCAGCATCGAAATCGCCTGAGTTTTTACCGGCTGGTGAAGTTAACTGCACAGTGGTTGAAGCTCCTGAGGCGGTTATGTTTGAGCTTGCAGAAAGTACGACTGGGCCATCTACAGTGTAGTAGACGTTCATTTGCATATAGTCAATATTAGCTTGCCTATCTGCACCACCCACATTTCCCTGAACAGCCAATCCAATACCAAAATTATTACTATTTACCATTGCTGGTGTAAGCGCTGTACCCCAAGTGTCCGTAATTCCCCCATATTCATAATTTAGATAAACGGTATCCCATGAGCCCGCTAAAGCCATGTTAGTACCGGTTGCAACTCCATTAACAAATAGACGTACGCTGTTATCTTCCACTTCTCCCGTAGCGCCACTATTTCTTTGTTTATCGACAAAAGCTTGCACGCCTACAATGGTTGCATTTTCAGGTATATCAAATTGCAATCCATCAACTACTAAATAATTAGACGCTGTAGTACCGGTTGTAGTGACGTTCGGAGTTGAACTGTCATTCGTAGTTCCATTTTGATAGCCAGACCAAGCAATACTTCCATACGAAGTATTGTTGGTACTCGAAAGAGCTTGGGAAACCTGAGCCTTAAGTGAACCGACTGACGGTGTATGGGCTGACGGAATAGCAATCGTATGTGAAACCCAGTTTTCTGTTGCACTCGTATACGTACCCGGGTCTTCAGAAGAAGCGGTAGCAAACTTTTGCGCAACATTCGTTGAAGCGCCGGCAGCAGTGTTTGCCGCAATAGAGTTGAGATTACTGTAGCCCGAAGGAAGAGCAGAGGCAACCACCTGCGCATCACCACTTCGAGTTGCCAAGAAAAGATAAGGTCGGACTGCGTCCATAGTAATAAGAGGCGGGTCAGTATTTGTGGACGAATTGTTCGTTACCGTAGCAAAAGGCGCGCCGGCGTTTTGGATACGGTAGGCAATATATGACGCCTCTTCAGCAAACGGTATAGTGACTGTAGCTGTGTCTACACCTGTCGCAAATTTCCAGAACACCGCTCCTGTAGCCTGTACCCCATCTTTTTCGTCACCAAGCTTGCCCCAACCATTACTATCTATATTTAGTTCCCTTCTTCCATCCATTGAAAATACAACCAGGAGCAAATCCCCCGCAGTAACACCAGAAGGTAGTGTAATTGCGTGATCAGTGAGGTCACCTGTAGACCGCCCAGAAGAAGTCGACATGATAGTTGGGTAACTATCATCTATACCGACCCCATGCCAGGTACTTTCTGTAGACTTTTTAAACTGAAGTGACGGCCTGGTGGTGGTGCCAGTACCGGTGACGTCTATCAAACCTCGAAAACGGAGTGTCTCATCTAGACCCCACACGATGTTTGCGTCTTGGGGAGCTAGCCAGGTTGCGCCAGATTCTGATCCATCATCAAAGCGGAAACGGAAACCTTCTTGGGCGACTTGCGCATCTGCCAAAGATACAAACAACCCGAAGAAAAGTACGGTAAAAGCCACGATACTCATGAGTTTCGCTGTACTTAACCGGTGTACTACTTGACCGATTATGGTGCTTTTATTCGGCTGTGGTGATGTCTGATACATATATATGTGTATGTGGGCTAGCTGGTCGGTTCTACTGCTTCTGATTCTGGTGACGCTTCAGGCTCTGGTTCGACTGGTTCAGGCTTCTCTACTACTGGTTCCGGTTCTGGAGTGGGTGGGGGCGTTTCTTCTACGACTGGATCTTCTGGTATATCTTCCGTCCCGCTACCTCCGCTTCCTCTCGACCCTCCTTCCCCACCACCTTCGCTTACTTCTGGCTCTGGTGCTGGAGCTGGTGGTGGCGTGCTTGGGCCGGTACCCGAACCGTTGCCATTAAGGAGTCGGCGCAAATCGTCAGCGGTCACACACACGTCTTCGATACAGAGTTGTTCGGTTTCCACAATCTCCGTCTTGATACCCGTCACGGTAAGGACCCCATCAACAAAGTTTTGGGCGAGCGTCTTTAGGCGATCCCAGAGTGACTCACCTGCTCCACCAAAGACGATGTCGGTTGAGGTTGAAGTGAGTTCACGCATTATAGTCGCAGTCCGCGCGTCATCGAAGCGACCAAGCTTTACAAACATGAGCACAGTACCAACCTGTACTTGCTGTCCGTTAACCGTAACTGACTTGGCTCTCACATTTTGGAGCACTTCGATATCTTCTAGAGTTTCTTCAGCTTCTTCTTCAAGCTCTTCGGCGATTTCAGTGTCCGGCACAACTGGCTCAGTATTCTTCACGCAGTTCGTAGCGCCAGCAGAACCAACTGCACCACCACCACCATAGCTACAGCCATCTTGAGCTTTCGGGTCAACTGGTGTCTCAGGAATATCTGGCAAACGAATATCGTCACCAAACTGATTCACGAACCCTTCTGAGTAGGCATACTCACCCGTAAAGTCTTCAAGCGCTGAACCAACCACCACATCGCCTGGTTCAGCTTTTTTGCCCACGCCTGGAATACTGGAAAGCGCGATTTTGTCACCCACCTTGATAGCACCATTTTCGGTTGAAAGCTTAATTGGCACACGACCGGTAAGCGCAATCGGGTAGCCCGACTCGCGTGAGCGGAGTGAGGTGTCGTCAAACCCAAGGGTCATACCTGGCTTAGTTGAAACCACACCAATGATTTTTTCAGTTGTCTCTGTTGAAGCGCGACCGACACTAATACCACCATCTGCATACACAATCTCGCCAGGTTCGAGGTTCTCACGACTGAAGTACATTTCAGCTAAGTCAGAGTTACCAACCGTAGCGGAAACCGAAGTGATTCGTCCCGTTGTCGACGCGTTACAACTTCCGTCATTATCGACACAGAGTCCTCCGCGACCAATCTGGAGACCTGCCATAGTGGTGCCGTTACCAATGGTGGTTGTACCGTAACTGCTGACCGTGAAGACGCCTGAACCAACGTTCTGAAGATTAATGAAGTTACCTGCGTATGAGCCCGTATCGTTACCAAAGTTCATCAAGAGACCAGAGCCAGTGAAGGTTGAGTCTTCTTGGTAGAGTGCCATGAGGGCCGCACTCGTGATAGTGCGTGAGTAGCCTCGAATCGCGTTACCTTGAATGGTACCTTCGGTTTCTGCATACACACCAGCTGGCTCATAGAGGTCGCCAGCGTCTCCCCGAGTGGTAGCGCGGAGTCCAAAGGTCCGTCCGAAGCCGGAGAGCGCCGTGCTTTCTCCAAGGGTATTGGTACCTCTATCCACCTGCACTTCAAGACCACGAATGACGTTTCCTCTACTAGTACTGTCAGCCAAACGCAGGAGATTACCCACAATAGTGGTCGTCGCACTACCGGTGTGCACGATTTCTGTCTGGTTACCAAACTGCACGCCACCACCACTGCTGTTTGCGAGACCGAGGTACTGCATAATGCCTGCTGTTGTGGTACCAGTGACGCCAGTCGCTTGAATTGAAAGCTTACTATTTGGCGTGGTAGTTCCGATACCCATGTTACCCGCTGCAGTCACGGTAAGAAGTCTGGCGTTTGTAGACGAAGCCAGCGCAAAGATGTCAGTTGTGCCAGCAGTACCAGTTACGGTAAGTTTCGCGGTTGGAGTTGTTGATCCAATACCAAGATTGCCGAGATAATCAAGTCGCATCCGTTCTGCTGGCACTGCATTATTTGCCGTAGAGAAAACTAATGCACCTTTGTATGCGCCATTTGTGATGTCAGTAATTATTCCAGATAAACCAGCCACGTTAGTCATGCCACCAGTCGTGCGGTTTGCACCGAAAAGAAGTTGAGTTCCGTTATTATTTGTAGCTACTTCGTCATTTTGTAGTCGAGCCAAATCAAGTGTACCAACAGCACTGTTTATAATATCTAGCTTATACGCAGGGGCAGCTGTTGAATCTAGAAAACTACCAATTCCAAGATTTCCAGTATCACGCTCAACACGAAGTAATGGCAAAGAACTCGCCTGACTAAGTATTTCAAAGCCATTTCTAGTACCATCAAACCTACTGTTATAGCGAAGAATAATACCATCGCCTCCAGTCTCCTCTAAAACTACCTGTGCGCTTCCATTACTTGATGTATTTGAAAGTCTCAATTCAACTGGATTAGACGTGCCATTTGCCGCAGAGAGATGTAATAACGCAGTTGAGTCCGGGTTAGCTGTACCAATACCAACTGCACCTGAACTTTTTACAGTAAGCAGTCGAGAGTTGGTTGACGAAGCTATTGCAAAGATATCGCCAGCCCCAGCAGCTCCAGTAATAGCTAATCGAGCCGTCGGCGTACTAGTACCAATACCTAGATTAGTCCCAGTGAATACAAAATCTGTACTGTCAGTAAGTGCTGTCGCACCACTGTTCGTATACATAATACGGTTAGCTGTGAAGGAAGAAGGTGTGTCGGTAAGCCCAAGGAACGTACCATTACCGAGACCAAGCGTACTCGTCGCCACCCAACGAGTACTGGTACCAGTAGTTTGAAGCACCATACCTAATGTACCGGTGGCGTTGTTGTTGTCACGAAGTGCCCCTTGGAGGTAGGTGGTGCCAGAAAGCGTGAAGCCGAGGGTAGAAGAAGCGTTCACGAGGGTGGTGTTGGTGAGCATTGAGGAAGACGCGCGGACAAAGCCACCACTGGTTCCTTGTTCGTCACTAAGGAGGGCGGCTAGACCATTGGAATCGGTGAAGGCTGCTGAGGTGCCGAGGGTTGAGGTAGCCACCCACCTCGTACTCGTGCCGGTGGTCTGAAGCACCATACCTAATGTACCGGTGGCGTTCACTCCGTCACGGAAGCCGCCGGTGAGACGGAAGTCGCCGGCTACTGATAGTTTGCTGGCTGGGGAGCTGGTGCCGATGCCGATGTTGCCACTACTTAAGGTGGTGCCGGTACCGTCGACACCAGTACCAAAGATGAGGTTACCGATGTTGAGTACGTCGTCTTGAGTGGTGGAGAAGGCATCGATATCGTAACCAAGGAAGATACCTCGATCTACCCCTGTGGCGTTATCAGCAACACGATATCCAATCGCGATAGTACCAGTACCGTTGTTTACTGAAAGAGCATCCCTGCCAAGTGCAATATTTCTCAAACCAGTTGAGTTTGTAAACAAGGTGTAGCTACCGATACCGATGTTGTCTATACCAGTAGTGTTAGCAGCCAAAGATTGAATACCAAGCGCTGTATTATTTGAGCCGGTAGTGTTTTGTGTAAGTGTTAGTTCACCGAGCGCGATGTTATAAGAACCACTTGTGTTTTCATCAAGAGCAAATGGTCCTATGGCCACATTATTGAGGCCACTCATGAGTGCGGTTGAAGAGCCAAATAACGCATTTTGTCCGATGGCAGTATTATTCGTACCGGTTCCTAAGAAACGAAGTGCCCCATCACCAATCGCGTAATTGTAGGTACCGGTGGTAATAGAGGTAGATGACGCGCCGGCGAAGAAGAAGTTATTGCGTGTTGTCGAGCCGGTTAGCACTGGAGTAGTACCCATGAAGTAACCAGCTGAGGCGGTGCTTGAGCCATTAATTGCAAGTGTGCCGAAAACAGTTGGCGCAGTAAGGATTGACGACGATGCGCGGACGAAGCCACCACTAGTTCCCTGTTCGTCACTAAGGAGGGCGGCGAGGCCGTTTGAATCACTGAAAGCGGCTGAAGCGCCGAGGGTTGAAGTAGCGACCCAGCGGGTTGAGGTGCCAGTCGTTTGGAGAATCATCCCCAGCGTACCCCTGCTACCAGAGTTATCACGAAGACCACCGGTTAGGGTGAGGTCGGTGAGGGTTGAAGTGCCGGTCACAGCAAGGGTGCCGGTTGCGGTTAAGTTGCCGCCGAAGTAGCCACTGCCAGCGACGGTGAGTTTGCTGCTTGGAGTGGTGGTACCAATACCAACCGCACCATCATTAGCAATCACAAATGGGCTCGTGTCACCGAGTACATCATTTACCTGAAAGCTTATATCACTCGTTTCGTTAAGAACGAACAAAGCTGCGCCAGCAGTGATTGAACTCGTACCCACAGCGACATCTCCATTAGCTTCAACCGCAAATGATGCTTGCCACGTCGCTCCAGAGTCGTTGCTTCTTCCGATACCAAATACAGACTCACTACCTGAAGCATCACCAAACTGAAGAGCGTGACGATTTCCACCTTCTAACGTAGCCAGAGTGAAGCGTCGAGCAGAATTAGCATCGGTTTCCATACCGAGCGCGTACGGGTCGTTATTTTCCGCTACGCTATTGTTAAATGTCATAAGCAAATTCTGATTTCCTACCGTCAGTAGGTACGGTGGTGTGCTGGTGCCAATCCCCACATTGCCATTACCATTAATTCGTATCCGTTCCGTGTTATTAGTGCCAAGAATAAGAGCGTTATTGTTTACGTTTCCGACTACCAGTGGAAAGTCTCGACCGGCATCTTGTGCAATAAGAGCGGCTGTGCCAGAGCTAAAACCAAAGAGTGTTCCGCCTGTCTGCCCAATATAAATATCGGCCGTGTTGCCAAAGTTTCGTATGTATTGAAAACCACTCGTGGTACCATCGCCCACCTGCAATTGGTAAGCAGGATTTGCAGTACCAATACCAACATTTCCTGTCGCACTATCGACAAACAGCGTCGGTGTTGTCCCTGTCCCCACCCTGAAGTTCCCCCACACATCAAGCTTACTCGCTGGCGTCGTAGTACCAATACCTACATCACCACCACTGGTGACAGTAAATAGACGTGCATTTGTGGACGAAGCTACCGCAAAGATGTCACTCGTGCCAGCAGTGCCTGTTATGGCGAGCTTGGCTGATGGGGTTGATGAGCCGATGCCGATGTTGCCAAATCGATTTATAGTCATTCGCTGTTCCTCAGCACCAGTCCAGAACTGAATCGATCCTTCTGGGTCACTTGGACCACTTGGATTACCAGCCACAAAAAGAATATTTCCTCGCTGGTCCGATAATTCATTAAAATCATTACCCCGAGCGAGGAAATAGGCACCCTGGCTAGAATTATTTGAACCTCTACCAGCGGCAAAAAAGCCGATACTAGCATTGACTGTCCCAGAATTTTCTGATGAGAGGTAGAACAGATTGTCAGTCGCCTGAGAGCCTCCATTTAATAAAATATTATTGGTAAATTCAGTTAAACCATTAAAAGTAGTTTTGCTCGTAGAAACATCTGTAAAGAGTGCTGGCACCGTACCAGTCCCCACGCGGAAGTTCCCCCACACATCGAGCTTTGCATTGCTGTGAGCAGTAGTTGAGCCGATAGCTAAGCTATCACTGAGTGACGTGAGGTATGAAGTAGCGCCACCATCAGTGAAGAGTGACCCGCTTCCAAACCCAAGCGTTGAGGTAGCTACCCACCTCGTACTCGTGCCGGTAGTCTGGAGCACCATACCAAGGGTACCCGTCGCGTTGTTGTTGTCTCGGAGGGCCCCTTGGAGGTAGGTGGTGCCAGAGAGGGTGAAGCCAAGAGTAGAGGAGGCGTTGATGAGCGTAGTGTTGGTGAGCATGGAAGAAGACGCGCGGACGAAGCCACCACTCGTGCCTTGTTCATCAGACAGAAGCGCAGCGAGTTCTGATGAGTTAATGAACTGAGCTGAAAGACCGAGGGATGAAGTCGCAATTTGATTCCAGGTATTGCCTGCTCCACCAATGAGGAGTTGGTTCACGCCAGTGGTTGAGGTACCGGTGCCTCCACGGGTTGGGGCTAAGATACCGATGGTATCTGAAAGCGCGATGCCGAGTGTACTGGTAGCAATCCACCGTGTAGAGGTACCGGTAGTTTGCAGCACCATACCTAAAGTACCAGTGGCGTTGTTGTTATCTCGGAGGGCACCGTTTAGGTACGTCACTCCAGCCAAGGTGAGGTTGGTTGATGAGGCGTTGAAGAGTGTTGGGGCGGTGAGGAAAGAGGAGGAAGCGCGGACGAAGCCACCTGAGGTGCCTTGTTCGTCGGTAAGAGCAAGAGCGAAGTTGTCTGATGATGGTGTTGCGAGGAAGGTCGCAACGTTGGTACCAAGACCTGAGACACCAGTACTAATCGGGAGACCAGTGGCGTTCGTGAGCACACCAGAGATTGGGGTGCCAAGAGCTGGAGCGATTAAGGTTGGACTGGTGAGGGTAGAGGAAGACGCACGAACGAAGCCACCTGAGGTACCGTTCTCATCAGAGAGGAGGGCGGCGAGTTGGTCGGAGTTGGTGAAGGCTAGTGAGGTTCCTAACGTTGAAGTAGCCACCCACTGAGTACTGGTGCCGGTGGTTTGGAGGATCATCCCGAGGGTACCACCTGAGTTAGAGGCGTCACGGAAGCGACCGGTAAGGGTGAGGTCAGAGAGAGTACTCGTGCCAGTAATTGATAGGGTGCCGGTTGCAATCACGTTACCAGCGACAGTAAGCAGAGCTGACGGTGAAGTGGTACCGATACCGACGTTGCCATTTGTCATCACGGTCATGCGCGACACACCGTTCGTGAACAGACGTAAGTCGTGGTTACTAATCGTGCCAATGAAACCTTGCGAGGTGTCTGAACGTAATTCGGTAACTACATTGTTGGTAGTATTGATAGTCCTCAGTCCAGCTTCAGCAGAAGTTCCTTCTAGATGCAGAAGGCGTGCTGGTGAAGTCGTACCGATACCGAGTCTCGTCCCGGTAAATACAAACGTGTCACTATCAGTGAGTCCAGTTGCACCACTGTTTGTAAACGGAATCCGGTTGGCGTTGTACGCACTTGGTGTATCACTCAATCCCAAAAAGGTGTTGTTGCCAAAGCCAAGGGTAGAGGTACTCGTCCAGGTAGGCTGACCGCCCGAGACAGCAAGCACCTGACCAGCTGTACCAATACTAAGCGCAGCCGGTGTGTCAATTGCCGACGCGTAAAAGAGTGAACCACTCGGCATCGACGGCATGTCCGCTAAGTCAAACAAAGACGATCCCGAGAGGTCAGACAAGTAGGCATTGTCGAGAGCACAAATAGTACCGTTACAAGAAAAATCACCGAAGTCTAAGTTTGCCAGGTTGGTTGGTCCAATTGCATTTGCCGTTATTTCTTGTCCGGTGAGTGACAGGTAATCTTCTCCGGCTAAAGTGACAGCATCATGCCCAGCTGAAAACCCAAGTGAGCTGGTCGCTACCCACTGGGTGCTTGTACCAGTTGTGAGAAGCACCATCCCAAGCGTACCGCGACTGCTGGCGTTGTCTCTAAGGCCACCCGTAAGCGTGAGGTCGGAGAGCGTGGTAGTACCCGTGACAGCCAAGGTACCCGTTGCGGATACGCTACCCCCGAAGTAGCTGTTTCCACTGACGGTGAGTCTCGCTGACGGAGTACTTGAGCCGATACCGACGTTGCCCGAGTTAGTTATCGTAAACAAATTGGTCACTCCTGAAAATAGTTCAAGTAAGTTACCGGCTCCATTTTGAATCAAGGTGAGAAGTGCATTTGAACTTGTGGTAGCGAGTGTACCAGCCTGGTCACTGCGTAAGAAACTGGTCGTAGCTAAGCCTCCAAACTGCTCAGCGTTTTGCGCCTCAAACGCGGCTGGTACCGTTCCGAGAATCTTTCGTGGCGACATTTCGGCATCGGCCTCGATACTCACACCAAGGTAAAGAGTTTGCGTAAAGTCGACTCCTGCGCTCGCAAAAGAGGTGGTACTGCCGAGCATAACTGAGAAGAGTCCATTTGTAACCGTCACTTCGTTTGTACCATCGAGCGTCTCTGTCCAAATAGGTGAACCAGTTGAGGCAACGGTGTAGAGTGAGAATTCCATCTCATAGGTGCCGTTTGGAACCGCCACACCAGCGTTTGTGGTGAGCTTTCCTTGGTAGTTGATAGTCGGACTTTGCGCCAGTACTTGGGTCGATACAAACAGACCACAGGCAAAAACAATCAGGGTAGCGATCGTAAGTTGCAGTTGTAGCCGGAAGTGAATCATACCGGTTATTCGTTTGCGCTCTTAACTGGTACCAACAAAAAACGGTAGTTCTCATCGCTTTTGTTTTTGAAGATTGGCGTGATGATGCCACTACTGTCATCTTCAAACCGAACCGTTACCGGGTCAGAAAACTGACTGCGAACCGCCTCGACTTGACTGGCCGTAGTTCCCCCGTCCAGCAAAACCAGACCTTGCTCAGATTGTTCTGCTGGGGCCATTAAGACACCATTATCGCTCGCTACTTTCTCTGGAGCTTGTTCTTGAAGCGGGATTGGCTCTGGGGACCAGAACGATTTAAACCAGCCTAAAAAGGCTACCTGCGAATTTGGCTGTACTGCTTCAGAGCCGGGAAAAACGTGGAGCAAATCAACTCCGACCACTTCGACTCCTTGCTCGATATCGGCAAAGGATAGTCGTTCTTCAATCGCAACGAATGAAAACGTCCCCATGAAAAACAGTACCGCAAAAATAGCGACACTTTGAGCGAGAGCATGTGTGGGCTTTGGGATGGTTGGTGCGGTTAGCCCGACATGAGTGCTCATGACAGCTCGTTCAATTTTTCGTTCCGTCCGCAATACTTCTTGCCTGACTGACTTCTGCTTAGCAACCTGCTCTAGAAATTCTGAGAGAGAATTTCGGTCGACGTACCACTGCCTGCCCACCAACGTTCCGAGCACTTTTCCCTCTCGCGCCAGCTTGCTCACGTAGTCACTCGTGTAGCCAAAATTTCCTGCCACCGCAGAACTTGGTTCGTACATTTTTCCATTGATTTCAAGTTGCTTGGCCATATACGATATTGCTAATAATTATATAATCATTCTGGTCAAAAAAGCCTGAAAAAACGGCCAAATCTGGGGACAAAAAAGTACCACTTTTTGAAAAAATTTTTACCTCTTTAATCCGGAGTACGTGAAGGTGCCGAGCATAAAAAAATCACCCCCTCAGTAGCTAACCGAATTGGTGGAAACCTCAACTTGAGAACCAACCAGGCTCAGAGGGATTTACTGCCAGAACTCACCCCAGACAACAGTTCATCCTTCCAAGTCTACCCGGGTCTTCTCTTTCATTTTTCACTCCCTGCACACACTCTGGGGCCACACAGAGAGAGTAAAAAATCGCATTATCGTCCAGGTACATCACATGCGCCCCAAAGGGCGCAGAAGATACCCAAACTATGAGGATTAGGCCGGTGTAGCTAAGCAAACCAGACTAATTTTCTATACACTACTCAAGAGAAACAAGACTTCCGACCGACCACATAACCAAGCGGGACCAGCACCGCCTCCTTCTAACAATTATCTCTTCTTACACCGTACGTAGTTAATACTCGTTTACCCGAGATATGTTGATAAATAAGCTCTTATTAGGTCAATTCCGGTCTCGAGATTTAGTATATACCCGTTTTGAATCGTGAGTGAGTCCACAAAAATCCGATGTGAAATCGAGAGTAGACAGACCGCAAGTACGCACCCAGCAATTAAAGCACTCATTAAAATAAGCAAACGAACCCCACCTGACCAACCTCGATACTCAATTACCTGGCTCGCTGCAGGATGAACTTCAACGATTGAGTCGACAGACTCAGGGGTCTCAAGTACCTCGAGATGTTCTACTGCTCCAGGATGCTTCCATCTTTTCTTTGAACGTTTCCCTAGTGGCGCTACTGTTACTTTTGGTTCAGTAACCGCCACAGCATCGACGGACTCGCCCTCGGCTACTTCTACGGGACTATCTTGAACTACCGTCTCTCCCGACGCCTCAACCTCCGCTACCTCGTCCTCAGCCGACTTAACACCAACCTTACCTTTAAACTTTATCTCGGACCGCTTTGAGGCTGTGAAGACGGTCTTTACCTTGTCACCGCTTACAGCTATATTTTCAGCTCCGGCAAGTTTAACCGATAGGTAGCCAGTTTTAGCCTGTTCTGGGGCTGTTTTTTCTTTAACGAGGGGAATTAGCTCGGCTTCATCAGCGCCATAACGAGGCGTAATGATAGTGGCTCCCCGGTGACCCTCGTACCGAGGCTTATGGATCGCTACTTCGTGGAGGGCTTTATCAACGACTTTTTCTGATTCTTCAGCAACTGACTGTTGAAGGAACTTCTGAGTTACCGCCTTAGTACTGCGATAGCGAGTTTGCTTGTGCGAACGAATTGACTTCTCTTCCACGTACCAGGTTCGTCCGACGAGCTGAGCTTCTACCTTACCAGCTCGGCAAAGCTGACCGATGTAATCTGCCGTGTAGCCGAGTTCTCGGGCGATTTTATTCGCCTTAATAAAGGTTTTCTCGTTTAGGGTTAAATACTCCATACCTAGGCTCAAGTATATACGGAAGAACAGAAAAAGACTCCTTACGGAGTCCCTAACCTGTGTACAAGCGATAGCTCAACTCAAAATTATTTGATGTTTTTCTTAAGCAACTCGAGAAGGAGGCTCGGGTTAGCTGATCCCTTGCTCGCTTTCATTCCCTGTCCGACCAAAAACTGGAGAGCAGATTCTTTACCTCCTTTGTACTCCTCTACCACAGACTGATGAGTAGCAATCAGTTCAAGCACCATCGGTTCTAAAGAATCAGCTGAATTCTGTTGTAGTAAGCCACGTTCTTTGGCTATAGTCATCGGATCTAGTCCAGCAAAGAGTACTTCACTGAGTAGGTCTTTCGCCACCCTGGACGTAACAGTACCGTCGGTAGCAAGCTTAAGGAGAGTTAGAAAAGGTACCACATGAGCAGTTGCTAGGGTCTGGTTTCCGCTCAGTAAACTCACTACGTCACTCAAGAAATAGTTTGCTACGAAGCGTGGTTCTAGCCCAGTCGGTAGAGCGCTAAGGCATGCCTCAAAGAAATTAAAGTACTCTGGACTTC
Organism: Minisyncoccia bacterium; assembly: GCA_041742075.1. GTDB lineage: Bacteria > Patescibacteriota > Minisyncoccia > Phycocordibacterales > UBA918 > OLB19. The sequence continues at coordinate 77,613 of JBGSJJ010000015.1, forward strand.
CGATAATTATTTCTATCTGATCGCTCGTTAATCCGAGATTAGCATAATATAGCCTTATTTTACTTGGCGTCTGAAGCGAGTTCTCGTCTACACGAGTATTAAAAGTAGACACCTCGGACAACATAAACTTCGGGATATCAGGGTCAGGAAAGTAACGGTAGTCGTCGGCCGTCTCTTTAACACGCTGACTAAACGTACGGCTCTTCTCCTCGTCCCAGCCGCGCGTCTCTTGCACAACAGTCTTACCAGCTTCGAGCAATTCAATCTGTCTCGCGGTCTCATACGTGATGGCTGACTCGACTGACTTAAAGGAGTTTAGGTTTTTAACTTCAACTTTGGTACCGAGTTCATGGGTGTTGCTAACTGAGATGTTGGCTTCAACCCGCATCTCTCCCCGCTCCATGTTTGCCTCAGATGCACCAAGCACCCGAAGTAGTAACTGCAACTCTTTTGCAAAAAGAGCAGCCTCCTTCCCACTATGAATTACTGGCTCTGTTACCAGTTCCATGAGAGGTACCCCGGCTCGGTTGAAGTCAACTAGACTCTCGTCACCTTGATCATGCAAACTTCTCGCGGTATCTTCCTCTAGGTGAATGCGCGTAATTGAAACTCCCGCTAACTCTCCGCCACGTACAAACGGAAATTGATACTGACTGATCTGATACGCTTTTGGAATATCTGGGTAGAAATAATTCTTTCTATCAAACTCACTGAAGTCGGCGATTGTTCCACCTATCGCAGAACCGACCTTCAGTACGAGTGCTACCGCTTCTTGGTTTACTACTGGCAGTGTCCCGGGGTGGGCCATACATACCGGACAGACGTGTGCGTTTGGTTCCCCTTCGTGCGGATTATTTGTACAACCGCAAAACATTTTACTTTTAGTTTTTAATTCGACATGAACTTCAATGCCGACCGTTGTTTTGTATGTACTCATACCAACAATACTAACCTCCACGCAGTCGCTCTACAAGTGCATCGCGCAGTTCTTTCACTCCTTCCCCTGTTTCTACAGACACAACAAACACACGATTCTTAATATTGTCAATAGACTTGAGTTGCGCGTCTAAAATATCCTTATTTATAAGGTCGCTTTTAGTTAAAATAATCCACTCTTCCTTGGTGATAATCTCTGTAGAAAAGAGCTGAAGCTCGTTTCGAACTGTCGCGTAGGCTGTTTTTACGTCTTCATTTTCAAGCGAAACTAAGTGCAGGAGCATTTTGGTACGAGAAACATGACGTAAAAATTTGTGACCTAGTCCCTTTCCTGAGGCAGCACCTTCAATCAGACCAGGAATGTCGGCTATGGTGTACTCATAGAGAGCACCTAAGTGCGGTTCAACGGTCGTGAACGCGTACGCACCAACTGGAGAAGAGGCATTTGTGAAAGCGTTTAAGAGTGTCGACTTACCAGCGTTTGGTAACCCAATGAGTCCCACGTCTACCACGAGAGAAAGGTCGATTTGAAAATCTCCTTCTTCACCAAAACCACCTTTGGTTGTTTCTACCGGTGACCTGTTTACAGACGACTTGAAGTGTTCGTTACCGAGGCCTCCATTTCCACCTTTAAGAATTTTTTCTACGGCACCTGCCGAGAAGAGTTCGTACACTCTATTTCGACTTATGTCAGTTACGACTGACCCGATAGGTACGTCGATATAGAGATCAGCCCCAGCGTGACCCCACTGACTTTGCTCACGGCCATGCTCGCCACTGCCTGCAGTAAACTTTTTGTTGCCGGTGTACTTAGCTAAGCGGTTGAGGTCAGGTACAGCCCGAAGGTACACGTCACCCCCGCGACCACCATTGCCACCAGCCGGTCCGCCTCTCGGGCGAAACTTCTCTTGAATCCAGCGGACAACGCCATTACCACCGTTTCCGGCTTTGGCATAAATTGTTAGTTCATCGACAAACATAAGTCATAGACAATACCACAAAAAAGTTATCCTGTATATAAGGTCATTGAGAGTACTTTTCCTGCAACGTGCCTTCCCTTCTTCTCTATACCAAGAGATGTCTACCCTACTTAGAAACTTACCTGTGTTACTACTACGAAATGGCTATAAAAATATAGCTATTTCGCACAGAACTACGCTACTTTTTTACTAGCCCGTCCAGAATGCCCCACCAGCTGGCGGCGAGGTGGTTTACTTTATAAATCTGTTTCCGATAGCACTTATCACTGAGACAATGACTGAGACGAAGAGCGCTGTCCAAAAACCTACGATAGAGAACCCGTCGACGAAGGAGGCCACAAACCAGAGCAAACCGGCATTTATAACAAATATAAACAAACCGAGTGTCAGAATAGAAATCGGAAGCGTGAGAATAATCAGGAGTGGTTTTGCGGTCACGTTGAGAAGTCCGAGTATTAAAGACGCAATGAGAGCCGGGTAAAGACCGTCTATGGTTACCCCCGGTAAAAACTCGGCTACAAGTAATAGACCAAGAGCGGTAATAAGGATTTTTGCTAGTATTTTCATCACCTTAGAGTACGGTTTAAAGCCTACTCAGTCAACTTTTGTTCAGCCTTTAATCTGTCTATATACACCGGCACAAAACAGCCCCCAAAAGATTCGGGGGCTGTTTTGGTGTCTTTGGAGCTCGATTGTAACGTACACTCTTCCTTTTCAAGACTACGTGAGAATCTTCCAGGTTCCGGTCGCGAGGAGTGGTTCAGCCTTTTTAAATTTGAGTTCCTTTGTTTCGGTGCCGTTAGTTATTTGTACCGTTTCGTTGCGACCAATCGTTGGCTGGTTCACTTTCGGTACTGACTGTGGTCGAACTTGGCTCGCCTTCTCCCCGCCAGCGTGTTCGGCAAACTCGCGAGCTTTCTTGAGTTCTGCTTCTTCTTTCTCTAGTGCTTGGGGGGCGAGCTGTGGAATGATTTCGGCAACCCGGTACAAGAATACTTCCTCCATTTCTTTGAAAAGGCGGATTCCCTCTTTTCGGTATTCAATCAAGGGGTCGCGTTGACCATAGGCACGCAGGTTCACACTACTCCTGGTGTACTGCATCACCTCGAGGTGCTCTACCCAGAGGATGTCGGTCATCTGAAGCGCGAGGCGTCTAAATAATTCTTTCCAGACGTCTTCACCAAACTCTGACTTCTTTTTTTGAACTGCCTCTGTGACGTCTGGCACCTTGGTTACCACTTCAGTCAGTACTGCGTCTATCGCGCCAGCCTCCCCTTTGAGGAGAGCATTGCGCTTTTTATAGACAACAGTCCGTTGTGCATTGAGCACATTGTCATAGGCTAAAACTTGCTTACGGGCGTCAAAGTGGAAACCTTCGATTCGTGATTGAGCGGTCTCGAGTTGGCGAGAAATCATCTTGTTTTCAACCGGCATGTCTTCCGGGATACCAAAGGTGCCCATGAGTGATTTAATCCGGTCTCCACCAAACACACGCATGAGCTGGTCTTCCATAGACACGAAGAATTGGGTGGCGCCTGGGTCTCCCTGCCGTCCGGCTCGCCCGCGAAGCTGGTTGTCAATCCGCCTTGCTTCATGACGCTCAGTACCGAGTACAAAGAGACCGCCAAGCGCGAGAACTTCTGCTTCAGCTTCCTTACTAGCATCGATACCTCCCAGCTTAATGTCGACTCCTCGACCGGCCATGTTGGTAGCTAAGGTGACCATACCCCTGCGTCCCGCATTGGCGATGATTTCACCTTCCCGTTCATGGTTTTTGGCGTTTAACACCTCATGAACTACATTGGCTTTTGTGAGTTCAAGGGAAAGCATTTGGTTCGTTTCAATTGAAGCAGTACCGATGAGTACTGGTTGACCTTTTTCACTCAGCTCTCTTACCTTCTGTATGACAGCTTGGTACTTTCCGGCTGTTGTTTGGTAGATAAGGTCATTGTGGTCAAGTCGCGCGACTTGTTTGTTGGTAGGCACGGGAACTACTTCAAGTCCATAGACGGTATAGAACTCTTCGGCTGAGGTGAGCGCGGTACCAGTCATACCGGCTAGTTTTTTGTACTGCTTAAAGTAATTCTGGTACGTTATTGAAGCGTAGGTTTTTGTCTCTTTTTGAATCACTACCCCTTCTTTGGCTTCAACCGCTTGATGTAGGCCATCTGACCACCTACGGCCTGGCTGTAACCGACCAGTAAACTCGTCGACTATCACTACCTCATTGTCACGTATGACGTACTCCTTATCACGCGTATAGAGCGCTTTGGCTTTTACCGCTGTCTCCAAGTGGTGTACGTATTTGATACCTTTATCAGTATAAATATTTTCAATCCCGAGCATATCTTGGGTCGCCTCAATACCGGCATCGGTCAAAGTAGCGCTCCGCATTTTTTCATCAAGTTCATAGTGGTCACCTACTTTGAGGCGCTCGGCAATCCGGGCAAAGTTTTCATAGAGCTTCTCGCCCTCTGGTGCAGGTGCCGAAATAATGAGCGGTGTTCGCGCTTCGTCAATCAAGATGGAGTCGATTTCGTCGACAATAGCAAAGGCATGTTCGCGTTGCCGAAGTCGGGTAATTTCAAACTCGATGTTGTCGCGCAAATAATCAAAACCGTATTCGTTGTTCGTACCGTAGGTAATATCAGCCGCATACGCCTCAGTGCGGGTACAAGGCCTCAGGTACTCGTAGAAGACTTTAAATGAACCTTGAGCGTCTCTGGCGCTATCAACGTCGGTATGCCCGGTATCATAAATATATGAACTCTCATGATTGATCACACCAACCGATAAACCAAGCGCCGAATAAATCTGCCCCATCCAAACGGCATCGCGTCGTGCGAGGTAATCGTTTACCGTCACCACGTGCACACCTTCGCCCGAGAGAGCATTGAGAGCGGCGGGAAGAGTACCTACCAAGGTCTTCCCTTCACCCGTGCGCATTTCAGTTATCTTTCCACGATGGAGAAGAAGCCCACCAATCAACTGCACGTCGTAGTGCCTAAGACCAAGCGTCCGCAAAGACGCTTCACGCGTAAGGGCAAACATTTCAGGCAGGACACTATCGAGTGTTGCGCCGAGCGCTACCTCACTCCTTAGTTCTTTAACGCGTTCGATAAGCCCAGCATCAGTTCGCTCCTTACACGACGCCTCAAGGGCGTTAATGGTATTGATAAGTGGTTGAATATATTTGAGCTCTTTCGCGTACGATGGCCCAAAAAAACGGTCTAAAAATGACATAACGGCCTTAGCATAGCATGAATAGTGGACGTCTTCTACGCAGTCACCTAAAACGATAAAAACCACCGTGGAGGGGTGGTTTTTATCTAATTAACGTCACCTTGAGGTGTCGAATTATTTCTTCTTCTTTGGAGCTGCCTTCTTTTTTGGGGCTGCCTTTTTTGTAGCTTTTTTTGCTACTTTCTTTGCAACCTTCTTCTTTGGAGCAGCCTTCTTTACAGCTTTCTTAGCTGCAACTCGCTTGGCTGGCTTCTTCGCTACAGCTTTCTTTTTTGTTGCCATATTGTGATGAGAGTATTAGTGAATAACTATTCGACCGCTGACTTCTCATTTGTGAAAGAACAAACTGAAGAGAATGTCTGCTTACTACTATTATCACTGTGAAAAAAAACTAATACAACAAAAAATAAAATAAATGTGTGGATAAAATATTTTAGTTAAAAATATTTTTTAAAAAAATAAATTTATTTTTTAAATTTTCTCTCACGACTTTTTTTAAAGACACGTCACTTCACGTTCGAGTACGATGCCGGTCGCTTCAAAAGTTCGCTCGGCAAGCGTATTTGAAAACGCGAGGACCTCTTTTGCAGTCGCACCTTCATACGCTACCAACACCAGTGCTTGCCCCTCAAACGTACCAACAGAGCCAATTCTTTCACCCTTTGCGTTTAGTATCTTGTCAAAAATATAGCCAACGGGAACTTTTATTTGTGTGGCCGAAAGCGGATACATCGGTAGTTCAGGATACTTTCTCTCCAGCATAAGCGCTTCGGTACTTGAAATAATTGCGTTCTTAAAAAACGAACCAGCCGTACCTACCACGGTCCAGTCAGGAAACTTCTTTGAACGTATTTCAATTACGGCTTCACGAATCGCGAGCAGACTTGGCTCTTTGGTATCTTTAAAATATTCTTCTAAATCTTTGTACGTTAGTTTCCTCTCTGGAATTTTTGATAGTTCAAAAGTTACTTCGGTCACAATATATCTTCCAGGCTCTTGTTTAAAAACTGAATCACGGTAACCGAAATTACATTCCTCCACTACTAAGAGTCGGTAACACTCTTCTAGCGTATCAAAAACCCGTACCTGGGAAATGAGGCTTTGTATTTCGACCCCATATGCACCAACGTTTTGCACCGGGGTCGCTCCCACACTTCCAGGTATATGCGATAAATTCTCAAGTCCCCACCACCCTTCCTCAACACATCTTTTGATAAACTCATCAAACACTTCGCCAGCACCGACCACTACCTTAATAACCTCCTCTGTTGTACCTACTACCTCTACCCCTTTGATAGCTATGTGGATGAGTAAACCACCAACACCCTCGTCAGAGACGAGGGTGTTTGAGCCCCCACCGAGGATTCGTATCGGTAGGTTGTTTTTTTTCGCATAGGTACGAGCACTCGTGAGTTCAGCTTCCGTTGTAACCCGCACGTAGTGTTCTGCCTTTCCTCCCACCTTGAGCGTAGTAAGAGGAGCTAAGGGGACGTTCTGTTCGATCGTAATGTGCATTATGGAGTACACGGCGTGTCAGGCGCCTTACCAGTTTCAATGTTCGAGATAATACACTTCGCGTTTGGTGCAAGTCCTGGTGCAGCGATACTACCTTCTTTGAGTACTTCGATAGCGCGATCATTATTCTTAAGTTCATAGTAGATGAACGCAAGACTTGCCCAATTTTGTGCGTCTGCTGGCAGAGCCTTCACGCGCAACTCATACAATTCAGCCAACCAACCTAAGTCACCTTTTTGCTGAACGGTACCGACAGCAAAGTCATTCTGAGCAAAAGCTAATCGTTCTTCTTCAGTCGTGAGCAGGGCTTTTGCCTTCGGTACATCTTCGAGATTGGCTACCATCGCCGCATACAACACTCTCGCCTGTACATACCCCGGCACTCGGTCATGCGCTTCTTTGAAGAACGCGAGCGCGCCAGCCGGGTTGTTCATTTGAAGTTCAACCACTCCTTGCTCAATCATCATGGCAGGCTTATCAGGTGAAAGCCCTCGCGCGATTGCGGCCTGCTCCTTGGCTTGCGGAAGCGCACCAATGTTTCGGTAGTAGTTCGAGAGGAAGATATGAAGCCGAGCATCGCCTGGTTTTTCGTCAATCATGCGCAACAACTCCAGTTCGGCTCGCATCACAAACGGATCTTTTTCTTCGGCTGGCACGCTGGGGTCACGCGCTATGTTCATGGCCATCTGGGCCAACTGCTCGACTATTTCTTGATCTCCAAAGCCTTTACGTCCAATCGCTCGATCAAACGCTTCGAGACGTTCAATCACCGTTGGAGCGCGGAGTGCTTCAATAATGTCTCCCGCGGCCAGGTAGGAAGGGATGTTTACAAAATACACACCGGCTACACAGAGTACCAGCACCACCGGTGTTGCGACCTGCAGTACCAGAGTTTGGCTAACTTTAAACTTCTCTACCTTAGGGAGGGTTCGCGCGACCCGTGCATGGACTAGACCAAGGAGAGTTCCATAAAAGATGTAACTAATAATGTTGTCAAACACCACTACGTTGTGCAAAAGGTAACCTGTCAGAAGCCCGAGAATAATTGCTCGTTCAAGTACATTGAAGTCAGTGTCGACTTCCTTTCGGCGGAGCGGTATCCAAAACAGGTAATACAGAATTGCTCCCATAATACTAAAGTAGGATAGGAAGCCCACGACTCCGCCAGCAATCAGCCAGTCAAGGAAAATATTGTGTGTTCTATCGAACCACTGCTCTTGGTTGTAGAGTTCAGCTTTGTAGTTTTGGTTAAACACAAAGTTAAAGTTGCCGTGTCCCCAACCGAGCACCGGTCGCTCTTTGACGCCATCAAGCGCCATCCCCCAGATAGTTCCGCGCACCACGAGGTCTGACTTAAGGTCTATGTTTGCAATACGAGCGAGTGAACCGTTACTTTGGATAAAATCTGCTTCCCGAACTGAGTAGAGTGTCCCAGCTAAAACCACCAGCGCAATAATCCCGCCAATTGCGAGCTTTCGAAACTGTGGAAAGCGAGCCCCGAAAATCGCAACATACGCCACACTGACGACTGCTCCACCAGCCAGACCCAAGAACGTACCGCGGGTACCAGTCTGGAGTAGTGTGGCCAAAAAGAGTAGCGAAATCAATATGTACGCCCCGCGGTACCACCAGTCTTTTGCTCGAACATAGAGTAAAGCGGTGAAGAAGATATGGAAAAGCATGTATACCGCCATGTACGCTGAGTTACCAAGCGTACTGTCAATACGGGCAATACCGCTATTTTGCATCTGTATATATCCCTTTACGGCGACAAAGGCTGCCACCGCAATAGTAGTATGAAGAAAGATAGACCAGGTCCGAGCGGTAAACGCCATACTCCCGAGCACCACAAAGTACATCCACAAGTGAATAATAGTGACAATACCATCCATTCGCTCGTAGTTACTCCAGAAACTAGTGGCTGGACTCTTCCCGAGAACAGCTGACAGTGAAATCAAGGCGATAAAAACGGTAAAGGTTACCAGTATCCAAGAAAATTTTGGCCGGTAGCGGGCATCGATGAGAGCAAGGAGAATCCAAGCCGAAAACACAATCTCAACTATGATGCGGAAAAAGAAGTTTTTTCCGGTTATAAATGGAAAAAAGAGACTATCGGTAACTAAAAGTGGTAAAAAAAGTACGAGGAACAAACCACCGTACACAAGGCCTTGTAACATATCTTTCATAATGCTGAAAACTATACCATACCGAACGGACGCTCGGCGACGTTGACGAGAGGAGTGAAGAGCGTTGCAATATATAGCGTCTTGAGTCGGCATATGTAGAGTACAAAAACAGGCCCCAAGGTGGGGCCTGTCAAAATGTACTTATCTATAATTACGGAGGTATACGATCTTTGCGCCTGGCCGATACCGACGATGCCAAGTATGCGTGCCAAACTGGCGAGCAAACTGCCTTTCTTGAAGCAAACTCTTAACCGGCGCGTCCACGTCACCCGAGAACTCTACTGTGAACAAAGCCTCACCTGTATGAGCTGACAACCCAGACTCAATTTGAATCAACATACTAGTCACAATCAAACCTACAACCAAAGACGAACGTTCATTATGACTCGGCAGGATGCAGGTAGTTTGACGTACGTTCCAAAGATAGTGGCCATTTTTGAAACACAGGCACGCGAGTGCCACTATGTGCTCTGTCTCAGCACACTTCTGTTCAACCAGAAAACAACTGTGCCTGTCTTCAAGCTGATTGCAATTCTCAATCCGCCTGAGCAAATCAGGTCCAGCGTGTTGCCGAACCTGCCCAACAAACGCTAACCACCGTTCCATCAGGTGATGGTTGGACTCAAGTGCAGACTCCATGTAGTCGCTACTGAATGTCCACACACTCATGTCGTCGTTTTCTAAAACCGTCATGCTTGGTGCTCCACTTTAGGTAGACATTGGTCACAGTTGGGCACGAGCTTCGCTCGCGCCCAACTCAGCTCACCTCAAAACAGACGTGTCACATTCCCCTCAAATGGCCAGGTAGGTCTTTTTGTGACAAGGTCGAGTTCCCACTTGGTAAGTTGTCGACCAAACAAATCTCTGAAGTCGCCAATAATCGGAGTAAAGGCAAACTCATCACTTGGTACAATCATGCTCGCTTCTGGCACCGCTGTGACAAACAGTTTCTTAAGGTGGAAATCCTCGGCCATGCGCTTTAAGGAACGAAGCAATATTTGTAGCTCACATGCGACCACAGAATCCTGACGCATCAGGTCAACCATGAGTCTGACCGTAAGTGCACTATCGATTAGGTGTACTATACCTACGATTACGACATGTCCCGACCTTGGATTAAAGACGAGCCAGGTGTTTTCAGGGTCAAGTAACGGACGCTGACTCGACACTTGTAGCCGGAGTAGGAACGCTTCGTAGGCACAGAGCGCATTTGGGTTGTCACGCTTCACGTCTTTCAAGTTCAACACGACTGGAAGTTGGTTAGTTGATACTAGTTTCATTGTTAAAGAACTTCCCTAGTTGGGGCGAAAGCGCCACCTTTCCAGTTGGAATTAGAGCACAAAAAAAACCTTTCCTCAAGCCTATGACCCTATGCTTTTTTAGTGAAGGTGGATTTTTTTGGCGCGCTCAGAGTGGAACTCTTCAGCGGTCTCAGATATCTTTTCGATATCTTCCTCTTCTGATTCCCCTATCTGGACCTCCAAGATGTCGAGGTCGGTGTTTAGTGGAGCAGTGGGTGCGTGCCATACACCAGGTAGGTTAATGTGCACTTCCCCATTTGGCATAAAGAAGAACTCACTCCGCTTATTGTGGCGCTGAAGAGAAAGTGTCTTCCCCGCTTCGATATGGAGCATTTTTACCTTAAGCTTCGGGAGATCAAGGACGACGTCATAAAAACCCCAGCGGGTTGGTACTCTCTGGCGTCCGTTAATAGCTGAACTCGAACTATACTTTCCGCCCCCCACCTCGAACACTGGTTCAATACCAAGCTCCGCGCAGACATCAAGCTCAGGTGTGTTGTCTTTCTTGCGGTCGCCTCCGTTTCCAAAGTAATCAGGCTTAATCCGCCGCAAAGCCTCACAGACAGTGCCATCACTATCGTCTACCTCATAGACATACGGCGTATAGGCTTCGAGGATTTTTTTTCGGTCGGTAAATGGTTGGAAAAAGAAACCTTTCTTTCTAATGAGCCAGTCGTCACTGTTTACCACAATATGTACGTCACCGTACTTCTGCGCATCTTCAATCATGGCAATGTGTCCAGGATGAATCGGGTCAAAACCGCCTGAAATAACGATGGACTTCTTTTTTGGTTCGGTACTCATATATATGTATAGTGAATTAACTAATAGCGACAAAGGTATTACTGATTGTAACCTCCCGACCTCATTCTGGGTTACAACTAAGGTCAATATAAGCGACCGCTGGAATTAATAAGTAACTGTGATAGGATACCCCCGACATGAAAAAAGCCTTAATAACCGGCATCACTGGCCAAGACGGATCCTACCTAGCTGAACTACTCCTCGAGAAGGGATACGAAGTTCACGGTATTATTCGGCGTTCGAGTAGTTTTAACACTGCTCGTCTTGAACATCTCTACGAAGGCCCGGAAAAGGCCAATCGTCACTTCATTCTCCACTACGGCGACATGATGGATTCGACCAACATCATTCGTATTATTCAGGAAGTCCAGCCAGCAGAAATCTACAACCTCGCTGCCCAAAGCCACGTCAAAGTGTCATTTGAAACCGCTGAATACACCGGGAATGCTGACGGGCTCGGTACCCTCCGCATCCTGGAAGCGATTCGCATCCTCGGCATCGAGAAGAAGACCCGCTTTTACCAAGCCTCTACCTCAGAAATGTTTGGTGGCTCTGCTCCACCGCAAAATGAACAAACTCCGTTCTATCCCCGCAGTCCGTATGGCGCAGCAAAACTCTATGCCCACTGGATTACCGTTAACTACCGAGAAGCGTATGGCCTTCATGCTTCAAGTGGGATTCTTTTCAACCACGAGTCACCACGCCGAGGGGAAACTTTTGTCACCCGTAAGGTTACCAAAGCGGCCGCGCGGATTGCGCTTGGTCTTCAAGACAAACTTCTGATTGGCAACTTAGACGCCAAACGTGACTGGGGTCACGCGAAGGACTTCGTCTACGGCATGTGGCTTATGCTCCAGCAAGAGACACCAGATGATTATGTACTCGCCACCGGTGTACAGTACTCGGTGCGAGACCTCTGCCGACTGGCGTTTAAGTTTGTTGGTATAGAGATTCGTTTTGTGGGTACAGGCGCCGAAGAAGTCGGTATCAATGTAGCCACGAACCAAACCGTCATCGCGATTGACCCGCGCTACTTTAGACCGACCGAAGTGGACTCACTCCTTGGTGACCCAAGTAAGGCTAAAGAGAAGCTAGGCTGGTCTCCAAAAATCACCTTTGAAGAACTCATTCGAGAAACCGTTGTCTCTGACTTAGCTGAAGCGGAGCATGAACTCCAACGCGAGGCAACCACACGCATTCGCGCCATCAGGGACAGTATCAAGCGGTAACAACTACCTAGGTAATACTGCAGTAATGACAAAGACAGCCCGGCAACGAAGTTGCCGGGCTGTCTTTGTCACAAGCTTAGTTTAAGACTACTCATACAGTTCGCTATGAGACCCTATCTCAAGAAAAATGACGGACTGATTATCATAGATAAAAATCGCACGATAGTCAGCACTAACGTTTAAACTGAGGCAGGGGTACCTAACTCCTTGAAGCGTATGAATATGGAGTAAAGGATGGTTTGGATACTCAAGAAAAATTGCCAACCGGTCTGTAAATTGCTTTTGCACTTTTTTTGGTAGCTTCTTATACTGCTTTTTAAAGTGCCGATGAAACGAAACTTCCATGAATTATTTTGCGAGCCAAGCCTCAGCTTGAGCTTTTGAAGAAAAACCTTTTGAGACATGCTTTCCTGCTCGCGCTTCGGCGATATGCTTTTCGAGCTTTGCCAACACAGCCGGTTTGAGTTGTGGCTCACGCGCCAAGGTAAAGGCACCTGAACGCACAAACTCATGTAAGTAGGCATTGACCACAGTTGAGAGTGGTACTCCTAAGTATTCAGCGAGCGCTTGCGCTTGCTCCTTAACTAGCTTATCGGTCTTTATGTTTAAGACAGTTTTCATAATCTAACCATTGTATACACAACGGTTATTTTGTCAATCATGTAATGTATATAAAATTCAACCCCATCCGCGTAGCGGATGGGGTCTTGGTTTGAGTGGAAGCGTTTTGTTTCCTTGGCTTCGGCTAGAAAAATTTAATTGTACATCTCATAATACTCGCCGAGAGCTTGCTTGATATCGTCCTCAGACTCGTTTAGAACATTGTGTCGACGAGCAATCTCGGCTCCAAAAGCTCGCACGAAGGATAGATATGCTCGCATGTCCTTCTCATCGATAAGGCCACGAGCAGTATCCGAAGGCAACATACCTACCCACTCAATCATTCGAAACAGGTTCTGGTAGACGGTCTTCATCTGCCCTTCAACCGTCGTACCGTAGCCAAACGGATTAGCCGGGTCGTACAGAGGCATCGAGGCACTATGTGCTACACCAGAGACGATTCCGAGCGGACCGAGGCGGTCAAGCTTGTCGGCAATACGCAGTGCGGTAAGCAGAGGTGTATCGTTCGGCTCATCGTCTTTCTTGCTGTGCTGAAGAACCGCATCAATGATTCTCGCCCGCGCCATATAGTCAAACCGGCTTTCTTTAAGCAGATACTCGAGCAAATGGTTAAGGGGTATGAGTTTTTCAACCCCTCTCACCATACTCAAACGGTCGAGATTGTGGAGCCAGACCGCCGCCTGGTATTCACCCTGATCAAACGAAAGCTGAGTCGCTCGCCTGATACGCTCTCCAAGCGCGACCATACGATGCACATGCTCCACATCGTGCCCACCAGGAGCGTTCGGCATCGTATAGAGTGGCCCGAGTTTAGCTTCAAGCTCTTTAAGAAAACCACGCACTTTTTTCTCCTCATAGAGCACGACCACCGCGCTTTTCCAAGTACTCTTATACAACATTATACATAAAAATCAACCCCACCCGCGAAACTTGCGGATGGGGTCTTGATGTGTTCGCTTGAAGCGGACGGGGCGCGTCAGCGGATTTTAATTCTTAGACTTTGACTTGGTGAATAGACCCCTTTATCGCCTTCCTCAAGCGAAAGTTCGGTGTTTCGGGTGTAGGCCTCCAGATAAGAGCCTTCACCGAGCGGGTTAATGGCTACATCGGAGACCACCCAATGTTCGGCCAACCCGGCAATTTTCTGGCCGAAGGCGACGTGGTCGGGATGGGCGTGGAAGTTGATGAAGGCTTCTGGGCCTGCAAACAGCCCCACCTCGACCCAGCCATACCCCTTACGCTGGTCGATGTTCGGCCGGACAGAGAAAGACTTGATGCCCGCCTTAGCTCCTCCGCACAGCTTGTGGAGCGCGGCGCACTCTGCCATCACTGCTATCTGCTCCTCCTCGGTGACATCCGCTTTGAACTTGAACGTCACAATGTGAAGCAGGTCGGCATCACTCGGGACACCATCTCGGATAAAAGTGTAAAGTGGGTTTTCAGTTACTTGCGTCACGGCGTTTCTCCTTTGGCTGACGTACCGGTACTTTCCACATTACAGCACAACCTAAGCCAAAAAGCCATACCTGTCACCAAATGCCGACAGATAGTGTTATAATCGTCATCATGGAAAAAACCGCTAAAATCTATGTCGCTGGCCATAGAGGTCTCGTTGGCTCAGCGCTTATTCGCTCACTTCAAAAGAACGGCTACACCAACCTCATTACCAAAACTCGAGCTGAACTCGATTTGCTCGACGCACAAGCGGTGGCCAACTTCTTCGCTACCGAAAAACCGGAGTATGTTTTTCTGGCCGCCGCTAAGGTTGGTGGCATAATGGCCAACAAAACCTACCCCGCTGACTTTATCTTTGAAAACCTCAGTATTCAAAACAACGTCATCCATAGTGCGTATGTATCGGGTGTTAAAAAGTTACTCTTTCTCGGCAGTTCTTGTATCTATCCAAAACTAGCCCCGCAACCGATTAAAGAAGAGTACTTACTTACTGGTCCACTAGAACCAAGCAACGACGCGTATGCCATAGCAAAAATTGCGGGCATTATGATGTGTCAAAGCTACAAGCGCCAATACGGTAGCAACTTCATCAGCGTGATGCCCACCAACCTCTACGGAGAAAATGATAACTTTGACTTAGAAACGAGTCACGTCCTCCCCGCTCTCATTCGTCGCTTCCATGAAGCCAAGGAAAATAGTGTGCCGAGTGTTACCCTCTGGGGTTCGGGCACCCCGATGCGTGAGTTTATCCATGTAGACGATATGGCTCTAGCTTGCCTCCATCTAATGGAAACCTATAACGAAAGTGAGATTGTGAATATCGGCACAGGCGAAGACGTCACTATCAAGGAACTAGCCGAGACCGTGGCAAAGGTAGTCGGTTACCAAGGAGAGCTCTTGTGGGATACGAGCAAGCCTGACGGCACTCCTCGCAAGCTTCTTGATGTATCCAAACTACACGGACTTGGCTTCAAGCATACGATTCAGCTTGAAGACGGCATCCGTGATACATATGAATACTACAAAAAAGTTACTGTTTGAGTATGATTCTCTATTTTGATACTTTCATAACTGAAACTCCGCTTCACAAAAAAGCTCCACCTAAAGATGACGTGCGAGATAAGCACGATATCTATCGGATGCCAAGTAAAATTGAAATAGCTAAATATTCCTTAGCGAGTTATTCAATATTTTCGTGGTCAAATGTATATATCAAATACGAACTAGAAGATACTAGTCTTACTCTTGAATTTGATAATTTTATAAAAGAACTTTTTCCTGAAGTAATTATTGAACATGAAAGAAGTGACTCACAATCTGATTACCAAAATTCTTTAGCAACGCTTAAGAAATTAAACGACCCGTGGATATTTTACTCTCCTAATAATGATCACCCGTTATTGATTAGTCAAAAAACAGATACCGAATACATCAAACGTTTGGTTGATAAAGCTGAACAATGGCGAGCTCTTTTTCCGTTTGTTTCTATTATTTATTCCCATTTTGAAGAATACATTAATGCTCCATACCCAAATAGTGCTAATCACCGCTTCTTTGGTAAAGACATGGTTCTCTTACATGAAGATGACGAGGTCATAATTTGTCTCAAAAAACACGGGGACTTTAATTCAGTTCAAATTGTACACATTGACTTGTTTTCACATTGGTTTACTTCAAGTGATTTATCCGCTTCAGTCGTTAGGCGGGCGGAAGATTTACATCAAGTGGAAGTAAAAAATCATATCCTGATTATACCGAAAAAAAGACTATGCGCGCATTTTGATGGGTATGAGCATATGCAAGGTACCGCAAATGAAATCCTGCAGGATACAAGCCCAGTCCTTTTTATCCCACCTGGTTTTTTTGATAAAAAAATTAAAATTGCTTATGGGTATAGTCAGCGGAAAAATGGTTACACAAATATTAATCCAGGAACAAAAAAATATAGTTTCAGAAATTCAACAACCGGGACTGATCTGAAATTAAGCTTAGCTGAAATACCTTTATTTTGGAAAGACAGAATTAAAGAAATAGATATTAACCCTCACGCAAACCATCAATTGCTGAACAAAATGGCTAGAGTACATTTTGCAAAACAAAAATATCCTTGGAGTGTTTTTAGTAGAGGACTAAATGGTAAAAATTTTATCTTTCAAATTAAGCGGGGTCTAAGGTTTATTAGAGATGAATTTATTACAAAGCAAGGAATACTTCAGAAATAACTTTTCTTTACTAAATTTTTTCTAAAACACCGTATATACCCACTTAATAGAATTAAAAAGTCATTTAATTTAGAGCACATATTTAAATAATTTCAATGTGTTTTGAATTATTATTTGGGGTATTCTTTCAATTTAAGTATGAAAACAAAGGGGTCCACAATAGCCGTAATCCCCGCCGCTGGTATACCTACCAACAAGCTAAACATCCACTCCAACACACCCGATACGATGTTGCCCATAAATGGTAAGCCAGTTATTGGTCATATTCTTGATGACCTACTCGCGCGAAAAATTTATCGAGCAGTCATTGTTCTAAACGAACACGACCTACACACAGAAAAATATGTCAATCGTAAATATTCTTCCAAACTTAAACTTTCAATTGTACGAAACGCTCTTTATGGTCGGGGTCTCGGGTACTCAATTTATCTGGGTTGTCGAGAAATAAGCGACCTTGAATCCTACGATGGAATACTAGTTTATTTAGGAGACACAATTTACAAAGGTGACTTAGACTTTAGTAAAGATTTCGTAATTATCAACTCAAATCTAGTGAACAGTCAAAGGTGGTGTTATGTTGAAGAATCCCCTACTGGCCTTACCTATATAAATAAACCCTCCGAATACGTTGGCGCTGGAAACCCTTTGGCCGGAATCTATTATTTTTCAAATCCTGAAAAATTAAATAGTGTTGTGAGTAGTGTGGTAAAACGAGAAGCTATTGTTGAACTTCATTTTATCCTGAGTATATACAATCAACACTTCGCATTAAAGCAAGCTGAACAACACTATGATTGTGGCAATATTGAAAACTATTATCAGGCACGAATAGACTTTTTACGTACCCGGAGTTTTAATACACTTGAATACAACGATCTGTTTGGAACTATTACAAAATCAGGCACGAATCGAGATAAAATTGAGGATGAAATTAACTGGTTTAAGAATGTCCCTCATGAGCTACAAATCTTTACACCCAGATTAATCGATTACACTATTAGTGAATCCAAAGTTTCATATTCTCTAGAATACTATGGGTATCAGTCTTTAGCGGACTATTTTGTTTTAAATCAATTTGATGAAAAGGTTTGGCAAGTTCTTATTGACCGTCTTTTTACTATACTTAGTCTGTTTAAAAATTACTCGACACCACTTCCGCACCGAGCGTTTTATGAAATGTATGTAGAAAAAGTAGAAGCTCGAATCAAATTACTAGAGCAAGACGCAACCTGGAAAGAACTTCTTTCTAAAGAAACACTTACGATCAATTCGGGTACATACCTTGGCTGGCCCACATATGCTTCTAAAATTTCAAGCTTTGCTGATTACCTCTATGATTCCTCAACAGCCAGTTTTATTCACGGAGATTTATGTTTAAGCAACATTCTGTTTGATCCTCATACGTTACTGATAAAACTAATCGATCCACGTGGCAAGTTTGGAGACTACACTGTCTATGGCGATCATAACTACGACCTAGCCAAGTTACGACATAGCTTTGTGGGGCTGTATGATTTTATTGTGAGTGATTTATTTATACTCGATGAGCATGAGAATACATTTCAATACCAAGTACTTTGCGACAAGGACCATGTCGAAATTGGTGAATTATTTGACGCTACTTTACAAAAAAGAGGCTATAATACCACTGCGGTTATGTTAATCGAAGCTCTTCTTTTTCTGTCTATGATTCCACTCCATAGTGAGGCCCCAGTTCGACAAAAGGCAATGTTCTTAACTGGAATTCAACTCTTAAATAAAATTGAACTATGAGAATAGTTATCGACCTTGATGGCACCATAGCGTCACTACGAAAGCATAACCAAGACTACAGTGAGGTTACACCTTTACCCGGAGTAGTTGAGAAGTTAACTACTTTAAAGGAAGACGGTCACTACCTCATTATCTATAGTGCACGTCACATGAAGACATGTCAGGGGGACGTTACATTAGTAGAGCAGAAAATCGGCAAGAAAACGAGGGAGTGGCTTAGCACATACAAGATTCCCTACGATGAGCTTATTTTTGGTAAACCATACGGACATGTCTATATTGATGACCTGGCTATACCATTTCGTGGCTGGGAAAACATTCAATCCACTGAGCTTGATACTGATGTCATCAATGTGGTAATACCTATGGCTGGTTTAGGAAGTCGCTTTACAAAAGCTGGATTTACTACCCCAAAACCACTCATTGATGTACTTGGCCAACCAATGGTTAAGTGGGCAGTTGATTCTCTTTCTTTTTTACCTAAACAACCAGTCCAACTTATTTTTATTATTTTACGTGAGCACGAAGTACAATATGAACTTTCAAAGCAACTGCGCTTGTTGTTTGGTAGCCATATTAAAGTCATTCAAGCTGAGAAATTAACATTAGGACAGGCTGATACAGTCTACCTCGCTAAAGATTTTATAAATAATTTTAGTAAATTATTTATTTTTAACTGTGACACGTTCAGCCAAACACCGGATTTATGGGAACATATTACTGAGATTGACCCAGACTGTACCTTAGCTTGTTTTACGTCCACCGACGCACGCTATAGCTACGCAAAACAAGATTCGTACGGCTACGTTGAAGAAACAGCTGAGAAAAAGGTTATTTCTAACAACGCCTCTACTGGTCTGTATTACTTCAAACATGGCTTCTACTTTATCGATGAAGTAGAAAAAGCGCTTCAGTCATACCAACCAGACCAAGGTGAAATTTACATCGCTCCACTGTATAATAATCTGATAAAACTGGGAAAAAAGGTGACTATTTCAGAGGCTAGTGAAAACTGGATACTTGGGACACCTGAAGAACTGGATTATTTTAAAACCCACTACCGAAAGTAAGAATGGGCCTAAAAGAATGTGTGCAATCTTAATAAACGAACCATATGCAATTTATATCTAAAACAAAATACAAAATAAAACTCTTATTTACAGATCCGGTGAAATTAGCTGGCATACTAAAAAATATGCTAAAAATGGCCTTTGTAAGTAAGGTTGATACTGGCCCTGAAGGGATACGGTGGACTACTGAAATTGAAAAAAACCTCTTACAAAAATATGCTAAAAGTGCCCAGATTGGAATCGTAGAAATTGGTGTACTTGATGGAAAGACTACCAAGGAAATGGCCCTCGTTGCCAATGTGCCACTTTATGGAATCGACCCTCTGATACCAGACAGTATGAATAGAAGATTAATCGGTACGGAAGAAAAAGTTTTATCAAACTTAGCCTTTTATGAAAAATTTTATTTTATAAAAGACTTTAGCTACAACGTGGCCAAAAACTGGAGTAAACCTTTTGATTTTATCTTTATAGATGGTGACCACACCTATGAAGCCGTAAAAAAAGATTTTGAAGACTGGTACAACCTCATCTCTCCTCAAGGATTCATTGCATTTCATGACTCTCACGCAATCACCGTTGATGGGAAAGAAGTATTTGCCGGCTGGGCTGGTTGCGTACAATTTGTTTCAGAGTTAAAAGATGACCCTCGAGTTAACTTTGTAGAAGTGCAAGATTCGATTACTGTTTTTCAAAAAAAATAATCTATTGTGCCGAAATCTCTTCTCCGAAAACTAGCGACCAGAAACAATTTTTCGCGAGACGGAATCATTCGCTACGCGCAGAATACTGGGTGGGTCTTTTTTGGCAAGTTTAGCAACCTCGCGATTAGTTTTTTTGCCACCTTATACATCGCTCGCTCACTTGGTCCCGGCAACTACGGTGAACTGAGCTATGCGCTTAGTTTCATTGGTCTCTTTTCGTTCATCTCTTCTTTAGGAATTGATTCGGTGCTCTACCGAGAAATCATAAAATACCCCGAGCAAAAAAATGCTCTCCTTGGTACCGCATTTCGCATTAAACTCATCGCTGGGAGCATCACCGCTGTTCTTACTATTGCTACCGCCTTGTTTCTCTCTCCACCAGACGTTTCATTTCTTATTATTGTTATTCTATCGAGTACCTTTATCGTCCATACGTTTTCAATCATTTCGTATGAATTTGGCGCCGCGGTAAACAATAAACCTGTTTCCATACTGTCTTTTTTTGTTACAGCTCTAGTAAATGTACTGAAGATTATTGTCATCTTCTTCGGTAACGGCGTCCTCTACCTAGCACTCATCATTGTCGCTGAAACTCTCTTTTATGCGCTTGGGTATATCTATATTCGCTTCCGTGCGTTTGGTAGCGTCTTTAATTGGACCTATAACCACACTACCGCCAAGAGACTCCTCCTTGATTCTTGGCCATTTATTTTTACCAGCGCTTTTTCTGTTATTTATACTCGCATTGATCAGGTATTGCTCAAAAACATGATTGACGCCACAACTGTCGGTGTTTACGACGCGGCGGTGCGTTTAAGTGAACTCTGGCACTTCTTTCCAGCCGTACTGGTCGGAACGCTCTTCCCGGCGATTATTAATGCCAAAAAGTCAGCTCACGCTCAGTACAGACAGCGCATTGTGTCTCTTATAATACTTCTACTATCGCTCTCGGTCTTTGTCGCGATTGCAGTGACGTTCTTAGCCAAACCAATTGTGCTCCTGGTATATGGTGCTGAGTTTGCTCCCGCAATTCCTATCTTACAAATCTACATCTGGGCCTTTGTGCCCGCCACCCTTGGCGTGATAGCTCAGCACTATCTCTTAGCTGAAAACGCGCGTGTCGCACTTTTCCTCATGACCCTAGTTGGGATGGTAGTCAATGTAGTTGGTAACCTCGTCCTTATTCCTGAATATGGTGCAATCGGGGCCGCTGTTGCTACCTTAATCTCGAGTACGAGTATCATTATGGTCGTCATACTCATCTATTTTTTAAAGCGCTTTACTCGTATACTACGTACACGTTAAATCTATGAAATCAAAAGCCCTCATCACCGCCTGTTCAAACAAATTCTTTCCGTCGGTTATAAACCTCCTGACCTCAATTAAGGTTAATTACCCGGACCACCCAGTCATTTACGTCTATGACTTAGGTCTTTTCTACACCTTTAGGAAAGAGCTGGAGATGATTGATGGTGTAACCGTACTTCCCATGCCTCATTTTTGCTCTCACTGGAGATCTTGTTACACCTGGAAAACATATATTTTTGCGCACCCCATCGCTGACCTCAACTTCTATCTCGATGCAGGCTGTCACGTACTGAAACCCCTTGATGCCGATTTTGCTATCATTGAAAAAGACGACGTACTCTTGATTGACCAAGAGCAAACCTTTGCAGACATCGTGCCAAAAAGTTACAAAGAGATGTTTGCTATAGGAGACGAGTTTGACACACTGACCATCATGCACGCCGGTATCATTGGTTTCAGCAACAGCGAAGAAGCCGGTCAGATTTTTGCAAAAATCTATTCCGCTGGTATTGCTGGTCTAGCGCTTGGGTTTTCTCCAGGTGATAGTTGGCGAAATAAAGGCCCCGATAAATCTGTATTTGTGCGTGATTGTCGCCTATTCCGGCACGACTTAACCTTAGTAAATATCTTTTTCAGAAAGTACTGGCCTCATATAAGCATTCAGTCCCTAGAGACCTACCACGGCGGGCTACTCAACTCACCCACCCAGCGTATATGGCACCTTCGGCTCAATTGGAAACGGTTGCCATACATGTCAATTAAGAAAATTCATCCCAAAGTAAGCTTTTTCCCTTTTATAAATCGTATAATTATTGTAAAAATGGTTTATTTAAGAAAGATATTTCATTACCTGAAAGGTATTTAAACTTAATTTTCAAACTATTTTTCAATTAATTTCGATAGCTCTAAACAAATTCCCTCAACTGACGTGTACTCTGGAGTATACCCAACACTCTCTGCTTGATAGTTTTTTGAATAATAGATATTTTTCGAAAATTTATTGCCACCTCGAATTGGGTCAGATGAAATTTCATATCGTAAATCAAACTTTTCTTGAAGCTCATTAAGCAAATCGAGCTTGGCTACCGGAGCCTTGCTGTAAACATCTAAGGCCGTGTTGCTTGGTGACCGCATAACACATTGAATGAGTTGATGGAGGTCAGTAGGCGAAATATAGTCCCGAATGATATCGGTGTCGTTGGTTTTAAATACCTTATTGGAAATAAGGCAATCAGCAATCTCTGACATCAAAAATTCAGCTTCCGTATCGACAAACTTACTAAAAAACGCAAATACGCGCAAATCGATGATGGTATAGTTTGCTAGTGCACGATGTCTCGCTTCAGCATGTAACTTAGCAATCGAGTAGTACTCCGATACCTTGAACTCATTAACAGAGAAGGTGGCTTTGGTTTCTTCTGTTATAGGGGCACTAAAATTATCTCCATACACCGCCCCACTACTCAGGTTGATGTACACTGCTTCGGGATTTTTTCTTAAGTAAGAAAGAATGAGTGTGTCAACAGATTCAGTAAGGGTAAAAATACTTGCCGGCTCGTCACCCAATACTTTTGTATTTCCGATTCCTGTCGCGTTAATGATCACATCAAAGCTCCCGTATTGAAACTCTGATATGTCGCAAAGTCTAATTAAACGCCCTTTTTCAATATCTTTAAAATCTAAAATAGTTTTCTCTAATTTTGAAATGTCTCGCGAATAAAGGTAGAGCTCAGTGTCAGAGTTATTTACTAAAAACTCTGCGAGTAGTGATTTCCCGATATAGCCGGTCGCTCCCAAAAGCGCCAGTTTTCTAACATTAAGATTACTTGTCATTCGATTGTATGAATTTTAGTACATCCTGAAACTTGTTTGCTGTTACAGAAGGTTGTGCATTAGCTAATACTTTTGGAGTATGAAAACCCCAAGTTACAGCGATGGTGACAACACTAGGTACCCTGCTGGCTTCCAGCAAATCCCCAACTGTATCGGTAACAAAAAACACTCTATCTATATTAGGTGACGTAACAGCTTTCTCCAAAAAATAACTTTTTTGCTTTTTACTGTGTCCTATTATTTTAGTAAAAAAATTCTGGAGCTGGTTAGCCTTGAGAATTTTTTTAATATGAATTTCAGGCGCTGTACTCAGTATCCATAACTCCCCTTGTCTACTTATACTCTCAAGTAAAGAGGTGGCTTCTGGAAAAAGTTTAACCCTATCTGCATTATAGAAGTCTGCAAAAATTTTATGTTTTAATTTTATAAAATTCTCCAGTTCTGTTTCACTTAAGTTAAAAATTGCGCCAAGATTTTTATTTAAAGGGCCATAAAATGCTTTTCTGTATTGTGATTTTGAAAGATGATACCCCATTGCCAAACCAGCAGACATGTTGATTTGATACAGATTATCAAATGAATCTGCTAAAACTCCATCAAAATCAAAAACAATTATCTGCTTCAAATTTGTAAAATTAAAAACGAGCTATTAAAGCTTTCATGAATACTCCAATATCTCTTGGGTGACGTGAAGTAATAATGTTACCATCTTCGACTACTGGTTCATCAATATATGTTGCTCCCGAATTAACGATATCGTCCTTAATACCCACATAGCCAGTTGCCTTTTTCCCTTTCAATAGTCCAGCAGAAATTAAGACCCACGGCCCATGACAAAAAGCGGCTACTAATTTATTTTCGTTTGCCATCGCATTTACGAATTCAAGAACTTCAGGTATCTGACGGACTCGATCTGGAGCTTCAAAGCCTCCCGGAATAAGGACCATGTCATAGTCTGAAGTACTCAATTTTTTGGCATCTACTAATTTCCCATAGTATCTAACCATCAACTCCAAAGGGAAATTTAATCGTCCTACTACAAGCTTTGCATCTTTCGTGGCAATATCAACTTCAAAACCTTCTTCATGAAGCCTCATTATTGGATACATAACCTCTTCATCCTCAAACGCCTCAGCAGTGATAATGACAACTCGGTTTGTTTCTCTATTTATTTTCATACTTTGTGAGTTATTGGCCTTTAAATTTTGATATTATAATTAATTAGAAAAAGTAATGTCATCTGCCATATTTTTTTCAAATTCTTCTCTTTCCAAAAAAGGAAACATGTCTTCAAGTGGCTTACTTACCATTGTGCCGTCAGCCAATTTTTCTGAATACACTTTAGGCCATAGTGGTTGAGTAGGTGACATCTTTATGTTGCAGAGCACCGGTCCAGGATAACTTAAAGTCTCTTCTATTATTTGTTTTATATTGGAATGATCATTTATCTCTAAGTAACCAATACCAAATGTCTTTGCAACATCCTTAAAATCTGGAAAGCTAACACCACTTTCTTCATCCACCGCTACTAAATTACCTCCAAAAAAGGAATTCTGGGTATTTTTAATGGCCAAATATCCATTATTGTTAATAAGAAATATTTTTAAAGGTATTTTGTAGTGCTTAATAGTTTGGAGTTCTTGCAAATTCATCATAATACTACCGTCTCCAGTCAATAATGTAATTCTATCTTTACCTGTCGCAAACCAACCTCCTATAGCTGAAGGCAAATCGTACCCCATAGAAGCACAACCTACACTGCTGAATAAACGTTGATCTTTCTGTACCTTAAATGACTGGAGAGTGCCCGTGAATGAAGTTCCAACTCCGGTCATAATGATGTCACCTTCAGTCAAACAATCTGAAAGTACTTCAGTAAAATAGTAAGAATTGACGTATTCTTTTTCATCTTTATACGACGGTAAAATTACCGGATATTTCTCCTTCCAGTCAATCACACGAGTAATCCAAGCGTCAATATCTGTTTTCTTTTCAGCACTGGTTAATAATTCAGTAATAAAAAGCTTTGCGTCACAATGTATAGCTACATCAGGGACAACAGTTTTTTTATTTAATTCATTTATGTCGATTTCAACAACTACTTTTGTAGCATTTCGAGCAAACTCCTTGTAGTTGTAGCCTACATTCCATAAGTGATGACGTGCTCCAATACTGATAAGCAAATCAGCGTTTTGAATAGCGAAGTTACCTGCACGGTCTCCAAATACACCTGGTCTACCAGCAAACAGTCTATGATTTGTAGGAATGAGATCATGGGCTGCCATTGCAGTAAGTATCGGAACGTTCAGTTTTTCTGCCAGCTCTAGAAATTCTTTATGAGCTCCTGATAAACGAATCCCGTACCCAGCAAAGATTAATGGTTTCCGAGCATTTTTAATGAGCGATAACACATGAGTCATCTGATCCTTAAACTCAGGCGATACTGGAACCAGTAAATTCTCCTTTTCAGGATCAAAAGACTTAATTGCATCTAGATCAACCTCACACGTCTGAATATCAGAGGGAATATCTAATAAAACAGGGCCAGGACGCCCTGATTTTGCCAGAAATACTGCCTTTTCTAAATGATATCGAATATCATTTGGATCATCCACAATTTCACAATACTTTGTGATAGGTTTAGCTATATCAACAATATTTATTTCTTGTACTCCCAACTGACGTAAGTCTGTATTTGTCATCATAACTTCTCGTTTGACTTGTCCAGACAAATATAGAGTAGCGATTGAATCAGTCCAAGCCCCCATAATGCCAGTTAGAGTGTTAGTAGCAGCCGGGCCGACAGTGGTCACACATACACCAATGTTTCCCCCTACTCGACCATAGGCTTCAGCAGCCATTGCACAGGCTTGTTCATGGTGGTTAGAAATATTCAATAAATCTTTATGTTTACTGATGGCATCAATCATGCTGACATTACCGCCACCAGGAATTAAAAAAACATGTTTCACCCCCAGAGAAGCAATATAATTGGCAATATAATCAGAAACTTTTATTTTTCTCATACATTCAGTGAATAGTTAACACAGTAAATATATCATTTGTTGGTTTTAAATTCTCATAGTGTTCCAAAAACCACTCTCCTGAGCAAATATCACCGACAGACAACACGACTTCCCCGCTATTATCTAAAACATCTGTATCAAGAAAACTAATAGTACAAAAATGCTTTTGTTTCACTTCTTCATAAAAACTCCCCCAATCTTCTCGATTATGGAGCACAACATTACTATTCTTTATTACTTTTTGAATTATCTTACGCTCTTCATAAATATCATTATGAAAATCATGATACTCATAATCTTGTGTATTAACTGATAACTCCTTGCCAGCCTCATATCCCTTATTTTCTCTACCGTATTTATCTTGCAATCTCACTAAATCGGTTTTTTCTGGCGGACTTTCAATTTCCATTATAAATGCCCCATCCTCACAGTCTGACGCAGTAGAGTGAAAGGTGGCTTTATCAATCATAATGCAATCTCGACAGGTGAGACTGTGAATATCGCACAAAGACGATGTTTTTACTGATCCATCCAAAACATAGAGCGAGGTCTTCTTTTTTGGATGACAGTGCATTGATGTCTGAGATCCCCCTTTTAAAAATAAAATCCAGATTGCGACATGATCATTTTCAAATAACAAATACTCATACCCCCAAGGTTTATTTACTACAATACCTTTATAGTCAAATTTCTCTGGTGCAGATATCTGACCTGTCTCCCTTAAAGATAATTCGTTTACATCTGTTTGGTTTTGGGCAATTTTTTTAATCATCGTTATCTAAATACTAAACTTCAATTTCCTAAAGCAAAATAATAAAAATAAACTATTTCCACAACCTCCATGGAGCTTGATTGTTCTTCCACATCTCTTCGAGTTTGTTTTTGTCGTTTAAGCTATCCATCGGCTTCCAAAAACCGTCATGATTGAATGCTTTAAGCTCACCTAAAGTAGCAAGTTTTTCCAGCGGATCCTTTTCAAAAATTGTTTCGTCATTTTCAAGATACTTAAACACCTCTGGTTGAAGTACAAAGAACCCCCCATTGACACGATTTTTGTTGTCAGTCTTTTCACTAAAAGAAGTCACTGACGATTTGTCATTAATAGACAGTACACCAAACTTACCTTCTGGCACTACTGCTGTGACTGTGGCAAGCTTTTTGTGTGCTTTGTGCGCTTCTACGAGAGCTTTAATGTCTACATTTGAGACACCATCACCATAGGTAAGCATAAAGGTCTCGTTACCTATGTACTCTTCTACACGTTTGACCCTGCCACCGGTCATAGTATGTTCCCCGGTATCAACAAGAGTAACTTTCCATTTTTCACTTCGGTTTTTGTGAAAAGTCGTTGTGTTGTGCTCCAAGTCAATCGTCGCATCGTTGGTATGTAAATAGTAGTTATTGAACCACTCTTTTATGTAGTAGCCCTTGTAACCAAGACAAATCACAAAGTCATTAAAGCCGTAATGGGAATAGATTTTCATGATGTGCCAAAGAATTGGCTTACCACCAATTTCAACCATCGGTTTCGGGCGCAAATGCGTCTCTTCGCTAATTCGCGTTCCGTATCCTCCAGCTAAAATAACAACTTTCATGAAATATTAAAAAAAGATTTAATTTGACTACTCGTAATGGCTTTTACATCCCCTCGTTCGTAATACTCTTTATACCACAAAGCAGTGTCATTAATGGTTTGTTTATAGGTTAACGTAGGTTGCCACCCAAGCTCAGTGATTGCTTTTGATACATCGAGCCGTAAAAGGTGCGTTTCGTGTAAGTCTGGTTGGGGTTCAATTAAAACAGATCCTCGACCGATGTGTTCCAACATGGTCCGAGTTACCGACTCAACACTCTCAAAACTCTCTGATAGTGGACCGAAGTTCCAAGCTTCAGCACATCTTGTTTGACCTGCAAACAACCGCTGGCCGAGCAGGAGATAACCTGAGAGTGGCTCAAGCACATGCTCCCACGGTCGTACCGCTTTAGGGTACCTCAGTAAGACCGGTACGCTTTTCTCATAAACCGATCGCATAATTTCTGGTATCAGTCGGTCGACTGACCAATCCCCACCTCCAATAACGTTACCAGCTCGAGCAATAGCCACAAGCGTGTCATGTTTAATCTTGTAATCTTTCGGATTAAAAAATGACTGCATGTATGACTGAGCGATAATGTCTGCTGCTGCCTTACTCGCACTATACGGGTCGTACCCACCAAGCATATCTATTTCACGATACGGATATACCCAATCCTGATCTTTATATACTTTGTCAGTCGTAACTACGACCACTGCTTTTACTGTATTCACCTGCTTAATGGCATCAAGCACACTTGCAGTACCTGTAGCGTTAGTTGAAAACGTCAAAAGTGGTTCATCATAACTGCGTCTAACTAAGGGCTGAGCGGCTAAATGAAAAACAATTTCGGGTTGTTCTTGAATAAGTATTTGCTTGAAATTAGCTGTATCACGAATATCACAAAAATAACTGGCGATTTTACGTTGGTGCCCAAGGAGGGTAAAAAGATTTGGATTAGCGGCTGGGGCCAAAGCTACCCCGACTACCTCCGCCTCCCACTGTAAAAGTATCTCAGTCAGCCATGACCCCTTAAAACCCGTATGGCCGGTAATCAGCACCCTTTTCCCGCGGTAAAAATCCTTCATATATTGTATAACCCCAAAAGTAGCTTGAAGTATACAGATAGAGTGTATATCTGCAACCTGCACGAACCAAATCGGATATTGATGTACATTTGAGCCAAAAAGAACCCCACGAGTATAAATCGTGGGGAAATGAGTTTATGTGGTTGTGGTAAGTGGTTACGTCCCGCTCTGATTCTGGTTTAGCTACAACGAGTCACGCGTGCGGAAATACTCAATGAGCTCTTCCAGGGTGGCGTGCGGGGTGAACGTCGCACTATCCCTGTCAGCGTACCTAATCACGCGGTCAAACTCTTCGCGCATGTGAACGTCGATGAGTGTACCTGAGAATGGAGTTCCATTGAGGACACCCTTCGTCGCAATCATCTGCCAATTGATGGTCGCAAGAGTCCTGGTGTAAACCTTCAATTTTGAACTGGCCCGCTCCAAGCAGAACACCATTTGGAGCATACATCGCAGAATGTGATGCGGATAACTCATGATAGTCAAACTTTCCCAGCCATTCTCTTCTGCCAGTTTAATCAGGTTGGCGCTCTCTGTCGCCGTATACTTCGACGGCTGGATCATGAGAAAATCTTCGCAACCCAAATCATAGAGTACTCTACCCCATGTACCAGAGCCTGGATACGCTAAACGCTGGCCGTTTGGCCAACACTCCGCGTCCGAAAGACCATTAATTACGACACAACCTGTTTCACCTACACGGGACATTTGAACTGCTGTACGCAGAAGTTCGGTGTCAATTTCATCGTTCGCTGCCGGTGAGCCATGAACGAACACGGCGTCGGTTTTTTCACGCCTATCAAGGAGCACGAGAAGTTGCGCTCGAGCGTAGTTGAGCGGATCAATTGAGTAAACGGTCATCCATTAACCTTTCGTGTTAGTGAACTTCAAGATGGATATCTTTCTCTCTTGATTCATAACACAATATATCAATATAGTCAATTCCTAGTCACTACCTACCCAATTCTTAAGAAAGAATTTCTACCTCAAGAATCTGCAACTTTTTAAGTGTCTCGACGATTATAAAAGAGGTGAATCAAAATGATTGCTATGTGAGGCTTTCAGTTCGGTACAATATTTGTGTAAACTCTCTTTTCTGTTACAATTTTGATGCAAAAAGTATATTAAAAACTCTAAAATAACCTATGGCAACAAAAAAAACTCCACCTGCAAAAAATAAACTACGTGTGCCCTATGGTTTCTCTGTCCATGGCCAAGAAGAAATCGATGCAGTTGTTGAAGTTCTCAAAGGTAACACCGCACTTGGTGAAAAAACTCAAGTTTTTGAAGAACGAATTGCCAAGATGTTTGGTAAAAAATACGGTGTAATGGTGAACTCTGGTTCGTCAGCTAACTTGCTCGCTTTTGAACTACTGCAATTACCACCTGGCTCTGAAGTCATTACCCCTATCTTAAGTTTTGCCACGGTGGTTGGTCCGATTGTTCAAAAAGGACTGACTCCGGTCTTTGTTGATGTTGATCCAGACACCTATAACGTAAATGTAGACGCAGTTGAGAAAGCTATCAGTAAAAAAACTAAGGCGCTCATGATTCCTTCACTCATGGGTAACATTCCTGACCTGCCAAGACTCCACACCTTAGCGAAAAAGCACAAACTCGTTTTGATTGAAGACTCTTGCGATACGCTTGGTGGCACCATCAACAAAAAGCCAACTGGTATGTTTTCGGATATATCTATCACAAGCTTCTATGGTTCTCACATCATCAATGGAGCTGGTGGCGGAGGTATCATCATGGTCAACAACCCAGAGTGGGCCAATCGTCTTAAGGTACTTCGTGGTTGGGGGCGCCAGTCTTCCCTGTTTGGTGAAAAGGGTAATTCTGAATTACTTAAGAATCGCTTCAATACAAAACTAAATGGCATAGCGTATGATGCCAAGTTTATTTTTAGTTCAATCGGCTACAACTTTTTACCGCTCGAGATTTCTTCAGCCTTTGCTTTAGCACAACTAAAAAGATTGCCTGGCTTTCTCGCGTTACGCCTGAAGCACTACAATCGACTCTACGAATTCTTTAGTGGTCACCAAGACTTCTTTATCCTGCCACGCCAAACCCCGGCTACAACAACTGCTTGGCTGGCGTTCCCACTCATCATCAAACCAAAAGCTCCCTTCACTCGACTAGAATTAGTTACATTTTTAGAAGAGCAAAACATTCAAACCCGTCCTGTCTTTACCGGCAACATCCTCAAGCAACCAGGTTTTAAGAGGATAGCCCACCGAAAAGCGACACCAACTTTCCCAAACACCGAACTCGTTATGAGAAATGCTTTTGTGGTTGGTTGCCACCAAGGACTCACGGAGGAACAGATTACGTATATGCAAAATTGCTTTGAAACGTTTTTAGCGAAATACAAAAAGTAACATCGCTTCTATGAGCTCTCCAGTTTTAAGTATCTGTATACCGACCTATAATCGGTCCCATTACCTCAAGCGATGTCTCGATAACATTGTTGAGCATTTTAAACAAAACCCCGAACTTAAAAACATGGTAGAAGTGGTCGTTTCTGATAACTGCAGTACCGATGAGACAGGAGTAATTGTCCACTCATTCGCAGAAAAAATACCTCTTTTGGTCTACACGCGAAACCAGGAGAATATTGGGTTTGACCGCAACATCAAAGAAGTTGTTACTAAAGCCAGTGGCCGGTATTGCTGGTACTTAGGTGACGATGACCTAATTATTCCTGGCGCTTTAAAAGTTGTCTTCGATAAATTTGCTACCAACAAGTACGATCTCATCACGATGAACTCTCTTCCTTTATGGGATGTGAGTGGTATTATTCCGCCACAAAGCTACACAGAAGAAAGTTTTGTTGAACTTCAAGATCATAACGAATTCTATTTTCGTGTCTACTGCCAGGGGGGTGTCAGTGTCCTCGCTTTCTCTCGAGAGCTTTGGCTTCAGCTCGTAACAATGGAAAATTATTTGGAGCATTGGCTCTACTATGAAAATGTGCTGAAAATTCTTGCGAACTCCAACAAACCAAAAGTATTTGTTGCTACTCCCGTTATTGCCACTGGGCAAGATTGTCGCTGGGCTGAGAATGGTACGGAATTATTTACTTTTGTGAACTCTATAGTTTTGTTACAAAGAATGACTAGCTATGGATTTGATAAGGGGCGTATTCAAAATGATGTAGCTCGAAATAGTAAGTTCCTGATTATTATGGTACTAAGAGCTAAAGGGCATGGACTTGCGTGCAATCGGAAAAATTTTAAGTATATGTACACACATATGAAAAAGCTTGTTCCAATTCGGTTACTCATAGCTTCAGCCATTTTTTTTATTCCAAACAAACTCATTGTTTTAGTTCGAGACCTGAGAAAAACTCTTTTTAATCTAAAGAAAGCTTAATGGCTAAATATCATTCAGAAGTTTTGTGTATCGAGGGATCTGGCTGGATATAGGCTTTTAAAGCAGTCTGGATATAGATAGGTATTTTGGGATAACTTAAAGAGCTACTATAAACTTACGAAAAACTTTACTAGACCGGCAAGAAAAAAACATATGCAAAAATTCAACAAAATTGTCGTGATGCCAGTACGAAATGAAGAGTGGATACTTGAGAAGACCCTCTCGGTCTTGTCATTATTTGCTGACTACATCATTGTGGCCGATCATAATTCTACCGACAGAACAGCCGAAATCTGTAGTAAATTTCCCAAGGTAAGGGTTATAAAAAACGACGCAAAATTTCAGTCGAGCCATATTAGAGGGACGTTACTTGAAAAAGCGCGAGAGATTGAGGGTAACAACGTCATATTTAGTATCGATGCCGATGAGGTTCCGACAGCAGATATACTAAATGACGAGTTCTGGAAAGAGATAGAAAAGATGCCACCTGGTACTGCCATTGAGATGCAGTGGATCAATCTTTGGCGATCATTTACAGAATACCGAGACGACAATTCAGTCTGGGCAAACAGCTATAAAGTTTTTGGGTTTGTTGATGACCGCCAGTCAAACTTTGTAAGTAAAGCTGGAGACTATGACCATGTATCGAGGGTACCTATTGATGTACTCAAGAATATAAAGCGACTTGAAAGTCCTAAGGTCATTCATTTTCAATTTATTGACTGGGAAAAAGTACTCGTGAAGCAGGCTCACTATCGAGTGATTGAATACCTACAGAGAAAAAAGGGTTTCATGAATGCTTTTAAAATAAACGTGCGCTATTACTCCTACCGGGAAGACAAAGATGTGAAAACTTCTCCCGTTCCCACTTCCTGGCTTCATGAGTACGAGCAAAAAGGGCTCGACCTGTGGCATTTCCCAAAAAATAAACTTTCTTGGCTTGATGTTGACACCCTCAAGTTTTTTAAAGAGCACAGCCCTCAGCATTTTAGATGGCTTGACGTTTGGGACATAGACTGGGAAACAAAACGACTCCTCGCACTACACGAGGGTATCGATAGTGTCCCTACGGGTCCTATTATCGATCCTCGGTCATGGTACATACGATACTATCACTCATATGTCCAACAATTTTTTAGTTATAATAGTGTATTGTACAGAGCTTATCGGTATAGTATAAAATTTGTTAAATAATAAGCCTCCAATTAGGCAAGAAACATCATATGGAAAAAACTAAAAGCTATTGGTTTGGCAAAAGAGTGCTTGTTACAGGAGGAGACGGTTTCCTGGCAACACACTTAACAAAAACACTCTTAAAAGAAGGTGCGATGGTTACTATTACCGTTCGCCATAAGCGACCATTTACTACGGCTGAACTACTAACAGACACCGAGGAAAATGTTGGTACTCCCGATATTGAACATTTTGACATTCTTGACTTGACTGCTCTGCGAAGAGTTTGTGAGCGGCACCAGATAGACACCATATTTCACTTAGCTGCATCCGCTATTGTTTCAGACGCAGCCAATTCCCCATTTTCAACAATGGAAAACAATGTAGTTGGTACACTCAATATTCTTGAAGTAGCCCGCATCAATAAAATACCAAGAGTCCTGATTGCCTCTTCAGACAAGTCCTATGGAGACCACTATAAAGATGACAAGGAAGGATTGCCGTACAGAGAAAGCTATGCGCTTCGAGGACTCGATGTCTATAGTTCTTCTAAGGTGTGTACTGACATGATTACTCAGACTTATTCCTACCAATTTAAAATACCCGCGATTATTACCAGAGCCTGCAATATGTATGGCCCAGGAGATTTAAACTTTTCACGTCTCATTCCAAAAACGTCGATGTGCCTTCTTGCTAGCAAGCCGCCCATGATTAATGAAGGGAGTGCAAACGTTTTGCGAGAATACATTTATGTAGATGATGTAGTTAACGCATACATGTTTCTTATGGAGAATGTTGCTGACTATTACGGAGAGAATAACGTAAACATGCCTCGGGATGGCAAAACAACGTATGGTTGGGCAGCCTTTAATGTGGGGAGTTATGGAGCTGAAGAAATTAAGTCTGTTGAAAAATGCGCAAACATAAAGAGTGTTACTGACGTGATAAATCTCCTTCGAACTAAAATCGCAGACGTTGAGCCAACAGTCCAGGGTCGCCCCGATAATTTTATCGAAATTCCTGATCAATTTCTTGATTCTTCAAAGCTGATTAATTTCGGCTTCAAGACCAAAACCTCGTTTGAAGAGGGTCTCGGTAAAACAGTAGACTGGTACGCAAAAAATTATGCAGTGCTCGAGAATATGGCTTTCAAGTATACCAAATAATATTGCAGACGTTAACTATAGTGTAAAAAACTCATGAAAATTATTATTACTAGTCTCATTAGTCTAACCAATAAATTTTTAAAGAATAAAAAAATATTTCTTTATACTCCAAACAAGCATAATGGTTTTGGAAAGACTGCTGTTAAAACAAAATTTGGTTTTTGGTATGTAGGAGATATCCTCGATCAAAGAGATATCGCTTGTGGTATTTTACGATATGGTGAAATCGAACCCGAAGAGACTGCACTCACTATAAAGATTTTTAAGTACCTAAATCAAAAAGCTAACCCAGTTATCTATGACATCGGAGCCAATACTGGGTACTACGGATTATTGGCTGCTCATTTTTTTGAGAAACAAGTTTCAGTGTATTCTTTTGAGCCAGTCAAAGAGTTTGCCGACTGTATCGACGAAACAGCAAAGATAAATGGTTTCAGTGACTGCATTCATGTCTGCAATTTTGCACTCAGTGACAAGAATGGAACTGGTGAAATATATGTATGGGGAACCTGTTCAAGTCTCGATAAAGACTTTAATAATAAAGACCTGCCGACACAAACTATCGAACTTAAAAGGCTTGACGGTTTTGCAGAAAGTGTTTCTCCAGACTTTATAAAAATAGACACGGAAGGCCATGAACTACTTACACTCGAAGGGGCTATTGAAACTATTTCAAAAAGTAAGCCTCTGCTATTTGTTGAAATCATAGAAAGACTCAAAATGAGAAATTTTGTCAATCAAGATTACTCGAAAACAATTCAGCTTTTACTAAACATTGGGTACGAAGCCTATCTTTTCAAAAACGGTAAACTAGAGAAGACCGATGGTAGCCTAACAATTGAAGGCGTGTATATGTACTTATTCATACATAAAGACAAGCATAAAGATTTTCTGAAATACTTAAATGTGTCTGACGAGAAAATATCTTCTAACTAAATTTTAAATGTATGACCTCTGAACTACTACACAAAAACATCAAGCTAGTTCGTGCGGTAATACCTTTATCACTTCGTCGCTTAGTAGGACCATATATTGCGTATAGTGCATATATATGGAGAGTGTATATAACCAAAAATAAAAATGCCCCAAAAATTCTTTCACTTGAAGAAACAATTGACATTATTATAGCTAATGAACTTTCAGCAATTCGTTTTGGTGATGGTGAAATGTCCCTTATTGAAAATGAACAACTTAATTTTCAGCAAACAAACAGTCAATTGTCTTACAAACTAAGAGCAATCCTGCAGATACATACACCCGCGTTACTCATCTGCATTCCCGGCATTTGGGGAAAGTTAAACGGTTACACCAAAGTTTCGTACTGGTTTATTTTGCATCACCTATTCCGCCACGGTCATGTTTGGAGAGGTCTGTTATCAAGTAACCAAACCTATGGTGACGCTTATATCACAAGACCATATCTAGGTTATAAAGATAAATCGCATAGTGGTAGTATTTTTAAAAAGTTGTTCTCAATATGGGCAGGAAAAAAAGTTGTCCTCATTGAAGGTAAAAAAAGTCGGCTCGGTGTAGGTAATGATATGTTTAACAATGTGCAAAGTCTGAAACGAATCCTCTGTCCAGCGGAAAATGCCTATACAAAATATGCTGAAATAATGACGGAAGCCTTGAAGATACCGAAGGATTCATTAGTGTTACTTTCGGTAGGTCCGACTGCAAAAGTATTAGCCTATGACTTGTTCATGGCCGGATACAGAGTGATTGATATTGGGCACATCGACATGGAATACGAAATGTTCTTGCGGTCTTCCTCCACCCTTGTTAAAGTGCCGTATAAGTATTTTAATGAAATAAATGAACTCAATCCGCAAGACTGTCTTGATGATACCTACCTGTCCCAGATTATTGCAAAAGTAGTATAATACGAGTCTGACCGTGAAAAAAATCCGCGTAAAATTTTTAAAGTTTGGCAGTGCTGACCATACGACACCAGGATCATATGCTAATCTTTTTTATTCTCTCCTTCAAAAAAAGTACGAAGTCGAGATATCAGAAACGCCTGATTATATTTTCTACCATGAATCATCTGATGAACACTTGAACTATAATTGCGTAAAAATTTTCTATACCGGTGAAAATGTCTCACCAAATTTTAACTTTTGTGATTACGCCATTGGTTTTGATTGGCTTGATTTTAGTGACCGTTACTATCGTTTTCCAATCTATCTAAATGCTATCTACTATCGACCAGAAGAAATAACTCAATCCGCAAATATAGACTGGACAAAACCTGCCAACCTTACTCGTGCTGATATGGAAGCAAAAACGGAATTTTGTAGCTTTGTCTACTCTAACTATCGTGGCGAACTGGCCCGTCAGTCTTTATTTGATGCACTTAGTGTTTACAAAAAAGTGAACGCCGGCGGTGCGTATCTCAATAACGTTGGTGGGCGCGTAGAGAACAAACTGGCTTTTGAAGCTAAACATAAGTTTTCGATTGCTTGTGAAAATTCATCACGCTCAGGCTATACAACTGAAAAAATCATTGGTTCTTTTTTAGCTAAAACTATCCCTATCTATTGGGGCGACCCAGACGTCGCCAAGCAGTTTAACCCAAAGCGGTTTATTAATTGTCATGACTTTAAAAGTTTTGACGAGGTACGTACCCGAGTAGCCGAAATAGATGAAGATGATGACCTCTACCTGAGTATGGTAAATGAACCAATAACGATCCCTGAGTACAACTTTACAAAAGTTCATGAGGGCCTTGAAGCTTTTCTTCAACATATTTTTGACCAGCCTGTTACAGACGCTAAGCGAGCGACCATTAACCCAAATCGACTCGCAGAAATGGAAAAACGAGAACATGTGGCCAGTTGGTATACCGGCGCTCAATTAAAACTCATCCAAGTCAGTGCTAAAATCTACCAACCTCTTAAAAAGTTTCCTTGGTTTGAGAAACTAAAACATACACTTTTTCAAAGTAAGTAGGGTTACTATGCTCAACATCATCTCTCGCTCTATAGTCTCTCGCCACACTCGTGGGCCACGAAAAGTGGTACTGAATCTAATCAAAGGCCTTGATGAACTTAACGTGCCCTATGTCGTGAACGCCTCACTTGATGCCACCAGTGAGCTCTGGATACACGATGACCCCTTAGCCCTTAAAGCCTCTCTTACCTTACCTCCTACTACGAGCATTATTGCCGGACCGAATATTTACACTCTCCCCTCAGAGATTCCACCTGAAATGAATTTAAGTCGACTACTCTGGCTCTATCCCGCGCCCTGGGTAGAAAAGTTTTGGCACGCATTTGGAGGAAGTCATATCCCTAGTGCGGTGTGGCCGGTTGGTATCGATACCGCGAAGTTTTCTCCAAGCACGCGCGAGAAGAGGCTTGTCTTAGTCTATAACAAACAGCGCTCTTTAAAAGACACTCTAGCCGTCACCACCCTACTTGAAACACTCGGGCAAACGTATCACGTCATCACCTACGGCAACTACCAAGAGCGTGAGTACCAGACTCTCCTCAGTGAGGCAAAGGCTGTTATTTGGATTGGTCGTTCAGAGAGTCAGGGAGTTGGCTTACTTGAAGCCCTCGCCATGAACGTCCCGATGCTCGTCTGGGGCGTCACCCGCTTTGGTGACTGGGTTGGCTCAGGGCATGACCACTTCACCCCAAGCCAACTCGCGTACACGCCAGTTATGACCGCACCGTATTTTAATGAACGGTGTGGAGTCTGTATCTCAAGTAACGAAGAGCTACCAAATGCTCTACCTCCCTTCCTGAGCAATTTAGCGCAATATACGCCACGTGCGTACGTGGAGGCAGAGCTTAGCCTCAAGCGAGGAGCGGAGACATTTTTAGCTCTCTATACCAACCATTTTGGTGTCCTACCCGAAACAATGCGGACCAAGCACCTCATAAACACCAAAAAGTGGCACAACGCCACCCTCCGTTTCCAACTCAAAAGCCAGATAAAAGATGCGTTGCGACGGATAATACGTTAAAATGTTCGCTATGAATCGGGCAGAGCTCATCGCTACTATATGGAATGCTACGCCTGATATCGACATGGCTATTGGTCGCAATGCCCGCTTTAAGAAGCACCCTCTTAAAGCGCTCTACTTCTATACCCTGGTTGCCCTCAACCGCTTTACGCCACTCCTCCTCCCTATCAAAGCCCGCACTCTCTGGGGACACCGTCTCTTTGCCTACGAAACCTCAGCGATTGGCTCGATGTCCTTCCTAGGCTTTTATGACCGCGAGATTACCCTCTTTCTCTTAAAACACTTTAATGAACCGGGCGACATCCTAGACGTCGGCGCCAACATCGGCGTCTACACCAGTTTGTTTACGCAAATTGCCCATCAGGATGCTAAAATTATCGCCTTTGAACCGACCCCTAGTACCTACTCTGTCCTCTTTAAGAACGTTGGCACCTTACCCCAGGTAGAGACTAAGCAACTCGCTTTAAGTGACCACGCCGGTACCATCACCTTCTTTGACTATGGGTTGCGTCACGGCGTCTTTAATTCCACTACCGACCAGCCGCTCGATTTTTTACACGGGCAGGGTAAAAAAATCGATGTGCCAACTACCACGCTGGACTCTTGGTGCATGGAAAATAATATCCACCCGAGTCTCTTAAAGCTCGATACCGAAGGGACTGAAGCGAGTATCTTAGCTCACAGTAGTCAGGTTCTTTCGGCTGACAAACCCGTCATTCTCTTAGAAGTGGGTGGTGGTGACGCCTGGAGTAAGAACAACAATGACAGTCTCGATATCCTTACCTCGTACCAGTACCAGTTCTTTACAGTGAGTGATGCTGGTGAGCTCGTCGTGCATGCACGTCAAGCCAGTTACCAGTACACCAACCTTGTCTGTATCCCCGCTAGCAAAGTGAGTTTGTATGTTCAGTCTACTTAAAAAAATTCGGCGAGTGCTCTTAACGGCGCTTTATAGTCCGTTTATTCTAAAGGATTACTTGGCTTTTATACGCCAGGATAACAATCCTCGGTTTACCTACTCCTGGCGGACCTTCTACCCGCAGATTTTTGATAAAACCAAACTAACTGGTTTTGATCGACACTATGTCTATCACACCGCTTGGGCAGCCCGCGTGGTAAAAGAAATCAACCCACCGCTTCATACTGACATCGCTTCAAGCTTATACTTTCCCGCCCTCGTCTCCGCGTTTGTACCCGTCGCTTTTTATGACTATCGCCCGGCCGAACTTGGGTTATCTAACCTCACGAGTAACCATGCTGACCTCACGAAGCTCCAGTTTGAGACGGGGAGCGTTACTTCCCTGTCTTGCCTTCACACGATTGAACACGTCGGACTCGGTCGCTATGGCGACCCGGTTGATCCAAGTGGCGACGTCAAAGCTTGTAGTGAACTCGCGCGTGTCCTCGCTCCCGGTGGGTCACTCTTGTTTGTGACACCGGTTGGGAAAACGGCCCAGATTATGTTTAATGCTCATCGTATTTATACGTATGAACTCGTGCTTTCGCTCTTCCCTGACTTGATCCTTCATGAGTTCTCACTCATTCCCGAGCAGGCCGAGCATGGTGGCTTGATTCGAAATGCCGACCCAATACTGATAGAAAATGAAGTGTATGGGTGCGGATGTTTTTGGTTTAAGAAACCAGCCTCAGTATGATTATCGTAAACCTCAAAGGAGGCTTAGGAAACCAGATGTTTCAATACGCGCTTGGTCGCACGTTGGCACTTAAACATAACGACACACTTAAGCTCGATATCAGTACACTCTCCCGCGCTCATGAACTTGGGGTGGTGTATCGTCCCTTTAGCCTACAGTCTTTCAATGTCATACAGAACATCGCTACCAGAGATGAAATCAATCACCTTGCCTATCCGTACGGCCTACTTTCAAAACTTACTCGGACAATTTCTGCTCGCGTTTTAAAACGTACCCACGTTTGTTTTGAACCCACCATTCTCAACCTGACTGGGGACCAGTACCTTGATGGGTATTGGCAAAGCCCACGTTTTTTTGAAGACATCCGCGGCACTCTGATAACTGAGTTTACGCTACGGACGCCCCTGCCTGAGACAGGTGAATTCTACAAGCAAGCTTTGACACAAGATGGGTCAGTCAGTCTGCACGTACGCCGTGGTGACTACGCCACTAACCCCAAAACAACTGGGGAGATGGGGGTATGCTCACTTGAGTATTACAAAATAGCTATTGAGCACATACGTACAGTGGTCGATACGCCCCGCTTTTTTGTTTTTTCAGACGATATCGCCTGGGCCAGAGAACATCTCCTCCTTGAAGAGTCCGAGGTTATCTTTGTATCTGATGCGTCGCTCACTGACGCTATGGAACTAGCACTGATGAGCTTGGCCAAGCACAATATAATAGCCAATAGTAGCTTTAGCTGGTGGTCAGCCTGGCTTAACCAAAACCCAAGCAAAGTTGTGATAGCGCCTACTCCTTGGTTTAATACAGTACGGTTCGATACTCACCTACTACCAGAATCATGGATACAACTACCCAAGTAACAAGTGCTCCTAAAGTAAGCATCCTCATGCTTACCTATAACCGTGCTTCGTATATAAAAGAGGCGATACAAAGTGTGCTTAAGCAAACCTACCCAGACTTCGAACTCCACATCATCGATGATGGCTCGACAGACGCGACTGCGGAGCTCGTAGTAAAGTTCACGGACTCGCGCGTAAAGTACCACAGAAGTAGCACTAATAAAGGTCTGATTGAAAGACGTAAAGAAAGTCTCACCTACGCCAACGGCATGTACATTGCCATACTCGATAGCGACGACGCTTGGAATGACCCGGGCAAGCTCCAGGCTCAAGTGGCGTATATGGAAGCCAATCCAGATTGTGCGGTCGTTGGTACCTTCATCAACCGTATTAACCAGGCGGGTGAAACAATTGGCACCGACAAGTATGCTGAAAGTGACAGCACTATCCGTAAAACCATTCTGGTCCGGAATCAATTCGCCCATTCAAGCGTGCTACTGCGCACAGCTTTTGTAGAAAAAACTGCTGGCTACCGTGACACTACCCTCGCTGAAGACCTTGATTTGTTTTTACAACTTGGACAGGTCGGCACATTCGCCAATCTACCAGTCTACACAACCAACTATCGCATCCACGGCGAGAGTTTTGGCTCTAAGCGCGTACTGATGGCAAAAGCTATCTTGCATATTATCAAGAACTACCGAGATACCTACCCCAATGCCTGGAAAGGATTGCTCGTTGGCTACCTAAGACTCCTTCTATCGTATGTACGTTAAGGTATAAAAGAACGCCCACTCAAGAGTGGGCGTTCACGATACTACTTAAAATTACTTTAAATCCATTCGATTCTCTGTGTTATTCCTTGGCCACACGAGAGTATGACGTACGGGTCAACATAGGTGACGTTTGGTACAAGGTGCGTGCGGTGCATCATTTTCCAAATTCCAGTACTCACAGACTCCCTCTGCAGACTAACACCTCCATTCCTGCAGACAACCCGAAGGACAGCCGGCTTACCTCCTTCCAGATACGCAGTAAGGACAGCTCGCCTGAAAGGTCCTGGAACGACAACGTGCCCAGCAATTTCTTTTATTTTAAGTCCTTCTTCTCTAAGACTACATTGTATTATGGAGTCTAATTCTTCATGACTGAGTGGCTGAAACACTGGTACTTTTTGTGCTCTTTTTTTCTTTAGTTTGCGAACTATGCTGTCTGTTTGCATTGTTTCCTCGCTGTGTTTCAATCGGGAGACTTTTCTGCTTGGTAATGTAACGCGCAAACTTCGAGCGGTCAAGGTTTACTGATTAAAACGAACCACTGTAAAAAATAGGTAAACCATGCTCTAATACAACGTGGAGGTACCCAGCATGTCAGACAAAAAGAACCAGTCCATTCCTTTTATTCTCACTCAGCGTTCTTTTATGCAAGCATTGTTAGGCGACCAATATAAAAAAATCGTTTCTGCACCATACCTACTAGACCAAATTCTCCCACACACACCAAAGCTTTGTGGGATTACGTTGGAAGAATTCTGTGCCACAATGAAGCAAATTGCCCCTTCGCTCACCTGCCCTGAAGTGCACTACACGCGACCGCTTGAAGTGACCTACGGCTTACTAAACAGCCACATAAACGCAATTGAGCCTCTCCCGAAAAGAAGAACTTCGGTCTATACCGAAACAGTTATCCTCGCCTTTAGGCGACCAGATGGGTAAAACGACCAGTCCGTAAGGACTGATCGTTTTTTCTGTATAGTTTTTATAAACCGTATACTGCTACCGTGCTTTCCACCATGTCGGTCAAAGTCCGTTTTGGTTCCCAACCAAGAATTTCTTTTGCTCTCTCAGCGTTCGCTACAACAGTGGCCACATCACCGGCCCGACGAGGTACTACCGTTATCTCAATTTTTCTACCGATAGCTTTTTCAAAGGCTGCCACGAGTTCAAAGACTGAATAGCCTACCCCAGTACCAAGATTAATCGTACACGCACCTTCGGTGTTTGTTGCCTGCCCGTGAGCTTCTGCTAAGTCAGACAGGTGGATATAGTCTCGTACCCCACTACCGTCTTTTGTCTCATAATCATCTCCAAAGACCTGAAAACTTTTACCGCCCTTGATTGAGCGAGCAATCAGTGGGAATACGTTCTGGGCGGACTCTTCTTTGTACCCAAGCCCACTATCACCAGCTACGTTAAAGTAACGCAAGATAGCATGGGACGAAATCTTACCAGTTCGGGTAAATTCACGAATCAACGTTTCAGACATAAGCTTAGACTGTCCGTACACATTTTTTGGGTCAACTGGAGATGTTTCAGTTGCCTGCCCCTCTATAGGTGCATACACTGAGGCGGTTGAAGAGAAAATAATCTGCGGTACCGTATAGCGCGCCATAGCCGATAAGACATTCAGTGTGCCCAGGACATTATTTTTGAAGTAGAGAGCCGGTTCTTGCTCACTTTCGCCGACGGCTTTTTTTGCCGCTAAGTGGATAACGGTGTCAAATTGGTACTGACTGAAAACCTCGTCAACGGCTGTTTCGTTAGTCACGTCACCAACTATAAGGGACGCGCCACGAGTGACCTTATCTTCCTGTCCAGCGGTTAAGTCATCAAACACGACAACCGTGTTCCCTGCTTCGACGAGAGTTTTTACACATGCCGAACCAATATACCCGGCTCCGCCCGTTACCAATATTTTTTTAGACATACACCCTATAGTACCAAACCTAGCTATGATTGGTTACCTTGACGAAAACCGCCAACATACGATTGTTATGAGGCTTTAAGGGGTGCCAAACTAAGGGCACTTTCAATGGCATCTCGATACGCCACCTTAAACACTTCTGGGTCTTCATGAAGACGATCTTTTATCGTCGTGCGAGCGTTGTGGGCAAACTGCACCCGGGTACCATTATTATTTAGAAACTTGGAGAGTTTCTGTGAAAATTCAATCGTGTCGTCTTTATCGCATAAAAACGCATTTTCTTCATCTGTA
The DNA here is from genome assembly GCA_041742075.1 of Minisyncoccia bacterium. Classification (GTDB taxonomy): domain Bacteria; phylum Patescibacteriota; class Minisyncoccia; order Phycocordibacterales; family UBA918; genus OLB19. The sequence continues at coordinate 121,665 of JBGSJJ010000015.1, forward strand.
AAAACGTCATTTCGAAGGTCAGTCCGCGCCGCCAAAATAGGCAGACCAACCGCAGCTGCCTTAATCACAATTTCTTCACTTTCTGGAGTTACGTCGGTACAGACAAGTAAATTGGCCGAGCGCATATACGAGATCACATCTACACTAGCCGGTTCAAAAATAAGCTGTTCGTTTATTCCAAAAATATTAGCCCGATTTTGGAACTCTTTTTTCATCGGTCCATCACCGATGACTACAAGTGCAATGGCTGGTGAGCGTAGTATAGTCCGTGAGGCGTCAATCGCTCTGAAAAGAGTACTGTCATGGTTAAGTGTCCCGACAAAGAGCGCAATGAATTTAAAGCGCGCTAACTTTGCTGGCTTAACTGTTTGCTCTCTGGTTTCTGAAAGAATCGCTTTAATGTTGTAGTACCGTGGCAGTAGCAACGGTTCTTTTAAGTGAGCAAAATTTTTCTTCACTTTCTCTTTAATACTTTGCGAAGTAACACAAATACTCTCCGTTTGCTTAAGTACATGTCGTGACAACCGTAAGAGCATTTTGGCATGGGGTCGAGAGTACAAAAATGACTCGGAAAATATATCTTCTAACAGATGCACTTGAAACGGTCGCTGATACTTCTCTGATAACTTTAAGCCGATGTACCCAGCCTCAAAAGGATCAAGTGCCACAATAATGTCCGGACGGAACCCATCAGTGAACTCGAGTTGTTTTTTCATCAGCTCTTCCGCAACGGTGAGCATTTGCCACCAATGACTGGCGGTTGCGCCATAGACAAAGACTCGATCAGCAATTTTATCGGTTAAAAAACGAGGTTTCCCCGCGCACTCTATCACCGCTATGTGTATCTCTTCAAACACGGCGTTAAGGGAGGCTAGTTTCTCTAAAAGCTCAGTTTGCGGGGCGAGCAAATTAACGTCAGTGGAAATAAACAAGACTCTTGATTTTGTTCGTCCAGTAGTTAAAGGTAGTGCTGGCCCTTGGCCCACTTGGGCAGTGTTAGTCAGCCCACTACGCAAGGTCTCGAGGGTACTATCCTCATTTAACACGTACTCCAAAATGTTTTCAGATCGCGGAGCCGGACTAAATGTCTCTGGTTCACGCATAACATTGACCATATACAGTTAAGTATAGCGTATATGCTCGTTAAACAGTGATACTATCTCACGCCCGCCTGTGTATGAAAGAGTTGCCCTACGCTCCACCCTGCACGATGTTCATAATAAACGCCGCCAGTTTGTTTGAGTCATGGCGAAGCAAGCTCCGTTTTAACTGATCACTGGGACCAGAGACTGTCACCACATCAGACAATAAGTCTCCGGTTAAAACTGGCACCGGTAAAACCGCTGTATCGTCAATTAGGGGTGTGTCCCCTTCTTCAAGATAGTGTTCGAGTATATCGGCTCGAAGTGGAGCACTATTTTTGAGCACCACATCAGGCATGCGAGTTGTATAGCGAGCGATTTCCCGCACGTGATCATTAATAGTCATGCCTCGGGTTTGTCCTGGTCTCGTCATAAGGTTGGCGACATAGACAATTTTTGCTTTTGATTGAGCAAAGGCCTCTGGCACTCCCTGAATAACGCAATTAGCTAAGATACTTGAATACAAGTCTCCCGGTCCCAATACAATACAATCGGCCTCAACAATAGCTTCAAAAGCCTCGTCGTTGATTATTCCTACCGGACTCGTAAAGAGTGACGTAATCCGTCTATGCGCATACGCTGGCGGTGGAGCATCAATATTTGTCTCACCAATGACGGTAGTACGATCATCGTACTCGGCCACCAGGTTTAGATTGTCCGCAGTAACGGGTATTACTGACCCTCGAATATTTAAAATATGGGATGCAACTTTTGTCGCTTCAATTTCGCTCCCTAAAATATCTGTCAGCGCCGTTAAAAATAAGTTTCCAAAATTATGCCCCGACAAACCTTCACCTTTGGCAAAGCGGTACATAAAAAGTTGGCGGACGATTTCTTCGTGATCGTCGTCATCACTGGCGAGCGCCACCAGAGCCATCCGCACGTCACCCACGGGCAAATACCCAAACTCATCTCGCAGTCGTCCGGTTGACCCGCCTGAGTCGGCCATGGTGACGACCGCTTTTATATCGAGACTACTGTGAAATTGCTTGAGTCCACGCAAAACAGTGTGGGTACCTGTCCCGCCTCCAATTACCACTATTTTCTTTTTTGTGGGCTTACGTAAGCGTTTCGTAGCCGTATGTTCATCCATCTGGTAACTCTAGTACAAGTACCTCATACAAAACAACTAGACAAATTAAAAAAGTATCCCTCAAGCGTGATTTTTTACCTCTGTTGGTGATTTGGTGAGGAAAATAGCTCCTAAAACCAGCAAAACAAACAGTCCAAATACGATGAGTGGCGTTGTCTCGCGAGGGGCGGGTTCCTTAGTTACTGGCCTAGCAGAGCTCTCTTGAGGCGACTCAGCCTCGACTGTTGCTTCAATTAGACTAGGCTGACTATCCGCACCATACACCGCGTCAGCATCTTTATGGGGTACGTACACTGGTTCAGTAGACGCTTCAGCTCTCGGCGTAAACGTAAAAAAGTCAGTTGCTTCTGCTTCTTGTTCTATACTAAGCAGTACTTCTTCGGGAACCACCTCAGTAGATACTTTGGCAGTATTATTTGTAGTAGCCACCAACTGTCCTTCAGAGTCGTACAAAGCGACACTATCACCATAGGATGCCTGCAAACGATTTTTTGAGACCGTGATAGTACCCCTCGGCAGAAGCATGGTTCTGGGCGGGAAAATTACTGACTCAACTCCACGTAATCTAAAGCCTGAGAGTGGTACTTCGTACGGAGAATTATTATGCACCTGTACATCGCCAGCTGTATTTTGAGTCAAAGAAACCGTGACTGGTAGTACGGTAATTGTGACTCGCGCTATCTGTTCATGGCGCGCGTACGAAGCATAGACATTGACCGCGTATTCACCCGGATAAAGAAACTGGTGCGTAACTTCTTTACCACTCTCACTATACCCATCACCAAAGTTCCAATTATATAAAAGCGAATGCAATATCGTATCGTTTGGCCCGGCCGGGGTTACTACAAACGGTATCTCTTGTCCCACATATGCAATCTCTGGGGCATCTATCACAAGTGCAAGTTCAGTATTTGCTCGTTCTAGTTTGAGCGTCTTCTTAGGTGGACGTAAAAGTACCCCTCCGCCAGATCGCACCAGAGGAGCTGTGGTGACTTCTTCTTCATCACTAGGTGTTGTCTCACTACCAACAGTTTTATTAGCACTGCCGGGTGTCGCTTCTGCCGTAATCCACTTCGTGCCACTATACTGAGCAGTTTCTTTGGTCGTATTATTGCCACCTATATTTTCCCAATCGGTGCCACCAACCACTTGGTCAACAATGGTTTCATCGCCTGTACGCAAAGTAATCGTTGCGCCCGTATTTACAAGCGCACCCGTATAGGTGACAAACGGCGGGTTAGCAAGGTATACCCCGTCGCCGCGATTTCGCTCAAGTAGTACGTAGTCACCGGCCGGTATTTCACCAGCCAGCGCTATCGTAACACTCTCACCAACGGTAAGTTTCCAGCCAGCTAAAGAAACAGCGCTCGCATCGCTATTGTAAAGCTCAATCCACTCGTGATTCACGGACTCCACACTCCCCATCCACGCTACCTCACTGACACTTACACCAGCATACGTAAGCGAGGGTAGTCCGAGAAACAGAGTGAGGAGGAGTAAGGCACGCATACTAGAGAATACTTACAGCAGTGGTGGTCTATCGTTCCCGGTTACACGCATCATTCGTTCTAGTTTTTTTGGTGACAAAGGATCATCGGCTATTTCGGAAGTTCGCTCATCACTTTTTGGTTCTATGGGTGGAGGCGGTACCAGCCTGTCTTCTACGACACTTGATTCTTCCGTCGGTGCTACTGGGGTTGGTTTTGTGGCGTCGCCAATTGCTTTAGCTAGAGCGTCTTTAAGACCAGTATCTGGTTTTACTGAATTTTTTTCTGCCCCCTCTGTCTCAGATGCAGTACTTTTGTGTACATTCGCTTTCTCGTTGGTAGCGGAATTATTTTGTGAGGTAATCGATTTTAAAATAGCGCGTAAGTCATCGACGCTCGTTTGCTTAGGTGGTTGCGTTACGTCCCGCTGTCGTTCTCCCTGCGGTGGTCTTGGAGTAGTTACGGAAGGAGTCGGCCTTCGGTCTGTGTCTCGAGCACTTTCTACTCGAGCCGGTCGTGCTACTTCTGGCGATAAAACTGGCTTAGTATCTTGGCCCTGTGGTCGCACTACTAAAGGAGTGCGCGACGTGTCTCCTTTTTCTCTCCCCTCTCCCGCTTTATTTCGGTTATCAGTAGCTTCTCCTCTCACTGCTCGACGATCGTGATTTTGAGTAGATTCTTCATACTTCCGGGCCGGCGTTTCTGGTCTTTCTAACCTCACTTCTCTTGGGGGTTGAACACTACCATCTCCTGTAGGTGGCTTGCGTTCAACCACCGGTTTTGGCGTCGGTTTATGAAATTCCAAAATAAGCTCTTCCACTTCTGCCCGTGGCCGAGCAAACTGTTTTCGACTCTCGGCCACAATCATATCCCGGCACGACACACTGGCGCGTGGGATTGGTGGAAGCGTAGTGGCGGAAAATGGTGTTGAACCGATACCGTCAATCATAAGCGTCAGGTAGACCTGCGCGAACCCAAGGTTCACAATGTCTGGTGCCAAAAACTTTGGCGTAAATATAGTCTCGAGTACCTCCGCGTCAAACGGACCAACCCGAAACGCAATAATCGTTCCGACGTTACCAAACACGGCATTGCGCACCTCTTCTTCCATTTGCTCGATATACTGGTGAGCAATCGTTAGATTGAGTTTGTACTTTCTGGCTTCTGACAAAATGTCTGCAAAGGTAGCGTTTGCAAATGACTGAAACTCGTCAACGTAAAAGTAAAAGTTTGGCGCTGAGTCCATTTGAGTTGGCGTCAGGTCGGCCCGACTCATGGCCGCGAGATAAATACGGGTCGTGAGCATTGAACCCAAAAGATTGGCATTACTCTCTCCCACCAAACCTTTAGAAAGATTCATGATAAGAATCTTTTTGTTATCCATGATGTCACGAATGTCAAAACTAGAATGGGGTTGCCCAACAATATTTCGGATAAGTGGGTTCGAGGTAAACTGCCCAATCTTGTTTTTAATCGCATCACCCGCCTCCTGCATGTAGCGCTCGTTGTACTTTAAAAACTCATCAACCCAAAAAGACTTTACTGAAGGGTCTTTAATGTTGTCTATGACCGCCTTACGATAATCCTTATCGGAGAGCATGCGATTCACGCCAAGCAGGGTCGAATTTGGATACTCGAGAAGTGCCAAAAGCGTATTTGAAAGAATATACTCCATACGGGCTGACCAGGCGTCTATCCAGATTTTTTTGAACACAGACATGAGGCCCGACACCACCAAGTGGCGCCGGTCTGGACCGACGTCTTCCATGACATTAAAAGAAACCGGGCAATCCGTGTCAAACGGAGCAAAATAAAGCACATCCTTCTTGCGCTCTTCCGGAATGTAGTTAAGCAGGGTTTCCGCTGTCTGTCCGTGCGGGTCGATAAACGCGAGACCATTACCATTTCGGATATCCTGGACAGCCATATTCTCAAGGAGCGTGGACTTACCCATACCAGTCTTCCCGATGACATACACATGCCGAGTCCTATCTTTCGCCTTAATACCAAAAGGCACATTGTTACCACGCGAATCGGTCTTGGCAAAAAAAGTAATCTGTTCAGGGTCGTATAGCATCTTGTTCAGTATACCAAACCCTTACTCACAACACTGCACTATTACGTATGAGGTGCTAACAAGTAAAAATTTTGTAGGTTTGCGTGTAGAAAGATTAATTTCGAGTTGGTGTGAATAATACTTTGCTGGAACTAACAAAACCCTTAATCGTATGCCTCATTTTTTGGAAAAATTTTTTGTTGTATAGTTTGTAGTTACCAGTTCAGTTATTACTCCGCGTACATTAGCTGCTCTAAAGAGCTGGGTGCGGTCGTCACCGAAGAGACTAGGGACAAAGACGGCTATGGTATGTGTTTGGTGACACATATACAAGTTCAGAGTCTTTATATGTGCTGGAGATGCGGGCATCGAGATATTGTATCGAATATTTGGGTATCGGGGGGGGTAGGGATCACTTTACCACCACCGCTACACTAATATGTCCCGTTACTTGGAAATGGCCTAGGCATCCTTGACCAGTGACTATCAGCACGAACTGTACCAGGGGCTGGAAGAACGAAAACACCACCACCGCTACAGGTATAGACATCACCAGTGGTTGGATGGACAGCCATCTCTCGATTTGCTGCCGTAACTGGTGAGTTACCAGTAATGTCTTCCCATGTTATAGCCGTGAAGGTGGCATTAAACGTTCCCCGCCAGACCATTGACTTACCAAATGCCCGCGCGTAGAAGTAAAATCGACGCGGCTCCAGCGTACACCATGCACCACTTGCTGCAAGAATCGGGAGCACATTGTTCCATCCACTACTCGCGTATGCGTTTGCAAGTCGTAACTCTAATTTTATAGACGCACTCGCTTCGCCTTGTAGCAACACTAAATCACCGCTATTACTAGTTGTGATAGCATAATTATCATTATGAGGAGAAACCCAGAAAAAAGGTTTGTCTTTTCCGCCTCGGTTTGGTGGATTGCCGGTGTACCACGTTGTCCAACTTACACCACCATCAGTTGAGCGATCAAACTTTTCATAGTTAGACGTAGCCCAAGTAACACTTCCCCGTTGACCAGACACACCACAGGCGGTACGACCACCACCCATTAACGACCAGCTGTCGCCAGCATTATTCGATCGGAAGAGACCAGCGTACACTTGATTTGAGTTTGCTGGAGACACATACACAGTTGGAGTAGGATTTGCACTCGGCATACGAACAACCCAACTAGGTGCTAAATCTCCATTAGCAGCTCTATCACGTGTCAAAATAATTTGTCTAGAACCATAGTCACCAATTGCCAAAATGGCGCGACCGCGCTTTGCAACTGGAACTTCGGTTGCATTCTGAGGAATCAAACCAACCGCAACTCCGCTAAACGTCCCTCCGACAACTGAATTAAATTGATTTTTAATTGAATCACTGAGTTTCGCCTCAAGTAGTGTGTCTGGCAAATTATTTGTGTGTGCACACTGAACATCGTTTAGAGCCATAAGCATTCGGTTTGGACTGCTTCTATCAAAAGCTACGCCGAGTGAGAACATCCCTCCAAAGCCAGCTCCACTGACAAACCAGTCAGCACCGCGATTATTTGTAATCCACATTTGTCCATAACCAAAGGCTGAGGCTGTTTGAACGTTCGTTTGACTAGCTCGAAATTGTGACTGCCCTTTTCCTGTAAAGCTCACCCAGTGCTGATTGTAGTCAAGACCACTTGCTGGTGGATTAATACGAGGGATAAACCACTGCCCATTTGGTGGCGTTGCGCCACCACTAAGCTGACCGCTTTTAATTGTACTTGGTGCACCAGTAACGAGCCAGTGCTGCAGGATTGGTCGTGTAGTTTGCTCTCTATTATTCATCACGTAGATAGTGCGGCGGTTTGCTGAATCAAGCGCGCCCACTGAAAGTGTTGTCGGAGCAACTCCACCTCCATTTGCTAGAACGACTGACCACGAAGTGCCACCATTGTTTGAAAAGTAGACGGTTCCTCCTCGAATTGAAAGTATCTTAGACGTTCCGACAGAAGTTGCTTCGGGATCGATCCATAGAGACGTCGCCGAACCTGAACCAAGCAATGACCAAGTAACACCATCATTTATGGTACGCCAGAGGCCCGCTGAAGTGTACGCATACAGTGTGTCAACGTCAGCTGGATGTTGTACGAGACCAAAGAAATCAGCACTACCGAGTGCAGTGGGGAATGCGGGGCCAGTTGTCCAACTCACACCTCCATTGTTACTACGCCAGTACTTTGCCGTACCGTCTGTGTCCCACTCTACAAAACGCCACTGACGAGTACTTGGAGTGCCAGAGCGGACACAGGTGATAGGAGAAATACTGTTTACTCGACGCTGAAACACAATATTCGTGAGTGACTGAACAAGTGTAAACGTTTGTCCACCATTGGTGGTTCTATATAAACCTTGGGCACCTACAGTTGAATAGTTACTTGTGAATGCTTGAGGTCCAACTGCTACCAGCATCGTATTGGTGTCGCTCGGATCAATACCGATAGCATGAAATACACAACCCCTAAGACCGCGTGAAAGAGGCCAGTACCAAGTTTTGCCGCCGTCTTGCGATAAACGGAAACCATTCATGTCGCCCCCGTAAGCGATGGTATCTTTTTCGCGTTCAAAACAGTGGGGTATTTGAATACCCTCACCCCAGTACTGGCCACCGGTGTAGTACTTTGGATGGTCAGCTCGGGCCGCACCAGAAAGCTGTGGTGGTCTGAAGTGGAGCGGTCGCCAGACACTGGTACCGCCGGTAACAGGTGGTTCGGGTGTTGTGGTCATCAACACATAGTTGTCGCTCGCACACCACCCATCTTGACCAGCATCGAAATTGATGTTGTACCAGTTGATGTTGTTGTTAAGAATCGGACCAGCCACAATCACCCCTTGCGCATTGGCTGGGTTCACTCCCTTTAGTGAGGCCGTGCTAATGGTTTGATTAGAGCGGACATTTGAGGCTCGTATAAGACGAATTTGGTCACCCACTCTAAAGGTGTCTGGTGTAACTGTAATCGGGGTATTGTTAGAAATCTTAGTGTAGTTATCAGACACACACCAGCCGTCATAACCAGAGTCAAAGTTGATGTTGTACCAGATGGAGTTTGAGACACCAGTTCGGGGACCAGAGACTACCGTACCACGAGTACCACTGGAGTTAACTCCTTTTAAAGTAGCTGTACTGATTACTGCGTCGGTACGGATGTTGGCCGCCCGGAAGAGTTCAATGCGGTCACCGGTAACTAAGCCCGGGATGAAGGCCGTCAGTGGTTGCTTGTCTGGGAGAAGGCTGGTGAAGGCCGGAGCTTCGTATACGAGCTTTTCGCCTTCGTATATACGT
>JBGSJJ010000016.1:0-147453 GCA_041742075.1 Minisyncoccia bacterium
CCGAAGGCCTTCTGGCACATGCGGCAATGACAGATCGACGGACGCCCCAGCTTGCCGGCGCGAAACCGCACCGAGCCACACTGGCAGCCACCGGACATGGGATGAACTTCAGTTTCCGGCATCGGGCGCCTCCCGCTCCAACCAGTTTTCGAGTTTCAGCCCGTCTACACGGGAGAATTCGCGGATATTGTCAGTGACCAGCGTCAGGCCGAGCGATCGGGCATGGGCGGCGATGAAAAGGTCAACGGGGCCAATGGGCGTGCCGCGCTTTTCCAGCGTGTTCCGAATATCGGCATAGTGGCGAGATGCACCGACCTCATAGGGCAGGACGTCAAGTTGGCTCAGAAAGTCTTCCACCCCTGCCGAAAGTTTCGCGGACCGCCTCTTCTCGATACCGAATAGAAGCTCGGACGACACGATCGCGCTTGCGCAAATGTATGCGTAGCGCGTCCGAGCCCAATGCCGAAAGCAGTCGCCAGAGGGATTCCGCACCATGTCGGAAACAATGTTCGTATCCAGCATGTAGCGCGAGCCACTCAAAGATTGACATCCCTCATCGGAAGGAGGCCCTCGTCCACATCGGGAAACTCGTCATCGATCGGTTCCTGCTGTTGGAGCCATTCGAACAGGTTCGCCATCTTCTTATGCTCGTTCTTCTCCTCGGCGGGCCGAAGGATAACTTCATTGCCCTCCTTTCGGATGAAAGCGAGTTCACCAGGCAATGCAAGATCCGAGGGAATGTGGATCGTCTGCCCATTGCTGTCGCGCTCAATCCGTATCGTGCGTTCTACACCCATCGGCGCCTCCATCTGCTGAAACAGCCAACACTATCACAGAGCTTCAGTCTCCGCTCACCGCTTCACTTCCCAGGTCGTCACCCGTTCACCCGTCGCCGCATCCTTTCCATCCTTGAGCTGGATGCCCTTGGCAGCCAAGTCGTCGCGGATCCGGTCGGCCTCGGCGAAATTCTTCGCCTTCAGCATTTCGAGCCGCATCTGGATGATGGCGTCGAGGCTGTCACTCAAAACGTCATCGGCCACTATTTCGAGGCTTGCAACGGCTCGACTGTTCGCCTCAACACCTTCGAATCCCAGCAATTCAAGTGCCGCATAGAAACTCAGCGCCGCGCCTCGGTCGCCCTTAGCCCCAGCGGCACCGTCTGAAGACATTTCACTGATAAGCGGATGAAGATTCAGATCATCCAATATTGAACTCTCTGGTTCGATCTCTGCACGCCATGCCGCCATCTCTCCGCCAAACAGGCTATTGATTTCGATCTTGTAGTCTGCCCAGCGCTCGACGATGGATTTGGCCTCTTCTAAGCGCCGATTGCTAAAATCGATCGGCTGCCTGTAGTGCGTCATCAACATCGCAAGGCGCAGAACCAGACCGTCCCAAGATTGCCCGCCGAATTTCTCCGTCTCCAGCAATTCATGAATGGTGACGAAATTCCCCTCCGACTTCGACATCTTCCGGCCTTCGACCTGCAGGAAGCCGTTGTGCATCCAGACATTGGCCATCACGTCGTGCCCATAAGCGCAACGAGATTGGGCGATCTCGTTTTCGTGGTGGGGGAAGATCAGGTCGAGCCCGCCGCCATGGATGTCGAAGGTCTCGCCGAGATGCACGGCCGACATGGCCGAGCACTCGATGTGCCAGCCGGGAAAACCAACCCCCCAGTCACTTTTCCAACCAAGCTCACCATGCTTCCACAGGGCAAAGTCAGCCGGATGATGTTTTTCAGGGTTTATCTCCACGCGGGCTCCGTTTTGAAGCTCAGCTAATTGAATGTTACCCAGACGTCCATAGCTCGGAAACTTAGCAATATCAAAATAGATACCATCGCTCGTCGCGTAGGTGTAGCCCTTTTGTTCGAGCGTTTTGATTAACGCAATCTGCTCGCGCACGTAATCACTCGCCCGAGCAAACTGGGTCGGGAAAATGATGTTGAGGGCAATCAGGTCTTCATTAAACGCTTTTATATAGCGGTCAGACAAGAGACGCATAGAGTCAAGCGATATATCCAAACCCTCGCGTCTCAGACCCTTCATCATTTTATCGTCACCCGTATCGGCGTCTGAGGTTAAGTGCCCAAAGTCTGTGTAGTTTATGGTGTGATTAACGACGTAGCCGTTATACAAGAGGGTACGTTTGAGAGTATCGGCAAACACATAGGCGCGCAGGTTACCAATATGTGCGTAGTCATAGACCGTTGGCCCACAGCTGTAGAGTTTGACCTCCTTCTTTGATAGGGAGACAAAGGTTTCCGGGCTACGCGTCTCGCTGTTATAGAGCGAAAGTGGAGGGAAGGAGATGGTTTTGGGACGCGAATTAAACAAGGAGAACATAGGTGCCTGTAGTGTAGCAAATATTAGGAAGCGATGAAAGTTAGATAGTTGACGAAAGGTTTTTTGTTGTGTGTTCTAGTCAAGTTATTTTTTTACGAATAGGCCGGAGTGTGCGATAATAGCGGGGCGTATGAATGAAGAACAACCTCCGCGAAAAAACCTCTTAGGCATCGGCCTCGCATTACTTCTGGCCACTGCCTCATTTTTTTCAGGACTCCAGATGGGTTCAGCAGATGTAGAAGAGCCAGTAACGCAGGAAGCGAGTTTGTTTTCGCTTTTTAGATCGCCCGAGGTTGAGACTGCTGACGAGGTAAACCTCGAAGACTTTTGGCGAGTTTGGAACCTGCTTGAAGAAAAGTATGTCGGGAATAAAGATGGCTCAACGTTGAGTTCAGAAAAAAGAATCGAAGGAGCGATTGATGGTTTGGTCGCTAGTTATGGTGACCCGTACACAGTGTTTATGCCCCCTCAGGAGTCAGCTGACTTCCAAGAAGAAATCTCAGGTAACTTTAGCGGTGTCGGTATGGAAGTCGGTATGCGTGACGGACTCATTACTGTAATTGCGCCACTGCCAGGTTCGCCGTCAGAAAAAGCGGGCGTCTTGACTGGAGATGCAATTGTGCGAATAAACGGCACCTCGACTGAGCGTATGAACATAGACGAAGCGGTAGACATTATTCGTGGTGAACAAGGTACCAGCGTATCGCTCACTGTCTTGCGTGCGGGGGTAAATGAACTCGTTGAATTTAGTATTGTACGTGACATCATCACTATCCCGACCATTGTCACCAAAGAACAAGACGATGTCTTTATTATTACTCTCTACAACTTCAACGCCTTGGCTGAATCGCAAATGCAACAAGCCTTGCGTGACTTTGTCACCAGTGGAAAGAAAAAAATGATCATTGATGTGCGTGGCAACCCAGGCGGGTTCCTGCAGAGCGCGAACGCCATTGCTTCGTACTTCCTACCTGCTGGAAAAGTTATTGTTCGTGAAAACTTTGGTGATGGCCGTGATGAGGTACAGTATCGCAGTCAAGGTAAAACACTCGGCGACTTTAACCCGGAAGAAATAGTCATGCTCATTGACGGTGGTTCCGCCTCAGCAGCTGAAATCCTCGCTGGTGCACTCCAAGAACACGACGTGGCTGTTCTGATTGGTGAGACAACCTTTGGTAAGGGGTCCGTGCAAGAACTCATAGGTTTGCCAGATGGCTCATCACTCAAAGTTACGATTGCACGCTGGATGACACCAGAAGGCAAGTCTATTTCTGACGGCGGTCTCGCGCCAGACATCGAAATAATCCGGACTCCACAAGACAGACTCGACAATAAAGATCCTCAACTTGAAGCAGCCCTTAAGTGGATGAAAGGTGAGCGTGATTTTCCTACCGCTACTAGCACCCCAGCAGTGACTGAATAAAACAATATATTCAGCACCGTCGCTTCTGTGATATACTCTCGTATTATTGGTTTGTAAGAATATACTCTGTATGCGTGTGATTTTACTGCGAGACGTTGCAAAAATTGGTCGAAGATTCGACATAGTTGAAGTCCCTGATGGATACGCGATGAACAAGCTCGTCCCGCAAGGGGCCGCTAAACCGGCGTCAGCTGAAAACGTGAAGCAAGTACGGGCTCAAAAAGACAAAGCAGTCGCTACGAGCGCGGGGGAGTCAGTGCACTTTGATGCGGTGGTTTTGGCTCTTAAAGAAAAAGCTGTATCAGTAACTGCTTCAGCTAACCAAGAGGGTGGTTTATTTGAAGCCGTGAAGCCGGCCCGGATTGCTGATGCGCTTACCAAAGCGCTCGGTCTGCCGGTTCCTGAATCCTATGTTGTGCTTGAAACTCCTATTAAGCATACTGGGGAGCACACCATAAAGCTGAAGAGTCACGGTAAGCAGTGTGAAGCAACTATTACCGTAGTAGCAGAGTAGATGTATTTATAATTATTGTACTAACCAACCTATGAATAAAAGTTACTTCCCATTACTGATTGTTCTTATCCTGAGTGGCCTCATTTTGGCTGGACTCGGCTACTGGTTCCAGGCCATGAATGAGACGCCATCCTTGAGTGTCACTACCGAAGAAGGTGAAGAGTTTACTCTAGAGTCACCAGCCCCCGCCGAAGAATTAGAAAGAATTAATAACGAAGAAGCAATTAACACTATGAATCCAACTGCCGTTTTCAAAACTAACCGAGGCACTATCAGCGTCGAGCTGTTTGCTGACGCGATGCCGATTACCACTGGTAACTTTATCAAGCTCGCTGAAGAAGGGTTTTATAACAACACCAAGTTCCACCGAGTCATTGAAGGTTTTATGATTCAAGCCGGCGACCCAAACAGTAAAGGTGACAATTCTGCTACGTACGGCCAAGGCGGACCTGGCTACACTATTCAAGATGAATTTGTAGAAGACCCACGGCTTACCAATACCAGAGGTTCGCTCGCCATGGCGAACACCGGACAACCAAACTCTGGCGGAAGTCAATTCTTTATAAACACGGGTGACAACACCAACCTCGACTTCAATGTGCCAGATCCAAACAACTCACGACATCCAGTCTTTGGACGAGTTGTGGATGGTATGGACATCGTTGATATAATCAGTACCACCGAAACCGGTCCACGCGACCTACCAGTTGAGCCGGTGGTGATTGAGTCAATCACGATTACTCGCTAGAGGAGTTATAGAATAAGAAAAAGCGCTTCCGAAACGGAAGCGCTTTTTCTTTGGGCTGATTTAGGCAGTGACGATGTCAACTGCTTTCTTCGTTTTGACAGTGCCGTCAAACTTGGTCTTCCGCATGTTACGGAAAGTAACAATACCGTCTTTTGCAGCAAAGAGAGTGTGGTCACGTCCAACGAGAACGTTTTTACCAGCCTCTATCTTTGTTCCGCGCTGACGAACAATAATCTGGCCGGTTTTCACGGTTTGCCCATTGTTGCGCTTTACGCCGAGGTATTTTGGTTGTGAGTCACGCAGGTTTTTAGCTGTTCCCGCGGCCTTTTTTGTTGCCATATGATTACGTTATACTATATTGAAAATACAATGAGGCAGAGTATACAAGATATCTGGTCTAAATTCAAGTCCGTACTGGTTGATGAGACGGTCTTTATGGCAGTGGTGGTACTCCTGGTGGCAGTCATATCCTTTGGTTTAGGGCGTTTTTCGGTCGCAAGTCCAGTGCTTTCGGGTAGCGCTATGACGGCCAGTCTGCCAGCAAGTGAAGTAAAAACGAGCGAAATTAAGGTAGAGACGACAACGAGAGCCAGCTTGAACTCGGAGCCAGCGAGTCAGTCTGCTGGAGCGGAGACGGGGGAGTACGTTGGTTCTAAAAATGGTACGAAGTTTCATTTGCTGACTTGTCCGGGTGCCGGACAAATTAAAGAAGAAAATAAAGTATACTTTAGTTCTAAGCAAGAGGCATACAGCCAAGGGTATACCGAAGCGGCCAATTGCAAAGGAATATAAAAAATACGTAAGTGTAAAGTGATATGAATGGGTTTATAGAATTATTTAGAGATGCGCTAGTGCGTTGGTTTGAAGAAGGTGCCGAGACTATGGCAGCAGCCGTGTCCTACTATGCTATGTTTGCGATTGCTCCACTCATCTTTATTTCACTCTATGTGGTAAGTATCTTGTACGGTGACCGTCTTGCCACCGAAGTCTTGGTCTCGTGGGGGAATGGTATCGTGCCTGAAATCGTCCCACTTCTCTCTGAAGCGGTGGTTAACATGAGCCACTCACCAGTGGTAACTGGGGTCTCGATTACCAGCTTTATTTTTTTGACGATTGCGGTCATTATTTTTTTCAATTCACTGACGGCTGGTATCAACCAAATCTGGGGCTTACCCCATGGAGGAATGAGTGTTCTTTGGCGGAAGACCGTTCGCTCACTTATTTGTGTGCTTATTCTGCAAGTATTTATCATTGTCCTCGTAGCAACCGAGTTCTTCTTTACGCTCCTCTTTGAAGGCTCTATGTTTAAGGTCTATGCGCTGGGGAGTGTGTATCTCATGTCTCTTTCAGTGCTCTTTACTATTCTCTATAGTTTTTTGCCACTTGGCGTCGTACCCTCGCTTGAGAGTCGGATGTACGGAGCGTTTATAGCGTCGCTTTGTTTTGTGATGGCAAAAACTGCGGTGGCACTGCATATTGCTCTTATGCCGGTACCGGGGTTTTTTGGTACCGCGGGTTTGGTGCTCATTATACTTTTGTGGGTGTATGTTTCGACATCGTTTATCTACTTTGGTGCCGCCTTTGCCTATGTTCATCATCAGCGCATGCTGGTGTTAAAAAATAACGAATAATCTCTATGCTTGTTGTCGACATAGAAGCCAGTGGCGTAGATCCGCATAAGCATTCGATAGTGTCTATCGGAGCGCTTGATTTGAGTAATCCCGAGCATCGCTTTTATGGTGAGTGTCGGGTGTGGGACGGAGCACACATCATGGACGATGCGCTGGCCGTAAATGGCTTTACGCTGGAGCAGGTGACTGACTCGACCAAAATGACCGAAGCAGAACTGGTAACCCGGTTTCTCGAGTGGTCGCAACACTTGGCTGACCGCACTATTACGGGTCAGAACCCGTCGTTCGATAGAGACTTTTTGCGGGTAGGAGCGGGTCGAGCCGGAATTTCGTGGGACCTGGCGCATCGCACTATCGACACGCACACACTGTGTTTTATGCACATGGTGATGCGCGGACTCCCAGCCCCAATAGACGAGCAACACCGTCGCTCGAGTCTCGACCTAGACGCAGTCTTAAACTACTGCGGTATCCCGAGCGAACCAGAACCACACAATGCACTGACAGGAGCACTCTGTCATGCAGAAGTTGCCCAGCGGCTTTTATATGGAAAAAAGTTGCTTCCTGAGTTTGAGCAGTTTGCAGTACCGTGGTAAATGATAAATAGTTTATGAACTTAAAAAAGACTCTCATACGTGATGAATATCTAGTGGTTTTGCCAGCAATTCTTTTATGTTTAGCAGGACTTGCCAACGTAAGTAAGTCTTCAAGAGTGATACCGTTAAACTTAGTAGAATACCTTCTTGTGTTAATTGCTTTGACTTCTCTCGTAGCGTGGATAATCATTCCTAGATTTATTTTTGCTGCATATAAATCGGGGAATACAGCTAAACTTGTAAAAGCAGTACTGCTTTCTGCAATTGGTTTGATACCAACTCTTGCGATTATTATTAGTATCCGAGTTTACTAACTTATATACACGTTTTATAAAGTGGACTAAGGGGGAAGTGGTACACTGGTACTAGTATGAAATTTTTTCAGAGTAGTAAGGTAAAAGTACATAAAAATAAGAACACCAACCACTGTCGAATAGTGACTGACTTACTTGACCCAACAGGTACCGAAGGTGATGCCGTACAGTCATGGCGTATCTTCCGTATCATGTCGGAGTTTGTACAAGGGTTTGAAATACTACGTAAGCATGGACTCGCGGCTACAGTCTATGGGAGTGCCCGCACCAACCCGAAAGACCCCTACTACAAAGCCGCAGAAGAACTTTCCGCCATGTTAGCAAAAAAAGGCTTCACGATTATCACTGGCGGCGGTCCCGGTATTATGGAAGCGGCCAACGTCGGTGGATTTAAGGTAGGAGGGAAGTCAGTTGGCTTCAACATCCAGCTTCCATTTGAACAAAAACTCAATCCATACACGACTGAGTCACTCAACTTCGACTTTTTCTTCTCCAGGCGCGTGATGCTCGCCTTTGCGTCTGAGGTGTATATTTATTTCCCGGGTGGTTTTGGTACGTTCGATGAACTCTTTGAGATGCTCACCCTAGTCCAAACCAAGAAGATTGAAAAAATTCCGATTGTTCTCTATGGGGCAGACTTTTGGAATCCGTTTATTGACCTGATCAAGAAACAGATGCTTAAAAAGTATAAAGCTATTAATGAAGAAGACCTGGAACTATTTGTCGTGGTTGACTCTATCGACGAAGCCTATAAATACATCCTCAAAAACGTTGACTGTAAGCGAATAGTCCAGATATAGTATGAAGGATGACGTACTACAACGACTAGCTTCGTTTGACCTACAGTCTCTTCCTGAACTTGATACCGTTGTGGTGGGAGCGCTTACCTTACTCGCGCAAACTGAATATCCATCTGTTCATTTTTCCACCGAAATCAAGCAACTTCTCATCGGGAGTGGCAACGCCTTTTTTACCGGTAAGATTTTGCTCCGTAATAACAACGCGTACTTTGCTGACGAAAATACCTATGAAGAAGCATTAAAAAAGTATGATGACTTTTCACAAGTAGTTATCATTAGTGCCTCAGGTGGTAAGCATGCGGTTTGTATGGCGAAGATGGCCCAAGCACTCGGCAAAGAAGTTATCTTGCTCACAAACAACCGCAATCCGCTCGCGCTTCAGTACCTCGCTCCCGAGCAGGTGCATGTGTACCCGAAAAATCGCGAACCCTATACCTACAACACCTCTACCTACTTGAGCATGATACTCGGCAGTACCGGTGAAGACCCGGCGCAGATTTTGTCTCACCTTGAAGAAAAAGTCTCGCCAGTATTGCTTCGAAATTTTGAATCCTATGGAGCGTTCACCATTATTCTGCCAACCCAGTTTGCGTATGCGACTAGTATGGTCCGCACTAAGTTCGATGAACTGTTTGGACCGATGGTGGTTGGACGAGTGTTCACCGAAGAGGAAATGAAGCACGCCAAAAACGTGATTGAGTCACCCGACGAACTGACGATTAGTATTGGTGTTCAAAACGAGCACTACGGTATTCCAAAACATCGCCTCCACATTCCGCTTAGAGAAACTGCTGACTACGGCGCCGTTATCAGCGTCGCGTACTTTGTGGTGGGTAAAATTCAGCTGGCGCATCCACCGTACTACAAAAACAGCATTGAAAGCTATGCACAAAAAACCTCAGCTATATTTAACCAAACGATAGCGCCTATAGTAGAATAGCCTAAGCACTATGACGTACGTACTATTTGACATTGGAGGCACTAAGACACGAGTCGCTCTTTCCTCTGACCTGCAAACTATCGGTGAAGTCGTCAAGTTTAAAACCCCAACGACCGCCAAAGAAGGAGCGGTCGAAATCGCTAAGGCCGTCAAGGCGCTCACAAGCGAGCCTGTTCGCGGTATTGCTGGCGGTATCCGAGGTACCCTTAATAGTGATAAAACAGGCATCGTTTACGACAACGTCCTTGACGGCTGGATTGACGAACCGTTTGCAGAACTTCTCTCGAAGTTACTTAAGTCCAAGGTTATTCTGGAAAACGACACGGCCGTTGTCGGTCTCGGGGAAGTACACTTTGGCGCCGGAAAAGGGTATGAGCTCGTGGTGTACCACACGGTTTCAACCGGTGTGGGTGGGGTGAAAATTGAAAACGGTGCGGTTGATGATTACTCAACTGGCTTTGAACCAGGGCACCAAATACTCGACGTAGATCACACTATTTTAGGGGAAGACATTGAGCCAACGCTTGAGAACCTAGTTTCTGGTGCTTCTATAAAGAACCGTACTGGATCTGAGCCGTACGAAATACCGCAAGAAGATGCGCTCTGGGACCAGCTCGCGTATTACCTCGCTCATGGACTGAGAAACACCATTCTCTATTGGTCCCCAGACGTAATAGTGCTCGGCGGCTCGATGATTGTCGGCGATCCAAGGATTAAGCTCGAAGATATTATTCGTCACACCAACGAAGTAGTGGGGGACGTAGCTGAGTGCCCACTCATTCTCGACGCGTCGCTTAAAGACGTTGGTGGTTTGTATGGAGCCATGGCCCTTCTCTCACTCCAGGTGTAGTAAGCAAAAGAAAACACCTAGGTAGAAAATACTACCTAGGTGTTTCGCTTTCTCTTGGGCTCTCTGCTATAGCGCTGGGTCGTTTTCTCTGGCAAACCAGGAATAGAAACGCTCGGTGGGAGCGGCCGGTATGGAAACGCTAGCCAAGGTCCAGACCGTTCGCTTTGTTTGAAATACGTCGGGAAGTCGTTCTAGTTCAATAGTGCCACCTCTGGTGTACGTGACCATGTAGCACCCAGCTGGTTTGTTTTCAAGTGAGCCACTCTCGCTATAGAGCGAAAGCCATTCCTTCACCTGGGCTGGTGTATCACAGAGCGGTACTCGGTAGGTAAACTTCTTGACGACGCTACCAACTGCGGGTAACACGTCATTGGCTTGAGCGGAGGCAGTTTGAAGAAAGCAAAGAACCACCAAGCCAACCGCCAGTCTGATTTGTGTACACATGACAGACATCCTTTCTCGCTACATAAGCGGTTTCAGAGTGCTTCACCAAGTGGCCACAAGAGTACATATTCACCAGCTCGCACGAACTGGAAAATAGCCTGTGGCTCCGCGTTGTCCCAAAACACCACCACAGTGGTACCGACGGGGTCGACGTAGTCTTGACAGAGCCCGAGGGCACTCTGCTTGGAAAAGTGGGGGCAAATATATCCACCCACAAACGTGTAGTTTTCCTTGACGTAGGCTGGGTTGATGGGCTGGTCGGCCACTGAAGCAGTGCTAAGAAGGCAGGCCAGGACTGACAGAGCGTACTTCGGAGACATGTTGGCATTCCTCTCACGAGTAAGGGTGACAACGAACTATTGGCGCTTTCCCTGCGACTTTTATACTGTGAGGAACTCCTCTTTACCTAAAAATAGCACACACGATTTGACTTTGACCATGCGTGAGGTAAAGAAGCGGGGATAAGCCTACTCACGCTTTTTTAGCGTGGTTAAGTGCACTATAAATTTTAAAATCTATGATTAAAATGGCTTAAAACATAGGTATTCTAAGCATATATGCACGAAGAATAATTGACATAGTAATAAAAATATGCTATAGTAATAAATACCCGGGAATTGTGCTACTATTGTCCGGCTGTCAGCAGAAGCTGGCATATATCAGATAAGACACTTGGCTTATTTTATCCACCGTCATTTCAGCCTTTATGGCTGTAACTGCAGCTGGTTCTTTCGCACAGGCAGAAGCTTCATACGGAAGTGTGAAGACAATACAGGAGGAAGTTGCCACTGTAGAACTAAAAGTGACACCGGAAAACACTGAGGCAATCGTTCGCGAATACTTTAGTGACATTCCCGTTATGATTCAAGTTGCGAAGTGTGAATCCACATTTCAGCACACTTTGACAGATGGTTCAGTACTCCGTGGAAAAGTGGATAGTCGAGATACTGGAGTGATGCAGATCAATACTGGTTACCATGCCAAAACTGCTGCCGAACTTGGTTTAAATCTTGAAAATATTTACGACAACATGAAGTACGCGCGAACTCTCTATGAGCGACAGGGGACACAACCTTGGAACGCATCAGCATCATGCTGGTCAAGAGAACTTGCTTCTCTCTAACATATATTCTCCACTGAAAAACCCCCTTCGGGGGCTTTTTCGTTACCTGGGAAAGCTACATTACATCTTGAGTCTCCACCCTTCGCCCGCACCATAGGCCAACGCGTAGAGGAGACCACCAACGATGGCAAGGTTCTTCCAGAGATTTATGTCCTCGATACTCCCGTGAGCAATCGGAATAGTAAGGAGGGTAAAAATAATCAAGGATCCTGCAGCAAGGCCTGTCCGATAGCCAACCATGAGCGCCCCGCCAGCGACCACCTTAAGGCCAATCACCGCGTACACGAGAATCCCGGCCATCGGGAGGCCAACACTAGCAAAGTAGCCAGCGGTATTTTCGACACCACCTAAGGCCATACTGATACCGCCAGAAAAAAAGAGCACTCCCATCAGCATTCTGCCGAGAGTAACTCCGTATGTCTTGACTAACTTTCGTTGTGAATCATTGAGCATATAAAAATATATTTTAATAGTAGTTAGGACTAACTTTGAACTATCCTAATGGTATTATACCTTTGCTATGAGTAGAAAGTCCGACAACACAGTGCATTATTGGCTGATGAAAAGTGAGCCGGCTACGTTTGGGATTGACGACCTCAAGCGTAAAAAACGGTCAATCTGGGACGGGGTACGTAACTACCAAGTCCGGAATTTCTTGCGCGATGAGTTTAGAGTGGGTGATATGGCACTTTTTTACCACTCAAGCTGTAAGGAGGTGGGGGTGGCAGGAGAGATGGCGGTGGTGAAAGCCGGTTACCCTGACCCAACCCAGTTTGACCCTAAAAGCCCGTACTACGATGAGGGCTCTACGCCAGACAACCCGCGCTGGCTGGCGGTTGATGTGGCGTTTGGGAGCAAATTTACCAGAATTGTGACACTGACCGAGCTAAAAGCCTTGTCGATTATGACGGACAGCCCACTCTTAAAGCGGGGGAATCGACTTTCCATTGTCCCGCTCTCAGCCAGGCAATATGAAGAAATCAGAACCCTCGGGACAGCTACTTGACTCAGTCCAACTTCGTGTCAAAAACCTATCAACAGATACCCACTTGACCGCTAAAATAGCTAGGAAAATCATTGCTATAATTAACAAATGTTCCCGCAGTCAAGGCAGTCCGGGTTGTATGTTGGTATAGCTGTACTACTCCTTTTACTGTTCCTTCCGCAGACTAGTTTTGGCGCCTCCTTCACCACAAAACTTGCTACCGTATGGTGTCAGGCAATTACCTATGTCACTGGTCCCCTTGAGATATGTGAAGACACTGAGACAGTGCAAGCCAAACCACAGACGTATCTTACTGCTACGCCAGATGGTGTAGAAAAATACACTGACTTTGGTGATTTTGGTAGTAGCGCCAAACCAACTGTCGCTGGCACCAGCACGGCCGTAGTACGAGAAACTCCACTGGTGCAGGTTTTTAACTCTGGGGTGAGCGACAACGAACTCACCAGGCGTCTGCATAACCTCATCATGTATATAAACCTCCGCGATGAAATCACGAAGGGTACGAACGTATTTCGCTTGAGTGCCAATGTGTCCGTTAGTCGGAACCCAGACGATATCGTGACCAAACAGCACCTCTGGGATACACTCGACCGAATTAACACCGACACCTCAAGTAGCGGAGGTGGGGGAGATACGGTAAACAACATCACGAACAACTACTCCACGACCACAAACGCCACGGGCGACATTTTTGCTGACACCCTTACGCTTGGTACTACAACCAGTCGAGCCCAGCTCACTTTGACTGAAGCAATTTTCTTAGCAGACTTCACTCCGGTCACTGTTGCCAACATGCTCTATAA
Source organism: Minisyncoccia bacterium (assembly GCA_041742075.1). Classification (GTDB taxonomy): domain Bacteria; phylum Patescibacteriota; class Minisyncoccia; order Phycocordibacterales; family UBA918; genus OLB19. The sequence continues at coordinate 13,541 of JBGSJJ010000016.1, forward strand.
CAGCGGCGGTGATCTCTACTGGAACGGTAGTGTGCTTTCCGCTAGCTCTACTGGCAACTGGGCCCAGAGTAGTGGCAATGTGTATCGCCTGACCGGTAATGTCGGAATTGGCACCACGACGCCGGCGAGTGCATTGACAGTGGTCGGTGAAGTGCGGGCTGATACCGTGCGAGCAGAACTCCTCGATATGGGTGGTCAGGTCTGTAACGTGGAAGCCTATGGTGCGGTAGGAGACAACGCCACCATAAACGATGAAGCGATTGCGGCCGCCATCGCTGACTGTGGTCCTAGTGGTGGAACGGTTTTGTTTCCGATGGGTGAGTTCCGTATCTCCGAGCCGATTGTGCTGGATACACCAGTTACGCTCATGGGTTCCTATGCCTCACGCTGGTCATACTCGTCAGAGCCACGCAGTGGTATCCGAGCGGACTTTGGTTCGTTTACGGGCGGAGCACTTATCCATGTCCGTGACCGAACTATTTCGGGAGAAACTGACCATAACAACGGCGGTCGTTTGGTAAACCTTTCAATCGATGGCGGTTCGACTCCCGGTGGTGCCCATGGTGTGCACTTTGAAGGTCTGGTGCGGGACTGGAAACTCATTAATGTCGATATCGCGCAGACAACCGGAAACGGTTTCTTAGCTGAAGTCGGTGCTGGTGGCGGTAACCCACGCGGATTCACCATAAATGGACTTTCTATCTACAGTGCTGACGGTCACGGTTTCCGTGCCACTGCGCTCAATGACTCATACATCGAAGACTTGCTCGCGGTTGGAAACGCGCTTCGCGGAATCTACCTTTCTTCGATGGGTGAGACCAAGATTAACAACTCACGCGCGGTCTTCAACGCGCTTGAAGGACTCTATATCGATGGCGCCTCAAACAACGGGGGACTTATGTTCACCGACTTTTCAACCGACCGTAACGACCGACACGGGGTACGAGTTTCCTCAACTGGCACCACCACCGTTACTTTTAACGGTCTCTTAACGCGTCGCGATGGCGCTAACAACGGTGGTGGCTCAGAAACACCGTACGCCGGTGTAGCGGTTATTGGTACGACAACCACTAAGGCAGCGCCGGTCATCATCAATGGTCTCTCGCAGATTATCGGCGTAGATGACGCCGGAGCACCACCGCTTGCGCCAGACGTCGGTGTGCGAGTTACAAACGCTGAGTATGTGCGTGTCAATGGACAGCTCTGGGGCGTCACCCAAGCCTATGTCGATGGTGGAGGGAATGGTTGGTTCATCATTGAGGATGACTCGATTGTGAAGACCGGGACTGACTGGGGCAACCTCACGCCACCAATTTATGCGCTCAAGTGGGTAGCGACCACGACCGGACTGTATTACGCCAGTGGTACCGTCTCAATCGGTTCGCAAGCTTCGAGTAGTCGACTTTTCAATATTACGGCAGAAAGTAATGCCGGCGCTCGCTTTACCGATACGACGAACAACGTCCGCTTCGATATGCGTGCCGAAGACACCCAGGCTTTCTTCGGTACCTTCAGTAACCACGACTTGCGCTTCCAAACCAACAACACTTCTCGCTTCACTATTTTAAGTGGTGGCAACGTCGGTGTCGGCACGACCAGTCCTTCACACCTCTTCACCGTCGCTGGAAACATGAACTTGACTGGCGCTCTTAACGCGAGCGGGAACGCCGGTACCGCAGGTATGGTGCTCCAAACGACCGGTGTCGGAACCCAGTGGGTTGCGACATCTTCGCTTGGGATTAGTGGAGCTTCAACCTTCCTCTCGCTTACTGACACTCCAGCAAGTTTCGCCATCAACGGGGCGATTCCATTTGAACTCAGTGACGCACTTACTTTCAGTGCAAACTTTACGTATGACGGAAATAATCTAGGACTAGGAGGCACTAACGGTATTGCCTTTGGTGGTACCCGCTTTATAACGGCATCAACAACCAACGACTCACTCACTTTTGGTGAGCGTGCCGGAGCAGCGCTACTCACAACTGGCACAGACAATGTACTTTTTGGATATGAATCCGGACAACTACTCTTAGATGGTCAGCAAAATATTGGTATCGGTAATTTATCACTTAACAACGCGACTACGGCCGATCGAAACATAGCAATTGGACAAGAGACTCTCCAAGCTCTCACCAGTGGCGGGAACAATGTCGCAATCGGACATCGTGCCGGCGAAGCGCTCACGAGTGGCGGTCAAAACGTCGCGATTGGTAGCTTCGCAATGTTTAACTCGACGTCTAGTGATTTCAATACAGCACTCGGGTACAGTTCTCTCGGCGCCCTGCTTGCAGGTACATACAATAGTGCATTTGGACACAACTCAGCGGAAAGTATCCTCACGGGTGCGAGAAATGTCTTTATGGGTTTTGCAGCGGGACAAGGTGCTACTAGTACCAGCGATAGTGTCATTATCGGCGCGCAAGCCGCCGCTGGAATCGGAGCAACCAATTTGTCATGGCTTAACAACACTATTATTGGGTACCGCGCTGGCTATACTATCAATGGTGCTTCAAACAACGTCCTTCTTGGATACCGCGCCGGCGACACTCTCACGACTGGCAACAACAACGTCGTTATTGGCTACGACATCGAGACGGCTTCTACGACGGCGAGTAACCAGCTCAATATAGGTAACCTCATTTTTGGAACCGGTGTTGACGGCACAGGGACGACGCTCTCTTCAGGAAACATTGGTATCGGGACCGTCCTTCCAGTCGGAAGGTTGGCTGTCTCAAATGCTAACCTATCGCAGTCGTGGAGTCAGGTCGGTAGTGGACTTTCGATTGCCAGTGTAGACGGACCAACCCTCGCAACGCTTAGCCCCAACCGCGTTGCATATATAGATGACACCAACGACAGTCTCCGCGTCTACGAATGGAACGGCAGTACTTGGAGCCAGCTCGGTAGCGGGCTCAGTATTGGAGGTACGAATGGTCCCGTACTTACCAGCATTAGTCCTAATCGCGTTGCGTTTATTGAGAGTACCAATGACAATCTCGTTGTCTACGAATGGAACGGCAGTACTTGGAGTCAGGTAGGAAGTGGTTTAAATATATCCGGCAACAGCAATCCTTCTTTAACAACACTAAGTCCTACTCGTGTAGCTTTTATAGACAGTTCTAACGACAGTCTCCGCGTCTACGAATGGAACGGCAGTACTTGGAGTCAGGTCGGAAACTCGCTCGCAATTACCAATACCACAGGCCCATCCTTAGTGGCACTAAGTGCTAACCAAATTGCGTACATCGATGATACAAATGATAGTTTAAGCACGTATCAGTATAGTAACCCGACCTTTTTTACTGGCAATTCCAATGGCTATTCATTTTTGTCAGTTTCTGATGCGGGGTATACAAGTATTGAGTCACTCTTAGTGAATGCTGGCTTAACTGTCAGTGCGGGTGCGAGCGGCGCAAACGCAACCAACGGGGCCTCTTCTTCAGCTCTCTTTGTGAACGGTACCAGTATTCTAGGTGACGACCTATTTGCGCGACGGAATGTAGCTATAGGAACCACTTCAGTTTCAAATAGACTCACTGTCGACGGCACACTTTTAGTGAGTGGCACTTCCTCATTGTCGGCATTTTCTCTTAGTGGAGCCTATCGAGACACGAGTAATTCTGCCGGTTCTCTTGGTATGGTCCTCCAGACGACCGGTACCAGTACGAGGTGGGTGGCGACGAGCACCCTCGGTCTTGGTGGCACCAGTGTTGCCTTCGGCACCGACAACCAGATTCCGTTTACCAACGCGGGGGGGACTAACTACGACTACTCGTCTAACTTTGTCTTTGATGGCACTAGTCTCGCTATTGGCACCACGACACCAAGAGACACGCTCGACGTCTGGGGCGGTCTCAGGGTAGGTACCAACTCACCAGTTTTAACTGCTAGTTCAACTACCGGCAGGGTAGGTATTGGGACCATGTTCCCTGAGTACCAATTCCAGGTAGGTGACGGCACGGCTACTGGCGGGCAGTGGATGCGTAACTTTGGTTCGACCACAGACATTTTAATAGGACAGTCAGCCAACTCACACTTCGGCTTTGGTGCTGGAACCGCGGCCTTCATTATGCAAGACGTGTATCGCAACTTCCCACTAGTAATAGGCAACCTGAACCCCCAGCCACTTATCTTTGGTACTAACTCTTCCGAGCGGATGCGTATCCATGCTAGTGGTAATGTCTCCATCGGTACCGCCAATGATTTAAATGTTGACCTCGGTGTGAACGGCAACGGTATCTTTGCTGGCACTCTTGGCATCGATACCTCAGTGTCAGCAAACAAGCTTGATATCGGAGATGGTACGCAAACAGGTGACAACTGGCTCCGTCTCTTTGGTGATGTCAGTGAGATATACATTGGTCAAAGCGATATTGCACTGATGGGTCTTGCATCGAGTACGACTGCTTTTGTCGTCCACAACAGCGGACGCAACAGTGATTTGGCAATCGGTAACATTGCTAACCGGGCACTCATCTTTGGTACCAATGATACTGAGCGAATGCGTATCTCGGCCACGGGAGATGTCGGCATTGGTACCACTACCACTGGTAACTACGTGTTAACTGTCGGTGGTGCAGGAAGTATCGGAGCGACTACCCTCAACCTTCTTGGTGACACAACGACTTCATACCTCACCCCAACCGGAGTCTCGATACCTACCAAGATAAACATTCCAAACTTCGCCCCGGGTGCTTTTGGACAGATTATTGCGATGGGACTTCCAGCCAGTGCTCCAGCGACAGCGCGGGCCATCTCAATGGCTGACGCGCGTACCGTCCCGCACCAACCAACCCTCGCTGTCTTCTCTCCTGACGAAAGTAACCTGATTGGCTTCTCCTGGGATGGGAGTAACACCACCAGTTACCTCAAAACTACTGGTGGGGGTATTGGTATTCGCTCAAACACCACCGACTTACTGACTTTTTTAGGTACTGGTGAAGCAACGTTTAGCAATTCTGTTAGTATCGCTACCTCAACCCAAAACCACACATTCACTGTTGACGGTACCGGGACCATGCGGGTTGGGGCTAATGGGGCTAATTCATTCTTAGTTAATGGTAACGGAACGGTGTCTATCGGTACCACTTCTGATATATATAATTTAAATGTTGACGGTTTCGGCACCATGCGCGTGGGCGCCAGTGGGGCTTCGTCTTTGGTGGTAGCACTTGGAGGCAACGTTGGGATTGGTACCAGCACTCCAACTAGTCGTCTGACCGTCTCTGGTGATATCAACATGACTGGCGCGCTTCTATTTAACGGTCAACAACTTCTTAAGCAAGAAACTGGTACCAACGAAGAATTGGAGCTGGGACTTGGTGCGAGTGCAAATGGATTTCATGCTACGGCAATTGGACTAAATGCTTTTGCTGGTTCTCACTCGGTGGCTGTTGGTGCTGACAGTACTACCAACAACTTTGATTACACCAACGTGCTTGGTCGCCTTTCCCAAACATTTAAACCAAACACTAATGCGATTGGTTCGCTTCTTTATAATTACTCTGCGTTCGCTGCAAGTAACACCACGTACATCGGATCAGCTGTAGTCTCTAACGCGATTGAAGAAGGACATTCTCTTGTGCTGCTTGGTCAAAATTCCGGTTCTTACGAACAAACACCAGTGTTTGGTATTGAGACTGACTGGATTAATGGGGCTTTTAATTCCCGGCGTTCACAAGCGGAATTCAATGTTTATGATGCTACGAGTTCTCGTACTTTCCTAAGTGTCTCAACAGATGGTGCAAATCCAGTACTTATTTTTAACCCTGACGGCGGCAACGTTGGGATTGGTACCAGCACTCCTTCAAGTAAACTTACTGTTGTTGGTGTAATTGAAACAACCGGCGGAATCCGTTTTGCCGATGGCACACTACAAACAACTGCCGCCACTAGTAGCAGCGGTAGTGGCGGAAGCTCGATGGTATCTGGTTGGCCGGATAGCATCCTTTGTACCTCAAGTACCTACGGAGAAAGACCCCTATATCTTGCTAACGGACCCTTCAATGGTGACGGTCATTATTACTACTCAAATGGTCCTAACATTATTGAGTATGATGCAAGTGGTGTCTTCGTCAGTCAGACTGCACTCGGTAGCCTCGACAACTGTTTCACCGACATCGCCACTCTCTACTCCGAGGGTCGAGCCTTCAACTTTGTTGGTGGCGGTGGTAATCTCTGGACCGCCAGTAGTTCAGATATATTCTTTGGCGGCGACAACGTCGGCATCGGCACCTCTTCGCCAGCATATAAACTTACCGTCTCTCACAATGTTGACTCAAGTACCACGCCAGGAATTTTCCTTGAAAATACCAGTACTGGTGGATCAGCAGCAACCATGCTCACCTTAAGAAATGATGACGGAGCCGAAGGAGGAATTTTCCTCAGTGGCTCAAATAATTCAGGTATCGGTTTAGCCAATCAAACTGCCTTTTCTGGCTCTGAAGGAGTTGTAATCATGACAAATGGTGGTGTTGCAAACGGCGGTACTGATACCTTCTCTGTCCGCGTCGGTGGGTTTGCTGAAGACAATGTGCGCCTCACAATCACTTCTACTGGCAACGTCGGTATCGGGACTACTACGCCTTCCGCTCAACTCACGACCACAGGCACGGTACGCTTCGCTTCGCTTGGTAGTGCTGGCGCAAACCTTATTACCGACACTGATGGCAATGTCACCGTTTCTTCTGACGAACGCCTTAAGGACATTCAAGACACTTTTGACTCTGGACTAAGTGCCATACTTGGTATTGAACCGATTAAGTACAAATGGAATGCAACCAGTGGAATGGAAACGCAAAACGTCTACACTGGGTTCTCAGCTCAAAATATACTCGCTTCCATACCGGAAGCGGTTGCAGAGGATAGTCGTGGTTATCTCACACTCTCCGACCGACCTATCCTGGCTGCGGTAGTGAATGCAATCAAGGAACTCTTTGCAATGGTAACCGGTATTGAAACGAAAGTAGAGATACTCGAAGAACAAAATGAAGAACTCAAAGCCCGCATCGAAGCCCTAGAAGCGGAGCAGGGGATAGTACCACCTGAGCCAGAATCAACTCCTGAACCGGAACCTGAGCCAGCACCTACTCTAGAAGAAGAGCCTGAACCGGAAGTAGAACCAATGCCAGAACCAGAGCCAGAAGAAATTGTCCCAGAACCAGAACCAGAAGCACTAGAACCAGCGCCAGAACCGACTCCTGAACTAGAACCGGAAGTTTAGCGTCTACCTTGACAAATCATTAAAATATAGGTACTTTGGGGCTCGGAATGACCGCATCCTGTGGTCATAATTCTCTATATCTAGAGCCGTAGAATCGGCAGAAGGGGGAGAACGATGAGGTTCTTTGATAACTGTAAGTATGGAGGAGTACTCGGTTGTTTGCTCGCCTCAAGCGGGCTGGCATCACCGGTCTCGGCCGAGGTTCGCTTCGGCCTTGCGAAAGACCTGGAGTGGAGCAGTGTCGAGCACCGAGCTCTGATGGAGCAATATGGTGTGGAGATTCCAACCGTCTACTACAACTTGCTTTCACCAGCGAACGTGAAGAATCCGTACGACTGGGTGCAGGTCGAATATCTCGACAAAGGGTTCGAGACGGTAATCGTCACTCTACTTCTCAATGGTACGGACGAGAGTAGTGCTCAGAGAAGTGAGACGAGCTCCGAAAACGGCAATCGTGCCAAGGGCAACCATACCGAGATCATCGGCGGGAAGTATGATGAACAGCTCCGTATCCTTGCGAGCGAGATTGCTCGCGACGGACGGCGTGTCTACGTCAACGTCTTTCACGAGTTCGATGGTGATTGGTTCGATTGGGGTATCTATGCCGAAGGCAACTCCGTCGAGTCGTTTATCTTGGCGTACGAACATGTGCGTCAGATTTTCTACGACGCCAAAGCGCCGGTTGACTTTCTTCTTAACCCTAACCGCCTCGACGGCAAACAGCAGGTGATGGGTGACATCGACGCGTGGTTTCCACGTATCGATCCACTCGTTGCAGGGTATGCTGTCTCAAACTACGATCGGGGTTGTACCACAGCTCTGCGAACCAAGCGAGAGCTATTTGCGGAGAAGTTTGGGCCGGCCTACGATAAACTGGCTGCCCTGACGAAAAAACCAATCAACTTGGCAGAGGTCGCGACAAGCGGTCTGTGCGGACCACGTGAACCGTGGTACGAGGAAATGCTTGCCTCCATCTTGGTCTGGTATCCGCAAGTCGACATCGTGACCTTCTACTTTGGTACTGTTCCAGTCGGAGCAGCATCAAACACCGTTCCGATTGTCTGGGGTTTCCCAACTGATGAAGGTAAGGCGTGGCTGAAGGATCTTGTCCGGCGCTTCAAGGAGCGCGAATCAGCGCTAAGTGAAGTACGAGTGGTAGAAGTACCAGTTTCGGCGCCAGAACAACTCGGCGCACGTACCGCAACAGTGCCTGTCTACAGTGCTCCACCTCTGACGCCGCGTGTTACCACCGAGGGTTTCGGTGTGACTGCGGAAATCGAATCCCCGTGGTCTATCTTTGTCACTGCCGGTTTCGGCGTCGAGTTTGACGCTGATGCGTCTGATGACAGTTCGGGTGCGTTCACACGCTTTGTGGCGCGGAAAGGTATTCGTTGGCCGGCCGGACAGTTGTTTGGTTTGCCTGCGAAGCACGGCTTTGATGCTTCTCTGAGTGGTGCATTCACTCCCGACGAAGCGTACCTGGCTCCTGGAATTCGACACGTTGTTGATTTCCAACTGCCGCGGACACGCTTCGATTGGGGTAGTGTCTCGTACCAGACTGGTTGCGAGTATCGTGTTCATTTCGACGGCGACGAAGATCCTCGCTGCACGAGCGGACTCGTCTTCAACGCTGGGGGTGACGGACGCTGAGTGATGAAAGAAAGCACGCAGTGTAATCAAACCTGAAGGGAGGGGAAATGGGTAAAGTCTACTACGACCTCTTCCTGAAGGGGGTTATAAGCTGGTTTGTTGTTATTTGGTTTTTGATTGCCGGAGTGATGGCGCATCGTCGCTTTGAGGGTTGGCTCTACGAGCAGCACGAACGTGACGTTGTAGCACCACGGCGACGTCACGCAGTGCATGTCCATAAGCGTAAACACGACGCGACCACTATCGTCACGTGTGCTAAAGAGGATCCTGAAGTGTTCGAGCTTGCTATGCGCAAGTTGCGGGCACAGAAGGGACTCAGAAAGCACGCCATCATCGTGATCATGGATGCCATCGACGACCCAAACAACCCAAGTCCCGACGACCGTCGGTGCTTGGAGATTGCGAAGTGCTACGCAGACCTTGTCTACATAACGAATGCTCGCGATAAGCGACTGAACCTCTCAAACGGAGTCAGGTTAGCTCGCGAACGCGGTCTTCTCTATGACCGACTCGCGCTGATGGACTCTGACACGGTCTGTGACCATGACTGGGTAATGGCGTATCTAGCGTATGAGTTTGAGAACCCGGTGGTGGGTGGTGCGACGACTGCTCAGCGTTGCCTTAAGGTGGGTACCGGGCCGGAGCGTATCAGCGACTGGCTCGAGAATGCTCGCCTCAAGTCTTCGATGGCGGCGGGCAGTCGGCATGGCCAGGTGGGCTGTTTACCTGGTCGTTTGTACATGGTGCGTACAGTGCTGGTAGAGGAGTTCATCGTACATGAACTCCCGAATGAAGTCTGGACGGGTCTTCGGCCGACGCTCCACTTTCCGTTCTATGAGCGCTGGTCAGTGAAGTGTAAAGCTGGTGACGATCGCGCGATTACCAACTGCATCTTGCGACAGAACTATCGTACGGTACTGGTGCTGGAAGCTGGGGTGAAAACCCTTGTCCCTGATACCTACCGTAAGTTGTGGCGCACGTGGCGTCGCTGGGGTACGTCTTCGCAAGGCTACGTACAACGGACCCTCTTCGGTCCTGAGACGTGGCTGTGGCGTAAAAAGTTTGTGCTGTACCACTACGTAACGGACATCCTAATTAGTCATGCCAGCGTCGCGCTTGTGCTGGGGTGGTTCTACTCGCTCTTTGCGAGCAACGAGAAGATGCTCCTGCCACTGTCGGCGATGGTGTTCCTTAGTTTCTTCGGCATGATGGCGACGTTCACTATCAGGCAGTGGGCGCACTTACGCGAGCAGCCCTGGGACTTCTTTCTACTTCCTCGCTTCGTGGGGGTGGTGACGCTCGCTCAGTTCGTTCGAGTAGCGGCGTTCTGGACACCGTGGCATATCGGTACCTGGTCTACCCGGCAAGGGGTCGACGACGCGGTTGATTCAGTCTACGTTGTAGAGTACCTGGGTGCTTGACAGGTGTAGAGTACATGGCAAAATAGGTGTAGATACCGCAACAATAGTTCTTGGAGGCGCCTGATGGCATACACGACTTTCCAGCCGGGCGTGCTCGTTGCACGCCCGCACAATCGAGCAGCGAAAACGCTCGCGAACATGCTCCGACTGGTGGATCCGGAGCAGCGGCTCATCGCCCACTACCAGCGTCTGCTGGCGGAGGGTGTGCGCAGCACCCCAGCGGTGCTCTTGAGGGGCAAAGAGAAGCCCTTCTCGATCGTCTCGCCGCCGACGGCGAGCAACCCACTCTGGGTCCTGCGCGGTGGGTCCAAGCTCGGTCATGGCGACGTGGTCGAGCGTCTGCCCGACTTCGAAGTCTCGTTCGAGCAGATCCGTCAGCTCGGCACGATGAACGAGCTCTCCGGGCACAACTGACCAAACCGCTAGCTTAGGCTGGCCCCGGGCGCGACCTAATAAGTCGCGCCTTTTCTTTTTATATACATAGACCAAATAGCTAACAGGGGAGGGGAGTAGATTCGTCACTTTGTAAAACCTTTCATTCGAATGAAAGGTTTTGGGGGTACCGATATAGCGTAAAAGAGGTACATACAGCGTATGATTTTGTGGAGTGTGGGGTGGTGGTGTACATTAGAGTAAATGAAAATAGGATTTTTTGATTCTGGACTCGGGGGACTGACTATTCTAAAGGCAGTTGCTACACACCTGCCTGAGTATGACTACGAGTACTACGGGGACACCGCTAACCTGCCGTATGGTGATAAAACAGAAGAGGAGATATATGAGCTCACAAAGCAGGGGATGGAGCATCTCTTTGAACGGGACTGCCTCTTGGTCATTATTGCCTGCAACACTGCTTCAGCAGAAACACTACGACAACTACAAGACACCTTTTTACCAAGTGAGTACCCTGACCGAAAGATTCTCGGTGTCGTTATCCCGATGGTAGAGGAGGTAGTAGACTGTAACGCCAAACGTGCAGTGCTTATTGCCACCAAGCGTACGGTGGAGTCTCGTAAGTACGACCGAGAGTTTGCTAAGTTTGCTACTGCGCCAGAACTTGTTTCTATTGCAACGCCCCAACTCGTGCCACTCATAGAGCAGGGTAAGTTAGAGGAAGCGGTAGAGGAAGTCTGTCCGATGGTTGACGAACTCATAGCTAGGGGAGGGGATTCACTTTTGCTCGGATGCACCCACTATACACTCCTTAAGGAGCCACTTACCAATCGCTACGGCGAACAACTAATGGTTTTTTCACAAGCGGAAATTATCCCTATGAAGCTCGCAAGCTACTTACATAAGCATTCAGAAATAGCAGAAGCTTTGTCTCGAGGTGGAACCCGAAATATTTATTTTTCCAAACAACAAGTGGGGTATGACCGGATTGTTGAACGTCTCTTAGGCGGAATTATTGCCCAGTTTGACTAGCTTTCGCATGACTGTTTGACGTTAATACGAGAGCTTGTTACATTTGAAACTAGAGTAGTCCTCAAAGTATCAAGGAGACTATTGTGGGAAGAAGAGAAATACGCTCACTGCATGTATTGCTAATGTTTACTTTACTTATACTGAACACACTCTTTACCCAAAAGGTATGGGCAGAAGAAAGGATAGTTGATATACCACTAAGTGAGCAGGTTACGCGAACAGTTATCGCGTATAAACCATTCATGATGTGTGGTGACAGACAGAGTCTTATTGGTTTTAACACGTTAGACCCGGAGACTCTCTTTGAAAAGTGCCAAATGGTGAGTATGCAAACCAGTGATGCATTTTTGCTTGAGATTACATACCAGGTTCAAGCGGAAGCAACGTATCAAGTGAGAGAGCAAGTATATTCCTTTTATGTTGCAACAATTGTGTCGATTCGGAATCTTGCGGGCGAAGTAGAACAAAGTGATGAGTTGAATCGTGATTTTGCCCTACACCCCAAGTGGGTCTTTGTTCGCAAAAGTAACCAAGGAGCCAGCTGATGTCGTCGTGGCTGTTACACTGCAGATATGTGTGCACAGCACGTGTAACTCACTGTCTACTAGATAGTCTACAGAGGAGTCGATAGGCAGATGAATTGTCTAGCAGAAAAAGAAAAATTTCTGTGTGTGCCGGCTGGTCAGCATGAGAGGCTTGGAGAGCCGTTTCCTGTACTACTGCTAAGTGGCCTCAGTGTGTCTGTTGTCGAAGCGGTGTGCGTTCAAGCTCTTCGACACAGACGTGCAGCTTATACACTTCCGCTACTCACTTCTGCCTTCAGCTACCAGGTAGTGATAGAAAAGGGGGGGGCATGTGGCGCTGGTGCAACCACTTGCTGTATCCAAGCTGATACCGATTGTAGAATTCGAGTAACGACAGAAGCGAATGTAAGGCAACCGTAGTGACTACGCATAATGAAGCAGGTAAGGTCGGCAAAATTCGCCGACCTTTGTTTTCGTACGTTCTTAAGTGGTCACGTGAGGGGATAGGGCTTTAACGCTCGCTTTAATGGATTACTGAATGTCGCACAATATATCTTTTGCGACACAGACAGCTACGCATTCATGCCCCGCTGTCTATGTCGCAAAAGATCGGCGCGATTGTGCGACGGTTGGCATGTTTACTACCAAACGTACGCACAATCGCTTTTCGACATAGAGTATGGGGTCAGGTCCCCTGCGTACTGTATTCAGTAAATGATATTGCGAATGTGCAATGGAGGCTAAGTTGATTCTGGTCTATTGCGTACCTAAGCTAAACCTCGCGTACATGTGTGTGAGTGACGTCTGGGTTGTTCTAAGTTTCGAATTACATTTCTTGGATTTATTGTACTTAAAATTTTGTTTCTCAAACTAGCATTTTGACTCGCAAGTGGATTACGTGTACTCTACCTGCCAGACGTCTCTGTAAACCTTTTGGAGATCAAAACCATGACGACTGTCGTAACGTTTGGGGTCAGCCCCGCTACCATGGTTACGTTCCTGAACGAGGAGCTCCGTAAGTATGGTCTTGAGTACCACGTAGATGGCAACAACCACGCCTGTATCCAAACGATGCCTGCGGTAAGTCCGAGCGACACATTTTTTGGTTTGCTCAAGGACCTCATTGTCGGATCAGGCGAAGCGCCCTGTAAGGTAGCACGAGTTGACTTCCCGTCTCGCTCAAATAGTGCAGAGCTCCGCATTACCATGCTTGCGCTGTCGTATCGAGAAAAAATTACTGCAGTGGCTGACTTGTATCTTGAGAAATTTGGCACGCAAGGAGCTGCTGTCCGCATTGACGTTTAGACTTCCAGGCTCACCACTGAGCTCGCAAACGGCCTCATACGTATGGGGCCGTTTTTCTTTGCGTCGTATCCACCTTACTCTTTAGGTAATGTTGGCGTCACTTCAAATGGTTGAAACGATACTCGTACACCTGATTCTGCATACGCTTGAATAAGGTTTCTGTACGTATCACTGCCAACCAACTCCTCTGCGGATTTGTCTTGCGATTCTACAATCCAAGTCGTAATAGCGTTGTTTAAATTATCATTCACAACAAAATAGCCACCACCATGATTCTTCATGTCTGAAATAGAGTCATTCAGCTCAGTCATCTCCCCTGTTCCACCTTGAGCATTGATTATTTTAAAGGAGTTATAGCCTAGAATTGTTTTGCGGTAATCGAGGTAGGCTTCAGGTGCTAACTCAGCCCATTTTTCCGGCGGATATTGTTCGTACGTCCAAACACCGAGTGGGTCGATCACCCTTTCTGTGTATGTGATAGTTGCATTAAAATTTCTTGAAATGAGGTTTAGGTATGTCTGTGTATTCTTGCGCATCACTTTGTCTGTATCGCCATGAATCCCCATACCAGTGTACCCGTTTGAAGGTGGGGCTGAAATAGTTTTACTACGAGTAACAACTGAGTCATTGTTTGAGGAAGCAACTTTAATTGAATGAATAGGATGTGTGTGTACTGACTCGAGTTCAACGACACGTATCTCGTCACCTGTTCGTGAAGCAGAAAGGATTTCCGCTAAGTTTAAAACTGATGTAACACGTTCGGCTTCCCCGGTAGTGGAAATCCAAAAACCTTCAGCATCAGAAAGTTTTACAAAGTACGCTCCTGTCTCCACGGTGTCTTCCAGTGCTCCCTTATGTAGTAGCGCTATCCCTTCTTCGTATGTTGCGTTACTTGGAATTTCCGCCGACTCTACCTTTTCAGCGCTCGCTATTGCACCCAGGATGACAGCTGTGGTGTAGGTAAGATTTCGTGCTTTGTCCATATAGCCACCTTGAACTTTTTCTAAAACAGAAAAATTTAGGGGCTGTAAGTCTCTTTCGTCTAGTAGGTGTCGAACTGTTGGAGATTCAAGTTTTGAGACAGTTTCAAAGCCCATGCGTGTTTAAATCGGTGAAAGGTAATCGAGCGGATCAAGGTAGGCTTCGATACCGGCAAATGGTGACAGAGCTGCACCACAACCAGTCACACTCTTGAACTGATTAAAAGCCATCACTTGTACACCAGCACTTACATACAGCGTGTAGTGAAGGTGTGGTCCGGTTGAGTAACCGGTGTTGCCTACATACCCGACAATGTCACCCGTCTTCACTTCTTGGCCAACCGAGACCGCTACCTGGCTTTGGTGCGCAAACATAGAAGAGAGACCATTTGGGTGGTCAATTAGTATCCACTTCCCCCATGAGTAACAACCAGGCACAATGTCAGTGTTGCCGACACTGCGTACACGACCACTTAAGGGCGCATAGATAGGAGTACCTACCGGTGCCCCGAGGTCAAGCCCGTTGTGCTGGTTACCGTTGTAGGCACCAGAGGCGGCAAAGGCGGTATACCCGAAGCGTTGAGTAATAATCGGATTTGCTACCGGCCACGCCAGTACCCCACTTCCCTTTACCGGGATGGTGTTCGGGTCAAGAATAAACTTAATCTTTGATTCAATGTCACGCACTTCAGCGAGGAGTTGATCACGGGCTGATTGCTTATCTTTGAGTATTTGTTGATATGACGCCTCTTCATTTTTCGTGGCTGAGAGTAGTTGTGACTTCTCAGCTTTATTACTGGAAAGAATACTTTGTTGGTCACTATACTGGTCCTTAAGCGAAAGAAGCTGGTCGCGTTGTTTGGCGTTTAGTTCGCGATTGTTTAAGAGCGCACTCTTAAGGTCGCCTAGTTCATCTACCTTATCTCCCATACTGGCGCGTACGGTTTCAAGTGACTCAAAAGCTTCCCAGAAATCGACGATACTATTGTACCGAAGCATTACTTCGATAAGAGATTCATCACTTGCCACATTCATCTGCCTAATGATATGACGGATAGTTTCTTCATTGGCTCTAATAGACTTCTCTGTTTCAGAAATCTCATAGGAAATTTTACCAATAGTTAAATCAGTGGATTCAATTTTGTTTTCAGTGAACTTTATGTCGGCTTCGATTTTCTTACGTTCAAGCTCTAGCTGGTTGATGGCTTTCTGGAGAGTATTTTTTTCAGCGCCTACTTCAAGCAAGGCAGATTCATACTGAGCAATTTCTTTCTGAATTTCGAGCAAGCGATTGTTGCGATCAGAAATTTGGCTTTGGAGTTTTTCGACTTCAGTTTGGGCAAAGGCAAAAGACCCACCGAAATAAAAAGCCGGAACAACCAGTAAGCCACATATAAAACCTGCGTATATTCTCGCCTTCATTACTCCCCTATTTTAACACAGGCAGTCTCTATCCGAGCCATTGTCTGTGATTTACCTAGGATAAAGGCCACGGTAAACGGGTCAGGTGACTGGGCTTTACCGGTTAAACTAACGCGAAGTGGCCAGAGGAGCTCCCCTTTACCCACTGTTTCGGCCAAAGGCCACAAACTTGCCTTTAGAGTGTCCGGTGAGCTGAAATCAGCTGTTTTTAGGACCTCAAGCGCTTCTTTAAGGCGCGGTATGACATCTTGAGTTGAAGCATCATTTTTCCACTTTATCTGTTCCGGATTCTGCTCGGGTTCTGTAAAAACCCAGTCGTACTCCCCTGCTTCGAGCTCGGTCGTTACTTCAGCTCGGGTGTGCGTTCGTTCACGTAGGGTTGGCACGAGACGAAGAAGTACGTCATCACTATACAAAGAACTAGTTTTAATTTTTTCAGGAATGCCCGAAAGAATGTACGTTAAAAATTCTTCATGAGAGTATTTTTGTAAGTATTCTTTGTTCATCCAGAGGAGCTTGTCTTCATTAAACGCTCCCCCACCGCGCTGGATTTTATCAATGGAAAATGCAGTGATAAGTTCGTCTTTTGAAAATAGCTCTTGTTCGGTGCCCGGGTTCCAGCCAATGAGGGCCAAGAAGTTTATCATTGTTTCAGGTAGGTAGCCTTCAGTTCTGTATTCAAGAACATCTTTTGCGCCGTCACGTTTGCCTAGTTTCTTGGTACGGTCGTCACGAAGTATTGGAGGTAATGAAACAAACACTGGGTATGGAATACCAAGAGCGTCGTAAATTGAGAGAAACTTCGGCACACTCGAAATGAACTCATCACCACGCACTACATGAGTAACTCCCATTTCAAGGTCATCTATGATGTGGGCAAAGTTATAGGTTGGGTACCCGTCAGCTTTGATAAGGATGATATCGTCAAGCATCTCCGGACCAGCTGATAGTTCACCTCGAACTGCGTCAATCCAGGTATAGCGTTTTACCTCAGGTACTTTAAGTCGAAGGGCTTTGGTACCGTCCCATGCTTCGAACTCTGCTGGGCGGTGGTCTCGAAATAGAAATGGTCGCTTTTCGGCTTCGGCTTGTGCTCTAAAGGCATCGAGCTCTTCTTGCGAATAGGGGTCAGGATACGCAAGACCTTTTTGTATGAGTGATTTTGCATACTCTCGATATCTATCAAGTCGCTCTGATTGAATGTTTGATCCCCATGGACCAGGATTTTTTGGTCCATAGTCAAACTCAATACCAAGCCAACTAAGTGCTTCAATAACGTGGTCGATTGAACCCTCTACCTCACGACTTTTATCAGTATCTTCAATACGCAGTATAAATGTACCGTTGTTTTGACGAGCTAGTAGGTATGCAAAAAGTGCTGTTCGCATTCCACCGATATGCTGAAAACCCGTCGGTGACGGAGCGAAGCGGGTTACTACTTTTGAATTTATTTCTGGCATGATATAGGTAATACTTTTTTCAAACACTTACGGTGGTCCCAATATGAGTATGGTCAAAACAGTCTAAGACAAGGCGTGGGCAACCGAGAAGTGTAGGCGTATTTAAAATACGACGGAACGACGAGGTGGGACCCACAACGCAGTATTAGTCTGTTTTGGACATACTCTAGGCGTGTTCGTTGGCAATTTCGACTATAATTGCAACAATTTTCTCCGCCGCATCCCCCTTGATAAACGCCCCCGCAGCTGTCGCCATACTCGCGTAGTGCTCGCGATTGTTTAGTATATTCAAAATCTCGGTTGTGAGCAAACCGTCAGTCAAGTTCCCCTCTTCAAGTACATGAGCAGCTCCGGTACGCGCATAAGAATAGGCGTTTGTGCGCTGGTCATGACTAACAGACTCAGGAATCGGAATCAGAATAGACGGACGCTGTTTATAGGCGATTTCAAAGATGCTGCCGGCGCCAGCTCTTGAGATAACCAGAGTGGCCGCTGATTGAGCTAAGTTCATCTCGGTATTGGTAAGCGAACCTTTCACAAAGTAACGACCAAGGAGCGTTTCGTCCTTGATAAGGGGTATCGCTGTTGCCCTGACTCTCTCCTCAGCGTCGCTACCAGTTTGGTGCAAAATGGTGAAATGCGGGAGTAGTTCATCAAGTGACTGCAGAATGAGCATATTGAGACGTTCGGCTCCGAGTGAACCACCGGTCACAAACAAGAGTGGCTTATCGGTAGGCAGACCAAGCTGTTCAGCCGGTCTGTCAACGGCCATAGTGATTTCAGTGCGGAGCGGTACCCCGGTTAAGGCAGTTTTCTCCGGCGGAAAAAACTCGGCTACTTCAGGAAACGAAATAGCAATGTAGCGAGCAAACCGACCAGCGATTTTGTTCGCAATACCAGGTCGACTGTCTGACTCGTGAACGACAACTGGTATCCGCAGAAACCAAGCAGCCAAGGTTACTGGCACACTGGTGTACCCACCTTTGCTAAAGATAACGTCGGGATAGAGCGAGTAGAGTTTGCCAATGGCTACAAAAATCCCATAAAAGGTGGTGAAGTAGTCCAAGTAATTCTGCAATGAAAAGTACCGTCGCTTCTTCCCTGCCGGGCAGTAGATGTAGGTTATCTGGTATGCATCAAGGTCAGCCTGCTTATAGGGATCAGGACCCATGTAGTACAGCTCAATTTCGTTACTGATTTCACTATGGAGTCGGATGTGTTGGGCCACGGCAATCAAGGGGTGGAAGTGACCACCCGTACCGCCACCGACTAAAAGAATACGCTTCATAAATTACTTACGTTTGATGTATTGTAGCACGCACTATGGGTTACGCTTCTGATATTTTGACACATTGAGTACAATCCCCACCGAAGCGAGTGTGGTTAAAAGCGCCGTCCCGCCATGACTAATAAACGGGAGCGGTAGTCCCATGAGTGGTGCAATGTTTATCATGGACGCGATGTTTAAAAAAGCCTGCACGACTATTAGTGTCATAAAGCCCACAACAAGAAGCATGCCAAATAAGTCAGTAGCGTGTGAAGCTATCCGGTAGCCCCGAAAGGTAAAGGCTGCAAAGAGTGCAATTAAAAAGGTGCTACCCAAAAACCCAAACTCTTCTGAGTACACCGCAAAAATTGAGTCGCCGATTGGTTCAGGTAAAAACTCAAACTTCTGCACGCTCTGGCCAAATCCCCTACCAGCAAATCCGCCAGTACCCACTGCGATTAATGATTGTTGTATTTGGTAACTCGAGCCGAGCGTGTCTTGGTTGGGGTTAAAAAAAGTGGTAAAGCGTTCCATGACGTATGGTCGCATGAAGGCCAGGACAGTGATTAAGATAACAGCCGAGAGGACGATCAGGGCAATGTCTCGAAAGCGAGCCCCAGCGGTAAAAAACATAGCCATGGCCGCAATACCCATCAGTACAAAGGTATCAGTGTCTGGTTGCTTAAGGAGTATTACGCCGATGACACCGGTAATACCGACAAAAGGCAATACTCCGTGCGTGAGCGAATGGATGTTTTTTTGCACTCCAGACAGAAAGGTGGCCATATAGATGATGAAACCAATCTTAAGCAGTTCGGCTGGTTGCATGGTAAACCCGCCAAGTGATATCCAACGACTTGCTCCGCCGTGCGAAAAGCCAATGCCTGGTACAAACACCAAAAGTGTTAGAACAATGCACGCTAAAAATATGTAAAAGGCATACTTTCGGAGGTGTCGATAATGAATCTGACTCGTTAAAAAGAGTGCACAACTCCCCCCAATAATACCAAACACGAGCTGACTAAACGCCACCGAAGAAAAAGAGGCTCCTTCACGCGCCAAGAGTCCCAGGGAAGCTGAGGTAAAAATTAAAAACCCAATCACGGTCAGGGCAATAATGATACCGAGGAGGGTTCTATCAATTGGATGTGGAGTGTTCATAGCTTTACGCGATTGAAGCTAGGGCAATACCAATAATGGCGCAGATAATGCTTATGACCCAGTAGCGCATAGTCACCTTATAGGGTGGCCAACCAATCGCTTCAAAGTGGTGATGGAGTGGTGCAATTCTAAAAAACTTTTTACCCGTCACTTTGCGATACCCAATCTGTATGACGTTCGAGGCAACGGTAGCAATAAGCGGTAATCCAATAATCGCAAAGAGGGCTATCCCGTGCCCGTTGCCTAAATTGTCAGTCATAAACACCACGACCGCCAGCGTGAGCGTGAGCGCCATACTGCCGGTTTCGGTCATCCAAAACCGGGCGGGTGGAATATTGAACCAGAGAAACGCTAAGATGGCTCCGGCGATGGTGGCCGAAAAAGCGGCTAAGTCATACTGTGACTGAATAAACGCTACTCCGGTGTAGGCGCCAAACACTGCTACAAAGACCCCACCGGAGAGTCCATCTATCCCGTCTATAACGCCACTGGCATAGAGAGCATTCGTCAGCAAAATAAAAAACGGAATAATCAGTATACCGATAAATAATTCCCCACCAAACGGTATACCGATACTCGATACGTCGAGCTTGAAGTAAAACCAGGAGGCTATCATGGTTGCTAAGACTGTTACAAACACAATCCGCGTACGCAAACGAATCCCCTTTCCCATATGGGTAACGTCGTAGTAATCGTTTATAAAACCAACAAACGCTCCGATAAAAAGAACCGATAGTGGTATCCAGGTCTGAGAACGGCTAAAAAAATCGAGTTGCGCAAAAATACTTTCTGGGAAGATTTGCTTCAAACTAAAGAGTAAGAAGACGGTAATAAAGACACTCCCCCAAATGACGATGCCACCCATGCGGGGAGTGCGAGTCTCCTCTTCCCCTTTGATACGATTAAACTCGGTTGCCACGTGTCCGCCAACTGCAATTTTTCCGCCCACTTTTTTCCAAACCTTATAGTGGTACAAATAATGAGTAATAAGCGGAGTGAGTAAGATACCAACACAAAATGCAATCGCGGTTGGAGCAAACACCTTAACTAAAAGAATCGATTCCATATTATTCAGTCTGACCGGCGAGTAGTTTATTAGTTGTTTCAAGTAGTTCTATCACGTCGGTGAAACGATCGTACTGGGTAGAACCCAGCGCCACGATGACAATCGGTCGATTGAGACCAGCGTCATAGGCTACGACGAGGTTCCCTCCCGCCAAGTCGGTATAGCCAGTTTTTGAACCCAAGAGACCAGGGATTTCATCAATAAAGAAGTTAGTATTTTCTGCGTCAACATACTCCCCATTGTCAGCAAATATACGGGCGTTTGGGTCTTGGGTGAGCGCTAGTATTTCCGGCTCATGCTTAAGAATGTACTCCATTAAAAAGGCCACATCTTTAGCTGAGCCATAGCCCCCCGCTTCGCTACTTGAGACATCAAGACCAGTCGGATTATTAAACCGCATACCAGTAAGACCAATCTCTTCAGCGCGGACATTCATAGCTGCGACAAAGGCCTGAGGGGCACTTTCGGTCTGTAGTTGTCTACCAGCAGTGGCAGCCAGCGCATAGGCGCCATCGTTTGAGGAAGCCATCATGACTAAATTTGTGAGAGCTTTCTGACTAAAAATAGTACCGACACCAAGACCACTGGCACTTTCTTGACGTGAGGCTTCAGGACCAATGGTGACTTTGGCCTCTTCTGAAAGAAGTTCGTGCGCTACCAAGGCAGTCATGAGTTTCGTGAGTGACGCCAGTGGTACGGACTCATTTTCATTTTTTGCGAAGAGGGCTTGTTGCGTAGTGATGTCCCACACAAAGGCTGAACTGGCAGTGATGTCAGTTTCTTGAAATGCCAACGCCTGCGCTTCTTTAGTGGTGCCACCAGGAAGGGCTGTTGGTGCACTTAAACTTGCTACGGCGAGGTTGGTGTCTTTGTTTTTTAGATACGCCACGAGTGACGAAGTAAGCGCACCGCCAAGTAAGAGAAACAAAAGTGCACCTAAAATGAGGAGTTGAGGCTTTACGGGTATTCGAGAAACCGCTCCCGTTTCAGAAACAGTAGGTAGGACAATCGGTGAGTCAGTGTCGCGGAAATCCATATTTATTCTGATTCTTTTGCCAGTTGTACCTCAAACGCCTCGAGGGTGTCGAGGACTTTGGCGTACTCGGGTAGTTCAGCTTTTGTGGTAACTCCGAGGTGTGCCAAGAGAGCTGGCGTAACGGTAAACACATTCCCTTTCCCGACTTGTTCGCGCGCTACCAGTCCACGTACCAGGAGGTTGCGCAGAATGAACGCCGAGTTCACTCCGCGAATCCGGTCTATCTCGGCACGTGAGACAGGACCCTTATAGAGCACAATGGCGAGCGTTTCCGCTCCCGCCTTCCCGATGTCGCGTTTCATTTCGTCACGACGAATACTTTCAATGAGTTGATCAAGTTCAGGTGCTGTCACTAGTTCGAGTTCGCTGTCAGTTATGAGTAGTCTGGTTGCTCCCGCTTGTAGCCTTGTTTGGAGTGACAAAGCAGAGGCTTTAATGTCGTCTTCAGTCACCGCAAACAGCTTCGCCAAAGCGACTATTTTAAGTGGGGTGGCTTTATAGAAAAGCAACCCTTCGATTTGGGTATCAAGTGGCATTCTTCGTACTATAGCACAGAAAACACCACGTAAATAAGCCATTTTTTACCGTACCTGTTGACAAATCCGACTAGTCTTTGTCGAATGCTTGACAGGTATACGTAAGTATGCTACTATAGATGTGTTGCGAGCCATGAGGGCACGTAACAAACACGGAGGCTACGAATGAAGAGTCCCCCCGACCTGACCCACATGTGCAGCGAAGCGAAGAATGTGCGCACCACCATCGGCCAGACCGGCGACCCGGGCGACAGCAAGCTCGACGTGACCTCGATCGACTACGGCGCGGGCGCCGCCCACCCCGAGACCTGACGGTCGACGGCGACTCGACGAGGCCGCGCATAAAGGCGAGATTTGATAGCGACCTGTTCGCATGACCAACCTCGGCCTTTCGCGGCCGCTTCTCGGCAGATGACTGTCGAGAAAAAACGGAGGGGTTTGGCGCGACGCCAACCCCTCCAGCCACAATCGGCGCAACAGGGAGAGACTCCCATGAAGATGTTCCTTTGTATATAGTTTCCGTGTGACCGCGCAAGAGTGCGGGTAAAACGGAGCGCTGCCACAAGCAGCACGGTTGGCCAATCCGCGTATTGGCTGGGCGCAATTGTTAACTCAATTGCGCTCTTTTCTATGTTATAAACTTACTTATCAATAGTGCAAAGATTCGTATGTATATGTACAAGGCCGGACCTTGACCAGTCTAACTAGCTTTAACTTTGTTCAAAGTCCGGCCTTGACCGTTTGGGTGAGGAAGCATTTGACATTGATCAGACTCATGTGTTTACTTGTTGGTGGGAAAAGCGAACTGAAGGAGGTGACAGCATGGTTACTCAGGTAATTGGTTGTGAGGAATTGGTTCGGCGGGCCGTAGCCGGAAATGTCCTTAAGATACACATGTGTTCAGGATGCGTTTATTCGAGTAAAATCCTTGGGGTTACCGTGGACCAAGCTGGAGTAATGGTTTTTCAGCTTTGTGCGGATATGACTTCGTTTTCGATTCGAGCTGACGAATGTCTCCATGCTGGCGGTACATTCCAAGCCACGCTTGGTAAGGAGCTCAGCTACCTCGGAAGGGATGTGTGCTATTTTAAACTAGTAGAGCCAACTGAATAAAATAACCAGGGTGTGCGCCCACTTGGGCGCACACAAAGCTGTTTCCTAGCAACCCTTGCTAGGATTTTTTAATGGTATTTAGGCAAACCTACTTTGTCTCGCTCTATCTCAATGTCCGCAAAGCGTTCTCGTTGTTCGGCGAGTATACTCCCCTGCTTGACTGATTCTAGGATAGCGAGAAAGCCCACAATCATATGAGTGCGTTCGGAAGAGTCTTCGAGGAGTTCCCGTAAGGTGGTCTTTAGTTGTTTTTCAATCCGTACGTGGAGACGAGCAATCATTTCTTCAATCGAGATGACGGTGCGGACTTGCACTTTTGGTTTTACTTCTTTGACGGGAAGGTTGTGAAGTACATCATGTATGGCGGACTGCAAGCTTGCGAGCGTAGTGAAGTTGTCGGTTACAAACAGTGGTTCAGTGGGTGGTGTAAACTCTCGGCTATGCATGAGCTTCTTTCCAAAGCATTCGAGCACGAGCTTTCCGGCATCACGATAGATCTGGTAGAGGCGGAGCCTGGCTTCGAGGTCGTCTATCCCCGCTACTTCTTCATCGGTTAGTTCAAGGACTGGCAAAAGTGACTTTGACTTAATCAAAAGTAGTGTCGCAGCGAGTTGGACAAACTGCGTGGTGTTAGGAAGCGAACGTTCCTGCATTTCGCTGACGGTGCGAATATACTCATCAGTTACTTCAGCGAGGCTGATGTCATTAATAAGTAGTTTCCGTCGCTCGACGAGGTCCAAAAGAAGTTCGAGCGGACCCTCAAACACAGCCGTTTTGATAGCAAAGGTTGGAATAGTGACAATATCGTCCATATTCTTTCAATAGTAGCATAATGAGTAACCACTATTTTGTGAGCAAAATAGGAAAAGTAAGGTACTTTTGACTTTAAGTATAATATATGATATAGTCTTAGAGAAAAGTACACGTGAAATTGAAAGGATCCACAATGGAATTTCTGCGGAATACTGAGTGGAACGTCGACAATGTTCTCGGATACGGGGGCCTGTTGCTTGGGGCGCTTGTGCTACTGGTGTGGGTTGTTCAAGTGAGTCTGAACACCTATATCATCTACAAACTTCCTAAAACGAAAACCTGCTCGTGTGGGAAGTATCTGTCAGCAAGCTGGATTCAAATTAGACTTAACCGCCCTTATCTAGAGTGTCCTTGCGGAAACGCCGGCTACCGAAATGAACGCGAAGGAGTCCTCACCGGCTCCGCCTGGCATGACGTCAAGCAGAAGAATCAGCCGGCTCGAAGCGGGTTCCCGGGGTAGGAACTCTACCAACTTAAGCAGTCGTCGCGACACTCTCGCGGCGGCTATTTTTTATACAAATAAATATAAGGTCAGAGTATTTGGATGCAAAAAGGTGGAAAGGAGAGGATACATTCATGCACCCTCTCCTTCCTTGTTGTAAGAACTGTTACTTATAAAGAACTACTGTGTGTCACGCGCGAGCTACGTAGGCCCGCGTGCGATTAATTCTTGCGCTTCCGATCAGAACGGTTGAGATTAGCCATATCTCTTCCGGTGTTACCCATCATCCGATCAATCGCTTTACGCCGATCGTTGATGTCGCTTTCGCGTGCCCAGGCAGGATTCTGTCCAGCGAGAAGCGCGTCACGCTCTTTTGGTCCGAACTGCATCTGCGGACGAGGTGTCGGGATAGTACTGGGGGCGCGCATGTCGATTTCCTCGCCAGCTCTTGGCTCGGTGAGTCGATAGATGCTCGTAGTCACGACAAGCGAACCGCCTGTCGCAATCGAGTCTTTCACGATCCCAGGCAGAAAGTTCACAACAGGAACTTTATCCAGGCCATTTCTGATGACTCGGAACGCGACCGTACCAGCGGTTACTGAAAGTGGAATGCGCTTCGACAGTTCTCGTCCATAGCCGTCGAAGGTACCCTTTTCTCCCGTTTCTACGACCGGCATATTGTCCGGCCGAGGTTTTGGACGGTCAATGATTTCAGGTCCCCCCACGTAGTAGTCGCCGAGAAATGCCTTACGTGGGAGTGGTCTCGGTACGCTATCGATCGTGGCTTGACTGGTGGGTCGTGGTCGAGGACCGCCGGCCGAAAGGACATCGGACAAGTATCGGTCTACCTCACCAGCTAGCTCCGGAGACCAACTAACGTTTCTGAAGGAACTAACTGGTCTGGCCAAGGGACCATTACCCCCGTCTGACACGACCGGACGAGAACGTGGACCATTACCCTCGTCGGTTAAACGGGGTAGGTCTGCCGGACGAGCCATTGGTCCATCGTCACCATCACCAAACGAAAGTAACGGCAGGTTGTCCGGCCGTGGCATTGGCCCTCCTGCTGACAAGTCACGGTCAGCTTGAGCGGTATTCACTAGATAGTCGGCGATGTCGTTTTTGAGCCCGGCCGGTAGGCCGTTCGAGTTGTCGCTTCCTAAAGCGCCCGAGTAGCTCAAGTCCGGCAGGTTGTCCGGCCGTGGCATTGGCCCACCAACACCGCTCAGACCCAATCTGGGACCGTTCGAGTTGTCGGCTCCTGAAGCCCCAGAGTAGTGATTGTCGGGGCGCGGTTCTGGTGGGTCAGAGTATTGGACTGCTCCGGAGTTGGTTTCAGAGTTGTCGGCTCCTGAAGCCCCAGAGTAGTGATTGTCGGGGCGCGGTTCTGGTGGGTCAGAGTATTGGACTGCCCCACCTTGGGCGAACGCTGGGCTGTAGATTAAGTCCGGCGTGAGCATGCTTGCAATCAAAACTGCGATCGCAAGTATGAGAGGTAATCTTAGTCTCATGCGTCTTCCCTTTCTAGTGCGCCTACAAGGCGCTGAGCTTACTGTTCAGTAGACCAGTCGTTGATTGAACACTTGACCGCTCTACGTGCTTTCATGCTCAGAATTCTTCAACTCTCCTTCTTGTTTGTGTAGCGGTAGATTTCATTTGATTGAATCCACCTTTTTATTTCCAAATTATTGTCAAAGGACTGATGAGTCTTTTACTTCTACAAACCGAGCGTAAACTTTGGTTATAACTATAGATGTTTCGAGACTACGAGGACTAAAAATTCTTTGACACTATAGCCTAATTTATTAAAAAAGGTCTGACTATTTAGGTTTTAGGACAGTTTTGCAAAGGCGTCAAAAGTGTGTTCGTATATAAAAAAAAGGGGGGGGGCGATTGCTCGCTCCCCCGTTTCGTCAGTTTTCGTTCGGTTCGGTGATGATGGTGAAATCCTTCGGTCGGGGCCTCGGTCTGCCCGGCAGCCACGTCGCACAGACGTACGGTGCGTCTTCTTCGAGGCGATTTGGGTCTTCTAGCTCCGCCGTGAAGACCTTTTCCGAATTCGGACAGGCTTCGTCCGCCCAGCTGTAGCTGGCCGTCATGGCGGTGAACGCCAATATGGCCAGTCCCACGTAGCTCGCTCTTTGCATTGTGGTAGTCCTTCGGTTGCTAAAACTAGTGGTACCGTACCGTATAGAAAATATTTTGTCAACAACGTCAGTATAAAAAAAGAGGCGCGCTCAGGAGGGACTGGTGTCCCGCCTTTGCGCGCCTCGCTTTGCCGGGCGTTCTTGCCCTAGTTGTGGTAGCCCTGGTTCCTGAGGAGCGTGCTCAGATCCCTCTTCAGTTCGTTCGGGACCGACAGCTGTCTCGGCGGGAGATTCCGACTGGATGGGGTGACGCCACCTCTGATGTCCATCCGGTTGTCGATTCGGTTGGTGGTTTGCGGTTTGACGTCGAAGTGGTATTCCGTGCCGTCCTGCGACTCGGCAGTGATTTTTCCTCCCCAAATGTTCACGGCCGTAAGGGAAAGGTTTTCCGCGAAATCAAGGAGTCTGCCACCGCGCGTCTTACTGACTCCGGTAATCTGCGTGTCGTAATAGCGTGAACCTTTTTCCTTGAATTGAGCGTCGAAGTAGGTCGTCCCTTCCCCGCTGTTGTAGGAAAACGTGAACGACTCGTAGACCGTTCCGTCAGCGGTCACGTGTTCCTCGACCTCGACTTGAGGTCCTTTTTTCTCGCACCCAGCGAATAGGCTGAGGCCGACGCCACCGACACTGAGTCGAATAAATCCACGTCTGTTCATCACGTTCTCCTCTTGGATGAGTCTCCACTCTTGATGGGCGGAGGTTAAGATCAGTTGAACAAGGTAACGACACTTTCATACCATATATTTATAAAAAAAGCAAGGCCCCCGGAGTGTTCCGAGGGCCAGGGTTAGATTGTATCGATTAGCTTCCGAGTCGTGCGTTGAACTCCTTCTGGATTTGGATAAAGGTGTTTGAGCCACTTGCACTGCCCCACTCGGTGGCGGAGTAGGCCAGGTATCCGTTACGTTTGGCCTCGTCCTTATCGACTTCGATTCCGAAGCCAGCTTCCCCGACGCGCGCCATGCCGACACTGGCTTTGTCGCCCATGGCGGTCAGTCCGGTCATATCGGTAACGCTCGCTTCTAGTTGGAACCGACGGTCGGGATTGCCATTTCGAGGCTGTTCGTACCGGGTCAAGAAGGCCATCTGGTCACCTGAGAACAGCGAAGCTTCGCCGTTACGCGCTCGGGCCTCTCGACTAGCACCCATCACCATCGCCAGCTGTGCGGTGAACTTGGTCGGTTTATCCCTGCCAGTGAAGGCACTGGTATTGTTTTCGAAAGCCACGCTGCTCTCGTTCCTGAACAGCTTACCGGCGTGATCGAGAAGCTCGCTCCCGGCGCTCCCTCCCATAGTGAACTTGATTTCCCGCATTTCCATGGGCTTATGGAGCGGAGCGAACTGCACCTGCGCCGAGGCGCCGGTGGCGAAGAAAGCGAGGGTGGCGAGCAGTGCCAGTTGTGCCAGTCTGTGGCCGGCTTGCGTAAAGAACTTTATCATCTTTCCCCTCCAAGGGTGAGATTTACTACCGCAAAAGTCATCTCCTGCGGTGCCATAGTTCTTGCTTGGCGTTCTTAACCTACCTTCTTGAGCGGAGTGACGCAACCTTGACAGAGAGTATTCTTATTGTATTTTACTAGCTTCAAACTTACATTGAAACACTAATTGTCGAGCAAAATCAATGAAAGTTAGAGCTGTTCAATATACCTAACGAGCAAACGCACCGGTTCACCGGTTGAACCTTTAGCGAGTTTATCTGCCGGGACACTGTCCATACGGGGAGCGATGTCGATGTGGGCGAAGGGTACGTCTTTTGGAGCGAAGTGTGAGAGAAAAGTTCCGCCTTCAATTGCGCCACCATACTTCGCAAAATTAGTAGCGATATTACTAATGTCAGCGCGGTTACTCTTCAGGGCTGTTTTATATTCATCCCAGAGTGGTAGTGGCCACAGAAAATCGCCTGAGGCTACCCCCGCTTCCATGAGTTCGGCTGACAGATTATAATCCTTAGTCATAACAGCGCTCGCGTATTGTCCAAGTGCGACAAGAGCTGCTCCAGTTAACGTGGCCACGTCGATGATAGTCTTTGGGTAGTATCGTGCGCTATAGGTAAGGGCATCAGCCAAAATCATTCGACCTTCCGCGTCAGTATGGAGCACCTCGATAGTAGTACCGCTCATGGAGGTCACAATGTCGCCTGCCCGCATAGCAGTGTCTGAGATAGCGTTTTCAGCTGAAGGTACTAAGGCAATGATGTTTTGCTTCACCCCGAGTTTGGCTAGGCACATGATAGTTGCGAGCACACTTGATCCACCTGACATATCGAGATGCATGTCGTGCATCGAGCCAGCCGGCTTTACGTTGAGTCCACCGGTGTCATACGTGACGCCTTTCCCGATAAGTACAATCGGCTGTTTCTTCTTGTCTACTTTCGTTCCGGTTGGCTTGCCAGCACCGTAGTATTCGGCCACAATAAATTTAGTTTCACTTTTAGTCCCCTGCCCGACTGCCAAAAGAGCACCCATCTTAAGTTTTTTAAGTTCACTCTCACCTAGCACTTTTACACTGACGGGAAGTCCCTTCGCTAAAGCTTGCGCTGACCTCCCGAGGTCAGTTGGGGTCATATCGCACCCTGGTGTATTCGCGATATCGCGCGCTTTGTTTACGTACGTAGCCACCGTTTCGCCATGTTTGATTCCCGCTAAGGCCTCTTTCCCATCGACATGACACACCAGTACTTCTGTTAGACTTTTCTTTTTCTCAACTTTTGATTTATACGTTGTGTATTCGTAACTAGCCAACAGCAGGTTTTCGGTGAGCGTAGAATAAAACCAAGCTGTATCATTGGTGGCAAATTGCTCCGGATGTACGTCGATAGCGAGGTGCTCAATTTCGTAGGATTTAGCTACCTGCACGATACTTCTAATGAGCGTTTGCAGGTCACGCGTATACGCATGAGCAGTAGCTAGTTTCCACTTTGTACCCCGACCAAAGCGGAGTTCGGTGGTTTTGTCACTGTTTTCAACCAAGCGGTGCCAGCTTGATGCTTGGTCGGTGAATACTAAACGGGTGTACTTTGGGAGAACGTCAGAGAGAGGCTTCTTGGTGGTGGTGATTTTTAACATAATAAAAGAAGTATAGCAGAAATGAAATCTGCCCAGAAACCTTCGGTTTCTGGGCAGATTCATCTAGTACGTGTTTTGGCAGTTTAGAGTTCGGCCTCGTCACTACTTTCTTTGGAGGTTAAGGTGTCGATGCGGTTGATGTCGCGAGGGAAAAGCGTGGCTTCTTTGACGTTTGTGATACCACAGAACTTCTGCGTTAAGCGCTCAAGACCCATCCCCCACCCTCCGTGTGGTGGCATGCCGTAGGAAAAGGCTTGGAGGTAAAATGAGAATTGCTCGGGGTTTAAACCTTTTGCTTTAATGCGCTCTATCAACTCAGCTTTATGGTGGACACGTTGACCACCGGTCGTTATTTCGACACCACGGAAGAGGAGGTCAAAGCTCTTCGTGAAGCCAGGGTCGGCTTCGTCTTCGTAAGTATAGAAAGGCCGTTTTGAAACTGGGTAGTGTGTAATGAAGATGAAGTCACTACTGAGCTCCGACTTCGCATACTCACACAGCCACCGTTCGTCTTCCGGCTCGAGGTCGGGTTCATTGGTCTTATCTACACCAGTTTTATCTTTAATAAGTGCTTGCGCTTCCCGTAGCTTCATATGAGGAAACAAGAACTCGTCGGTACCAGTCTCCGGAAGTTCCACTTTGAGTATCGTGAGTTCGCTTTCACACGTCTCCTTGAGGTGAAGCACAGTAGCTCGCATAAGTGCGGTTTCCATCCGCATGATGTCAGTGTGGTCAGTAATAAAGCCCATCTCAGCATCAAGTGAGGTGTATTCACTTAAATGTCTCGTGGTAGCGCTTTTCTCAGCTCGAAAGGCGGTTGCAAAAGAAAAGACGCGTTCAAAACTGCCGACCATAATTTGCTTATAAAACTGAGGACTGGAAGCTAGATAGGCAGTTTTCTTTTTGAAGTATGGTACCGCAAACACCGCTGCTCCACCTTCAGCATCCCCGCCGACGAGTTTTGGAGCTTGGAACTCGGTAAAATCTTGACTGCGGAGAAATCTTCCATACGCGTTTACGATTTCACTTTGAATTTTGAAAATTGCTCGTTCGCGCTCAGTCCGAAGTGTCAGTGGTCGATAATCAAGAAGAGTTTCAAGGTTGAGGTCAGTCTCTAAGTCAAACGGCATGCTTTCCGCTTCGCTAAGAACTTCAATTGCTGTAATCTCAAGTTCGATATCTCCGTTTTGTACACCTTCCTTACGCATTTTTTCGGGACGCTCATTTACCACTCCGGTTACACTTACGACATACTCTTGTTTAAGTGTCTTAGCCACTTCCAGTACCTCTGGCTTACCAAAGACGACACCTTGCACTTTGCCCGAGCGGTCACGGAAGTCAAAGAAGGCCAATTTTCCTTGGTCGCGCGCTACGTCAACCCAGCCACTAATAGTAACGCTCGCGCCAACGTGTTTCTTGAGGTCAGTAATAATTGTTCGTGACATACCGTTATAATTACAATTTTTAACTAGTCACTTTTTCTTCAATGAGAATAAAAGTTTCCTTCATGGCGTTTGAACCCAACGTGACGGTACAAAAATCACCGAAATCTTCTTGTAGCTGCGCTTCTAAAGTATTTTTTAAGTCAACATGATCAAGCCTGCGACCCTCCAGCATAATTTTGCTGTCTTCTTCTTCAATACCCGTAACATTGATTCTGATACCAAGTTCATCCATAAATGCCCGGTCTGGTTCCTCTCTAAAGAGATCAAGCATGTACGTATAAACCCGTTGCATAGATGGCTGTTCATGTGTTGAAGGAAATTCTTGACTCATAGAAAATATCTTAAATGATTATAAATTGATACCGATAACATCGCGTACCTGCTTCATGGTTGTGTTTGAAATTGCTTGGGCTTTTTCTGCACCACTTTTTAGCACACTACGCACGACCTCATCAGTAATACTTGCTCGTTTGTCGCGCATCTCACTCACAAATATATCGATATCGTGGGTAAGGGCGTCTTTGAGGGCTTTGTATTTTCCAGATTGTTCTGTATAGAGCGGTTCGAGTTCAGACTCAGACTTAAATAGTTTGTGAATTGCGTACACGTTTTCTGGATGCTGTCCGGATGAGTCAGTCACGATACTCATGACTGCTTTTTGAATGTCGTCTTTGGTACCAAACAGTGGAATGGTGTTTTTGTAGCTCTTACTCATCTTCTGACCATCTGTGCCAGGCACAACACCAACAGTCTTCTCTATGAGTTCTTTTGGTTCTTTAAGAGTGTTTCCGTAGGCTAGGTTGAACTTATTGGCTGCCTCCCTGGTGTACTCAAGGTGTTGGCGCTGGTCTTCCCCGACTGGGACGACGTCAGCGTTATAGAGGAGAATGTCTGAGGCCATCAGCATCGGGTAGGTAAAGAGTCCCGCGTTGGCTTCAAGACCTTTTGCCACCTTGTCTTTATAGGCATGTCCAAGTTCGAGAAACTTAACCGTTACTAAGCAGTTAAGTATCCACGCGAGTTCTGTGTGGTCAGGGTTGTCTGACTGACGGAAAATAGTGATGGTATCTGGATTAAAGCCAGCCGCTAGGTAGTCGCGTACGATGTTTAACGTATTGGTACGTAGGTCTTCCCCACTCCGGACTGAAGTAAGAGCATGATAGTCGGCTACC
Source organism: Minisyncoccia bacterium (assembly GCA_041742075.1). Lineage (GTDB taxonomy): Bacteria > Patescibacteriota > Minisyncoccia > Phycocordibacterales > UBA918 > OLB19. Next base: position 46,213 of record JBGSJJ010000016.1, read on the forward strand.
ATGAGCATGGTGTCATAGTTTTTTGTGAGGTCCCTAAGGGGGAGCATGGCGCCAAAGTAGTTACCAATATGGAGCGTGCCCGAGGGCTGTAGTCCAGTAAATGCACGCAATTTTTTAGCTTCTTCCATAGGCTAGAATAGTAGCAAAAAAGTACTTCTTTCGCTACTTATGATTTGAGCGGTAAATTAAGGATAAAGGTAGACCCCTTACCGTTTCCGCTTGACTCAGCCCTCACGTCGCCACCCATCGCAAGTGCCATGGTGCGTGCAACATACAGCCCCAAACCAGTTCCCTGGGTGTTTAGTTTGTTGGCGTCTTTAGCTCGAACAAATTTTCCAAAAAGTTTGGGCATTGTTTCAGAATCAATTCCTACGCCACTGTCAATTACGTCGACGAAAATAGATTTTGTTTCAAGATTATCGTGTAGGCGCACGAAAATCGTACCTGCGGGAGTGTATTTAATCGCATTACTCATGAGATTTAAAATAATCTGATTTGTTTTTCCGACATCGGCGTGCGTCATACCTGTTCCGTGAAGTACACATTCAAAATCACATGATAAGCCTTTTGCCTCGACTTGTGGTGTCATGTCTTTCAGAATTCTTTCGACTTCTACCTTTAAGTCAAAGTCAGTTATGTCAAATTTCATATTTCCGGATTCGATTCGAGAAACATTCAAATAGTCCTCAATAGATGAGGCCATAATTTTACTCGCAGCGTGAATATGGTCGACTGGTTCCCGTACATGCGCAGGGACTTCACCAAACGTTCCATCGAGAATGCTTGATGCATATGTACGGATAATAGTGAGTGGACTGCGGAGTTGGTGTGAGGCTATCGAAACAAACTCATCTTTAAGTTTATCGACGTTTTTAAGTCGTATATTGAGGAGTGCTAAGTTTTCAGCAAGCTGTTCGTTTTCTATCCTCCCTGCCACTTCATGTCGGACAGTCCTGATTTGAATATAGCCTGTTATCAGGGTAAATATAAACGTAAAAACGACGATAGTATGAATATTGTTTAGGTTATTTATGAATAGTAATGAAACTATAAGTATAAGTTGACCCGTCACGAGTACGTCGGTACTGATGATCTTGTTATTGAAGGTTTTAAACCTTAGCATTTGGTAGGCCATTATTACTATAAAGATGGGCATACCAAAGAGACCCCACTGACTTAATTCCCACTCAGTGTTGAAACTTCCTAAAATACTACCAAGGGAAAATAAGAGTAAGAACGCTACTATGCCAATACTCGATAGGATGACTTCTCGTTTGTGAGTTAGGTCTTTAATTTTTGGCGCTTTGTAAAAAGCATACGCTGTAATCCAAAGAATGATCAGAATATCAAGGGCGTAGACATAATATTGCCAGAGTGGCCCTTCAACGGCGTTTCTGAGACAATCGGTGAAGTCAAATGCCACTAGATTAAACGGTGTATGAGCAAATAAAAAAATTGGGGTACAGAGTATAAAAATAATACCGTCTCCCCACCAGGGTGGGTTATGTTTATTGATGAGTACATAAGTAAAATATACTGCACCGATGTGTAGTAAGACGTCGAAGTAAATCAACGTCGACCAGGCAAACATCACTATCTCAGGTACCGGTGTCGCCCAGACGACTAAGTCAAACAAGCACCATACGGTAAAGATAACTGCAATGAAGACTAACCACCAACTTGCCAGATTTCTATGGTTGTTAACCAACACGTATACCGTAAGTACCAAAGCAACCAGTGGTGGTAACAGATGTGAATAATATAAAAAGCCAGTTACTTGTGGTGAAATAATAAAGAAGGTGCTAGGTAGCCACTCACAGATTGAGGTGTCAATTACATTCATACACTATTTTGCTGACTCACTGGTTGATGGACCAGTCGGGTTAGTAAGGACGCTAAAGTCTTTTTTTACAACCATGACTATATAAATGCAACTTATAGAAAGCATCATCATGCAAACAAAAGCAATTTTTATGCACGTAGCGAGTGATGGATTCATATAGTCTTACATCACCATCGGCAAGGTCAAAATAAAGGTTGAGCCCTTCCCTTCACCTTCTGAGTGAGCTGTTATGCTTCCGTGCATTTTTTCGGCCATCTCTTTAGAGATGTAAAGTCCTAAACCGGTACCAGTGACATTTACAGTGTGAGCGTTTTTGGCTCGCACAAATTTCCCGAAGAGTGTAGCAATAGTTTCTTTGCTCATGCCGATTCCGGTGTCAGTAATCTCTACATGGACGAGCTTTTTCTTGGGTTCATCATGCACGAGAACCGTCACACTTCCCTTCGGCGTGTACTTGATGGAGTTGGTGAGGAGGTTCTGCACAATCTGCTGTACCTTACCTTTGTCGGCATTTACCATTCCGCGCTTAGTCAGGTTGGTTTTGCTATACAGGAGGACGCCTTTTTGGGTGGCGGTGCGCCGTAAGTCATCGACAATTGTTTCAACTTCTGTGGCGACGTTGAAGTCGACACAGTTGTACTTCATGTTGCCTGACTCAATGCGAGACACACTCAAGTAGTCCTCAACAGACGAAGCCATAAACTGGCTTGAAGAAGCGATGTGTCCGATGACTTCTTTCAACTTGGGTTGGACCGGACCAAATGAACCCTCGAGAATCATGGAGGTATACCCCTTAATCACCGTCAGTGGACTCCGGAGTTGGTGAGAAGCAATTGAAACAAACTCGCTTTTAAGTGAATCAAGTTCTCGCAATCGCTTATTGTTGTGCTCAAGCTTTTTGAGAAGTTCCTCGATCCGTTTACGACTGGCAATTTCGCTGTCGATACTACGGATTAGAATCAGTCCGCTGAGTAGGGTCAGGGTCAGGGTGAAGCTGGTAAGAATGACTCCGGTTGTTGAGGTGGCGTAGGTATACTGGGAAGCCACAAACAGCATGAGGAGAGCGACGAGGGCTTTTGGAGCCACGATAGAAATATTGAAGGCTTTAAATTCAACCATCAGGACGACGATAAAAAGCATGAAAATAAACATGCCAAACATGCCATACATTTCAAACCGTGAGTCGGCAAAGAAACCAATCAGGGTAAGGTAGGATGCTAAAAAGGTAATCGAGAAAAAGGTACCCAAGAAAAACTCAATCCCCAGACCCATGAGTATGATTTGCTTGCGAAAAACGGCGGAGGCTCGTCTGTAGCGCATAAGGAGCATGACACCAATCCACAGCATGGCGAGACCACCAAGCATATTGTGGTAAAGATTTAGTATAAAGCCTTCAAACTCAAACGCGTCACAATTGGTAATATTGAAGCCACTGACATTTAGATCGGTCGGAGTGAGAATTAACAGTGGTAACAGAAGTAACATGAACGCCACTTTCATAGTCGTTGGAGCATCCTTTTGGTAAAGGAACACATACATAAAGTAAATGCACAGGATAGACAGAACTGCCGACAGTATTCCAAACAAGGTCCATACAAATAAAATTAATCCGCTGTTTACGTTTGTCCACGCAATCAGGTTTGAAAATGTCCACAGTGAGAATGTAATAGCAATCAGGAAGAGCAATCGATTGGTTACTTTTTTAGGGTTATGTTGGTACACAAAAAACCCAACCGCGAGTGCTAAGATACTGACCGGTATGTGTGAATAGTAAAGTAGTTCCGGAACACTGTCGGTAAAAATAAAATATGATGGCTCTGGGTAGTAATGGCAAATCATAGATTTTCTGATAACGCCTCGTACTCCCCTTCTGGTGCTTCGTATGGAATGTCGCGTTCTGTCAAAACCTCACAGCCGATGTCAGTGTCTGGGTCACAAAACGTTACTGAGCACCTGTTTTCACCGACGCCACAAAAATTTGCTTCATCGCAACCTTCGATAGTGTCGCCACAGAGTTCTGACACGGCGGTGGCGCGACGCTCTACGTAAGAATAATAATACTCTTCAGCACAGGTTTCGTCTTCGCACCCAACAAAGCAGGTCTGGGTGTAGGGGTCGCATTCACCCTCATACGCAACAGCATAATCTTCAATTATCACAAAGCGGTAGTACGACGTGGCAATAGTAAGCAACAGTAGTGGTACTACCGTGTAGGAGAGAAAATAGTTTTGAAAGTGCATAGTTGAACGAAATTGCTACAACAGGCTTCTTACCTTGAGTATAGCAAATGACCGTCTACACTTTGTATACACAAGTGTATAATCTACGACATCAATAAGAGGTAGGTACCAATTCCAGTGATAATAATGGCAATAACCTTTTGCCAGAGATTGTAGGCCTCGATTTTTTCAACTGAAATTTTTGGTAAGAACAACGTAAGAAAAATTCCTATGGCTAGTACGAAAATCGGCTGAAACGATTGAGTTAAAAGAATGAGCGCTATTGGCGCGAGGAGATACGCAAAGGCGGCGGCTTGGTTACCAAACATGTATATCCCTTCGTTCCCGACATTTAACAGGAGTATCTTTCTAGAGTTATGCTTGAGGGCTGAGACAAAATGTTCACGATAGCTTTTGATGGAAATAAAGATAAGTATACCAACTACTGCCATCACTAAGTGCTCCCAAAATAGCGAGCGCCAGACGTTCTCCTCAAGCGCCACAAACTTGAAGATGACCGACTCAAACGCCCAGAAAAAAGAAGCGGTGGTCATGAGAACAATGGTTTTTTTACGCAATTTAAAGTGGTTCTCATTATCGACTTCAAAAGAAATAATAGTGGTACCAAGAATAATAATGGCCATGGCAATGAGTTGCATCTTCGTGAGTACCTCATCAAGGAGAAAATAGCCCAAAACCAGTGCAAACAACGGAACGAGTTGGTAGAACACAATAACGATTGAAGCCTCGTCGTCTTGGAGCGCTACAAGGTAGCACCACAGAACAACTATATTTAAAACGCCAACGAGAAGCAGGATGAGCATGTTTTTCCAGTCGACCGCTAATACCGAAATGTCTATCCAGAGTAAAACTGGTAGGGCCATAATTGATAACAGTGAAGAAAAAAGAATCAACGTCCCTACCCCACCTTCTTTGAAGTGTTTCTCAAGCAGGATTTTGTCTATATGGTTTGTTACCGCATAGAGAAATGGAGCAATTAGGGCGATAAGGAACCAACTCATATAGATTTAAGTGAATACATTTTAAGAAAACCTGATGGACGATACGCTAGTTTTGATTTTCGGAGATTGGCGATACCTAGGTCTTCTGCCCAGTTCCAGTACGCTACTCCGATGCTTCCAAGATGTTTGGCAGTAGCAGTGTTGAGGTAGTCATACACCCCCTTATAATCATAGTCCACAATAAAGAAGTGTGAAAGGGCGTGGTGGCTGTGAATCACTTCGTCCACACTGTAGCCGATGAGCTTTTCATCTTGGTAAAGACAAGAAAGTATAAATGGTTGCGTATCAGCGAGGGCAAGCAGTCTCTTAAAGGCACTTTCTTCATAGGCAAAGTAATATGACTTTTCACTCAGAGTCTTATTGGAGCGGTTATTGTGCATGAGCGAAATAAGCTGAGTTTGCATTTTTGGATCACGAATATCTTCCAAAACAAAAGTAGCCAATGGAAATTGACGTTTAAATTGATTAACCAAGTGACGCCGACTTTTGTAGGTATTGCCCCGTAACTGCGCGATATCAGAAATTGAATAGATATAGTCAAAATCATCAGGGTCTTCAGTGATATGTAGTTTGTCACTTGTGAGGTTAACAACCGACTCTTCAGGGAGAAAGTTGAAGAGAGATTTGTAGGTTTTTTCTTCCGCGTACGAAAGAAGTTCTAGGGCGGTATTTTCGACATTATTGGTACCTAAAAACGAGAGGAAATACTCCTTGGTCGCGTATTCATAAAAAAGCACAACTAGGTTACCGTGGAGTGATGATATCTGACAGCGATCTTCGATGTCCCAAATCCATAGATTCGAGAAAACAAAATCAGAATATGGCTTATATGACTTCGTGAATGAGTCGATATGAGGCTTATCGTCAGCAGAAAGGTGCCTAAAGTTAGGAAACGTGGGAATCATGGTGATGGCTCTATTTTACTACAATAACACAAAATGCAACTATAGTCAATACTTAGGGAGGCAGGTTATGTCAGACATGAAATTCCGTACTCATACAATGAAGAGTACGAAGAGTGGTGCAAGGAGCCACCAAAAGAATGATTTTTCAGAACCAAATAAGTATGAGACTGGTGAACCAGGAGTGATAAGGTCAGTCACGGGGATAGCGTGGTAGCTAAAGGAGGTAACAAGTACTGTAGCAGCCAGCGCCAGCACTATTTTCTTCCAAAAACCCTCAAAGGTTTTTTCGCTGTATTCTCTCGGCAGTATGTGTACAAACAAAAGTGTCGATATAACCGCAAATAGCAAAAAGATACCAACAATAAGGAGTGATTCAGCTTTCACCCCATCAGTTTTAGCGAGGAGTGATTCGTAGTATGGAAACTGGAGTGAAATTAAAAATGCTAAGTAGAGGCCAAGGATGACGTTCGTGATAGTTTGTCTACCGAAGCTCATGGCCACTCCTAAGAATACAACGAACGACACAATCAGAAAGAGTGATTCTTTAAGAAAAGCTATGAGTACAGCTGTGTCCATAGTGTCTCTTAAGTATACCCTGCTTTCTTGAGTGAATATATCTTTGAATTGAACTGTGTGTACAGCTACTTACACAAAGTAACGTACACATCTACCTATCATTAATGATAAGTAGACGTGTACGCACGATAGTCACTGACGTTGTCTGTTTGTATTCTGGTTGTCTTTACTCTATGTGTTCGATTGCATATTTCGTAGCGTCTTGTACGTGTTTGAAACGATCACCCATGAGTTTGACGTTGCCGAACCAGCGGGTTACGCAAATAACGCAGTTCGTAACGTTTTCTTTCTGCATAACTCGGAGTATAACCGCACCAGCTCCGGTTTCACCGTCGTCACTTTTACTTTCATAGATGACACTGTCTTTGGTGATACGAGCTGCCCAGGTGTTGTGTGTAGCTTTGGCATACTTTTTGTCACGCTTGAGCTCTTTCAGAAATGCCAGGATGTCTTCCCTGCCGAGTGCCCGCCCAAAGGAAACTGAATACTTACTCCCCCTATCTTCAATGATACGCTCAAAAAGAACGAATGTTTCGTGTGGTTCTTTACTATCGCCAAAGTCTAGAGGTTGAGTTTTGAGCATAGGTAACTTTATTATAATCTACGTGGTAGAATGTAGTCAGAAAATCATGTCAGAGAGGTGTCGCTATGAAAGTAGAGCACATGTCTACCAGGCTACTTCTGATAATCTGCATAGTGGTTTTACCCCTTTCAAGTTATGGCAAAAGCTTAGTAGCAAGAGATCTCTTCGGCGTCTGGGTGTCAGATGATAAGTCAGTTACCATCAATATTTTTGAACCGAGAGGTGCCGCCGAACAAATAAATGCAGGCGAACTTTGGGAGATATCTCTCTCCATTTCAGGAGAAGAAATTAAACGTATGGCTCGATTCTCAGTCCATCTTGGGTACGTTTGCATCAATTATCTGGATAATCAGTTCATCTCACAGTCCTGGTGCACCTTTGATGGCATTCTATTGCAGTCTGATCTCTATATAGACGGAGTGTATAAGCAAGAAGACTTGTAGCTCGCTCATTTTGTAACTCCCCGGTTTTTACCGGGGAGATTTACTTGGTCAAGGCCGGACCTTGACCAGTTCAGAAAGTAGCATTATTTCCGTTGTAATAAACCTATTATCCTCCGTCTGCTTTCCAGCCTAGAGGATTTTATTGACAAATATAGTAATTTATGTTAAAAAGTAAGTCTGTTCAACAGAGGAGAAAGAACATGCTTTTTATAATTGGTTTCTTGGTAGTGTGTGGAGTTGTCGTGTTTGGTGCAGGCAACGCTGTCAGTTTGTCTGACAGTATCTCACTACACGGACTCATGGCAATGGCTATCCTTTTTGGAATTCTCGACGCCGCCCGCGGCGTCGCCAGGGAAATCAGGCAGTCGCGAGACGCCATCGTGAAGGCAATCGAAGATCAGCGAGGCGGCGAATAGAGCCACAATGGCCCGAAGCGGATTAATTTCTGCTTCGGGCCAAAATTTTGTCGCTAAAGGTTAAGTGCTTGGTCAAGGCCGGACCTTGACCAGTTTTAAATGCCCTCCTTTTTCAAATCCTCAATCAGTTGCCGGGCTTTGCGAGACAGTTTCCATAGTTGACAAAATCAGATTTATGTGTAAAATTCAACCAGAAAGTAGAGGAGACGCCTGAAATGCATCACTATGCAATAAGTATAGGTTTTATCTTGTCAATGATATATGGAGTATTTGGATTTGAAGTACCTTACGAACTAGCTTTTCTAGGGGTGTTTATGATTCTTAGCACTCTAGCGATTGTAGTAGCGATTATGGGCGCATCGTATTTGATAGTGAGAGCGCTAGAAGATGCAAAAAAAGCTAACGAAGCGGAGAGTCCTTGACGAGTATTTAGGAAACCCTTGAACCTTGATTACGGCGATTGTTGAAATGACTGTAGACGATGAACCCCTTCGAACATGTATTCGAAGGGGTTCAATTATTTTTAAGGGTAAGGTTACGGAGTACAAAGGCTCCTCACATCGCTCCGTCTGATTTAGCTAAAAATGTAGACACATTTTTTAAACGCTAAATGCCTTCTTTTTTCAAGTCTTCGATAAGCTGACGGGCTTTGCGAGAAAGTTTTTGTGGGATGTCGATAATTACTTTCACCATGAAGTCGCCTCGTTGACCGCCAGTGCCTTGCGGGACCCCTTTGTTTTTAATGCGGAGTAATTCGCCATGCTTGATACCAGCCGGGATTTTTATGTCGACGGTGCCGTCTAGGGTCGTTATGGTGTAGTCGTTACCTAAAAGTGCATCAGACAACTTGATGTGGAGGGTCGTCATGAGGGTCGAGCCTTCACGGGTGATAGTGCTGTGGTTCTTGACGTGGATTTTTATATAGAGATCGCCGGGTGCTCCGTGCGCCACCGCTTCACCTCGGCCAGTCATCCGAATCATTTCGCCGTTTTGGATACCGCCTGGCACTGCCACTGCAATCTCCTCTTCACTCTTTCGTACCCCTACGCCGGCACAGTAGCCGCAGCGTTCTTTTGGTACCTTACCAGAGCCATTGCAGACCGTACACTCACGCACGGTTTGGAAGGTGCCCATAATACTCTGACGAGTCTCACGAACCTTCCCGTTGCCGTTGCAGGTCGTACACGAAGTCATCTCAGTTCCCTTCTTAGCACCAGTGCCGGTACATTCAACACACGTGTTCATTTTACTTAAGAGCACTTTGCGGTTGGTCCCAAAGACAGATTCTTCAAAGGAAAGTTCGATGTCGATAGAGATATCTCTTCCCCTCGCCTGACGCCTTTGTCCGCCTCCAAACATGTCGCCAAAAATGTCGCCCAGGTCAAACTCAAACCCGCCTTGTTGCCCAGCAGCCTGCTGGAAGTCTGCCCAGTTAAAACCACCGAAGCCTTGTCCGCCTCCGCCACCACCTGCACCAGAATAGGCATGACCATAGGTGTCGTACTCAGCCTTTTTCTTTTCGTCTCCAAGTACTGAGTAGGCCTCACTGATTTCTTTAAACTTAGCTTCGTCACCCGTCTTTTTGTCTGGGTGATACTCTGCCGCTAGTTTACGAAACGCCTTCTTTACTTCGTCACGCGAAGCACCTTTCTGGAGTCCTAGTATTTCGTAGTAGTCTCGGTTTGGCATAGGTAGTGGTTAGGTTGCTAATAGTCTTTAGTCCGTGCACAAAGTATACATATATGCACGGAAAAAGCACACTAGGCCTTTGGTTCGTCGGTTTCGTTTACTTCAGCGTCGCGGACCGTGTCGCCAGTTGCTTCACCAGCTGATGCTGACTCACTAGGTGTATCAGCTGATTTTTGCATTGCTTCACCAATTTTCTGGAGTTCGGTAGAAAGCTCTTGGGTCTTCGATTCAAGCACTGACTTGTCATCTGTTTCCTTCACACCCTTCAGGGCAGTGATTTTTTCTTCAACCGCAGACTTAATGTCGGCTGGCACTTTGTCCCCATGATCACGAAGCGCTTTTTCAGCGGTGTAGATCATTTGGTCAGCCACGTTGCGCGCCTCGATAAGCTCTTTCTTTTTCTTGTCTTCTTCGGCATGCACATCGGCGTCATTTTTCATACGTTCAATATCTTCTGGAGTGAGGCCTGAGTTCGCTTCGATACGGATAGTTTGTTCTTTGCCTGTTGACTTATCTTTCGCGGTCACACTCAGGACGCCATTACTGTCGACGTCAAAGGTCACCGCTACCTGTGGTACACCCCGGGGGGCTGGTGGAATGCCGTCGAGTACGAACCGTCCGAGTGATTTGTTATCACTCGCCTGCGCACGCTCTCCCTGCACAATGTGAATCTCAGTTGAAGTTTGGTTGTCGGCCGCAGTTGAGAACACCTGCTCTTTTTTAGTTGGGATGTGTGTGTTCTTTTCGATTAGTTTCGTAGCGACACCACCCATGGTTTCGATACCGAGCGAAAGTGGAATCACGTCTACCAAGGTGATGTCTTGCACGTCACCTTGAAAGATACCCGCTTGGATAGCAGCACCAAGGGCTACTACTTCGTCTGGGTTGATAGACTTATTTGGTTCTTTACCAAAGAGCTCACGAACCGCGTCGACAATTCTTGGCATACGGGTTTGACCACCAACCAAAATGATTTCATCGATTTCTTCTTTCTTAAACGGTGAGGCTTCAAGGGCGCGTTTGGTAATTTCAATTGAACGGTCAATGTATTCTGCTGCCAGCTCTTCAAGCTTGGCTCGTGAGAGACTAAGGAGTAAGTGCTTTGGTCCATCGCTCCCTGAGGTAACAAACGGGATGTTGATTTCAGTGTCGCCCGCCGTTGAAAGCTCGAGCTTGGCTTTTTCAGCGGCTTCATCGAGTCGTTGGAGAGCGAGAGGGTCGTTTCCGAGGTCGATACCTTCTGACTTCTTGAACTCTGCAATCAGGTGACGAACAATCTTCTGGTCAATGTCGCGTCCTCCCATGTGGGCGTCGCCATCGGTTGATTGGACTTCTACTACCCCATCCCCTACTTCAAGTACGGTTACGTCAAACGTACCACCACCGAAGTCATACACGACAATCTTCTCCTCTTTTTTCTTGTTGAAACCATAGGCGAGCGCAGCGGCAGTTGGTTCGTTAATAATGCGCTTTACCTCAAGACCAGCGATTTTTCCCGCGTCTTGAGTGGCTTTACGCTGTGCGTCATTGAAGTAAGCCGGTACCGTAATAACCGCTTCAGTGATTTTCTCACCGAGCTTGGCTTCGACGTCAGCTTTAATCTTGGAAAGAATCATCGCTGACACTTCCTCGGGTCGATAATCCTTTTCAGCCATAGTGACGAGTACACCGTTGTCAGTTCCTTTCTTGATTTCGTACGGGACAATCTTCTTGTCACTCTGGACAGCATCTTCATCAAAGTTGTGGCCCATGAACCGCTTGATACCGTAGATAGTATTTTTTGGGTTGGTGACCGCTTGGCGCTTGGCGATTTGTCCAACGAGTCGTTCTTTCGTTTTAGAAATAGCTACGACAGAAGGAGTAGTTCGATTCCCTTCAGCGTTTTCAATAATGGTCGGCTCACCTGCCTCAATAATGGCGACAGCTGAGTTGGTTGTTCCAAGGTCAATTCCGATTATTTTTGCCATATATAGTATTTGAGATTAGTTTAGGTAAATAAGTTGTTTTAGCTTGCTACAGAAACCTTTGCCGGCCTGAGTACCACCTCTCCTCGCTTATAGCCGGTTTGGTACACTTCGCTTACAGTGTCACCGTCGCCACTTAAGGCTTCATGTTCGTGTGGGTTGAAAGTGGTGCCTAACGCTTCTATTCTCGTTACGTTGTAGGCCTTTAAAATGGTCTGTAGCTGGCCGTAGATGCCCTCGACACCCTTTCGCCATACTTCGTCAGCTTCGGCCCATTTCGGGTCTTTCATGGCCATTTCGAAGCTGTCTGCGAGCGGTAGGATGTCTTCGAGGTGGCGAAGCGTAGTCCGGTCTACATCGAACATCTTTTGCTCCTCAAGTCTTCGGCGGGCATTCAGAAAGTCTGCCTTAGCCCGCTGTGACTCCTCGAGAAGCTTCATGCGCTCCTCCTCACTACTTTTCAGTTTAGCTTGTAAGTGTTTAATTTTGTCTTTGCTATTGTCTTCGAAGTTCTCGAGAGACTCATCAGAATCAGTATCGGAATGTTGTTCAGGTTCAAAATCTACGTCATCTAAGGTCTCTCGGTCATTGTGTTCATTCATCATAGCGAGCGTATTATAACTTCAAAAATGTTGCTAGTCAACGAGAGTGTGATTGCTTAAATAGTGGTACGAAAGAAGCCACTGAAGGAAGTTGCCCAAGAGGCTTCTTCCGACAGTGGCTGTATCAGAAAGGCTCGCACCTTACCCAATCGTCGTTAAAGTATCGATGCATGCTCTTCAGAACAGAGAGTGCAGCCTCACAGCGTTCTGATGCGTTCTCTCCTTCGAAGGGTGTTATGGTCAAAGTCTGGCTGTGGGTTCCGCCGATCCAGACAAAGAGCAAGCTCCCGTGTTCACCTACTGACGGATTATGAGCCAGTGCAGGTGAGGCAAAGCCAAAGCAAAGCGAGGCAAGAGCGATACGAAACATGATGTGTCTCCGGTTGTTGACTAATTAAGATTATGACACATATTTCTTAGATTTACAAATATAAGAAAAGCCCCGTAGAGGGGCTTTTCTTTTAACGCTTCGTCCTCCTAGCACCTCGTAAACATCGGTGCTTCCAAGCAAGCTTGGACCAGAGTAAACGATAAGCAGTTATCGCTTCCCTCCAAGTAGCAAAGTAGAATTCTTCGCTACGCTTTAATTCTACTAAGCGCTTGCGAATCTTACAGATTCTATCCACTCAATGGATTATTTGCTTCGCTCTGCTCGTAAATATTCTCATTGAGTCTTGCGAAAGTCTCCCAGACTTTCTCACCCGGCTCGCGGTTCCTCGCGCCATGGGCGCGCTCGTCACAACGCTCCGCCCGTCAAAACGAAAAAGAGCTCCGCAGGGAGCTCTTTTTTCTATCGTTGTGTCCTCCTAGCACCTCGTAAACATCGGTGCTTCCAAGCAAGCTTGGACCAGAGTAAACGATAAGCAGTTATCGTTTACTCCATTGTGGGCGACGTCGCGCCTTGAGGAGACCGAACTTCTTTCGTTCCACTGAGCGAGGGTCTCGCTTGAGGAAGCCAAGAGGTTTAAGGATAGACCGGCGTGGCTTCTTCTCAGCTACGAGAGCTCGAGCGATACCAAGTCGGACGGCTTCAGCCTGAGCTGAAAGTCCACTACCTGAAACAACTGCAGTAATAGTGTAGTTCTCGATACCAGCATCTTTGGTTTCAAGGACTGACATAACATCCTTTTGGTGAGACTCCAGGGTAAAGTACTCAGCCATTGGTCGGTTGTTGATAGTGATCTTGTTTTCCTTAGCTACGGTGAGTCGTACCCGAGCAGTTGCAGTCTTTCGGCGACCAATGCCTTCGATATAGGTGGCGGTTGTCATACAATTATTCGGTTACGGTTAAATTCTTCATTAAAACAGCTTGTAGCTTGTTCTTCGGGAGCATACCCTTCACCGTCCTTCGAACCGCTTCACGGTAACCAAGACGATTTCCAAGGTGCGTAAGTGTCTCTTCTTTTCGTCCTCCTGGGTGACCAGAGTATGACTGGTAGATTTCAGTACCACGCTTCAGGGTAATGTCGAGCTTAGAGACGTTAGTAATAGTAACGTGCACCGGAGCAGTGGTGTGGCGAGCAAAGTCAGCACGGTTCTTGCCTTGGAGTACAGACGCAGCTTCAGTAGCTACTTTTCCAAGACGCTTACCAGTCGCGTCAATCGTGTATTCTGTTTTTTCAGTTTGAGTTGTCATATTATTCAACATACGCGATTACCGCTTCATCTCGTCCAGCCTCGGTTCGGCCAACCTTCACAATACGCGTGTAGCCACCGTTTCGCTCAGCAAACTTTGGTGCGATGGTATCAAAAAGCTTTGAGATGGTTGTTGTCTTTGGTTCGCCAAGGGCTGAAGCTGCTCGACGACGAGCTGCGATAGTTCCCTGCTTGCCATAGGTTACGAGGCGTTCTGCAAAAGGCTTAAGCTCCTTAGCTTTAGCCAAAGTTGTTTTGATCTGACCGTCACGAATAAGTGACACAGCTAAACCACGCATGAGTGCGGTCTTTTGGTCCTTACTTCGGCCCAGTGTTCTGTTTTGGTTTCCGTGTCGCATATATAATGGTTTATTCGCTCAAAGAGACACCAAGTCCCTCAAGGAGAGTAACGATTTCGTCTAGACCTTTTGGTCCAATTCCGTCGAGCGATAGAATATCATCTTTTTTCTTTCGCACAAGGCCTCCGACTGTTCGGATGTTGGCATCCTCAAGAGCGGTCAGTGTTCGACTTGAAAGGTCAAGGTTCTCGATTCGGGTCTTAAGGACGTCAGGGTCAATAGTCGCGCCAGCTTCAACATGGGCTACTTCTTCTGGTACTACTTCTTCACTGTGGTGAGTTTCTTGAAAACCAACAATAGCTTTGAGTTGGTGAATCATAATCTCGATAGAGTTCTCGAGGGCTTCTTTTGGAGTTACCGTACCGTCTGTTTCGATAAAGACACGGAGTCGGTTGTAGTCTGTTCGGTCACCAACTCGCATGTTTTCTACTTCGTAGTTAGCGCGACGGATTGGTGTGAACACAGCATCAAGAGCGATAACACCTATTTCTACCTTGTCCTTCTGGTGCACTTCTCGTGGTACGTAACCAAGACCTTTGTCGATAGTAAGTTCAATGTCGATTTCAGTACCTTTAGCGGTAATTTCGCAGATTGGTTGTTCAGGACTGAGAATTTCTACTTGTGAAGGCACGGTAATGTCGGCAGCGGTTACTACACCAGGTCCTTTCTTCTTAAGCTGAACGATAATCGGCTCGTCACTATGGAGTGCTAGACGAATACGCTTGATGTTAAGGAGGATAGTAATAACATCCTCTTTGACACCTTCCATGGTTGAAAATTCGTGAGAGACACCCTCGATTTTCACTTTTGTGATAGCAGCTCCCGGTAGTGACGAAAGAATGATTCGGCGGAGTGAGTTACCAAGCGTATGGCCGTATCCAGGATACAGACCATCGATTTCGTAAACACCACGAAATTCCTCTTCGGTTACAACTCGTGGTTTTGATGGTAGGGCTACATTTGTTTCTAACATAAGCGTATGTGTTATGACTATTGACCTGGTAAAAGTGTACTTTATCGACTGTAGTACTCGAGTACTTGTTCTGGATCAAACAGAGTTTCAGCAGGAATATAGGTTGGCTGTGCGGTTAATTTTCCTTCCATCTTCTTCACGTCGAAAGAAATCCATGATGGTACTGAGGCTGATTCGTGAGTATCAGACAGGAGGGTGTACATACCAGTACCGCGACTTCCTTCTCGTACGGCAATCATGTCAGACTGGGTTACTTTGTATGAAGGAATAGTAATCTTCTTACCGTTTACCACAATGTGTCCGTGTGAGACCATTTGGCGAGCATATCGTCGTGTCTTAGCAAGGCCCATTCGGTAGACGACGTTATCAAGTCTTGTTTCAAGACGTTCCATCAAAAGAGAGATTGGTTGGTGGCTTTTTGCCATTGATTCGTCTACGTAGCGACGAAGTTGCTTTTCAGTAATACCATAGGTAAAGCGCATTTTTTGTTTCTCAATGAGCTGACGCTTATAGTCACTCGTCTGACCGCGACGCTTGGTTTGGCGTCCACCACGTGATTCAGAAGCAGCAAACTTCTGTGATTGCGTTTTTTCGAAGATAGGTGCTCCGAGACGCTTTGCTATTTTAAATTTAGGACCAATTTTCATACAAAATGTGATTAGATACGTCGTGGCTTAGGTGGTCTAGGGCCGTTGTGTGGTACTGGAGTCATGTCAGTAATTTTTGTTACCGCAATTCCCTTTCCTGAAAACGCCCGGAGCGCTGACTCACGTCCAGCTCCAACCCCTCTAATAATGACTTCTGCATCCTTCATACCCATTTGAAGAGCTTTATCGCCGATTATTTCACCTACTTTCGCAGCTGCAAACGGTGTACTTTTTCGTGAGCCCTTGAAGCCAAGAGCCCCACTACTCGCGGCCATCACCGTGTTTCCTTTCGGGTCACAGAGTGTGAGGATAGTATTGTTAAACGTAGCTAAGATGTTGAGCTTGCCGTTTACGACTTTTTTCTTTGGTACACGGTTAAGAGCGCGAGAAGATCCCGCTACATCTGAACCGCCACCTTTTTTTATGATTCGTTTCTTACCCATAGGAATTTAATCAGTATGCTAATAAATGAAAGCCTAGGTCTTTTCAAGCTTACGCTTACCAGAACCCATCGTCTTTTTAACACCCTTCAGTGTACGAGCGTTCGTCTTAGTGTGTTGACCACGAGCAGGTAGACGCTTGGCGTGACGTGAGCCACGGTAGCTCTGGATGTCCTTAAGACGCTTGATGTTGCTACCAACCTGTCGCTTGAGCTCACCTTCGATAGTAAATGCTTCGATTTTTTCTCGAATGGCGTTTTCTTGTTCGGTTGTGATGTCAGTTGGCTTCGTAAATTCTTTAATACCAAGTTCTGAGAGAAGCGCTAGGGCGCGAGCACGACCAATACCATGGACAGCAGTGAGTCCGAATTCGAGGTGCTTGTCGTCTTTAATTGTGATACCGGCAATACGCATACGTAGATTTAATTTAGTTGGTTATCCTTGACGCTGTTTATGGCGAGGCTTGAGTTTGTTAATAACATAAACTACACCACGACGCTTAACGATTTTATCGTCAGGACTCATTTTTTTAACTGATGATCGTACTTTCATAAATATTTAAAGTCGTTTTGTTATTCTCCCCTTACCGCCATATGGATCTGGCACGATGGCTACTTTGTCGCCAACGAGCACCCGTATACGAAACTTCCGCATCTTACCTGCCAGGTATGCAATTTGCGTCGTTTTTTCACCGTCTAGTGTTACGCGAAAAAGCGCATTAGGAAGCGCTTCCTCTACCGTACCGTAGACGAGTATTTCGTTACTTGATTGATCCATTGAAACGTGAGTGAGTGTAACAAATAAATCTAAATCGGTCAACAGGTACCCTAGGTATAACTACTCAGTCTCAACAACTTCAATAATGGTGATGTCTTTAACGTCGTCTGGGAAGGAGGTTTTCCAGAATGGACGGGTAACCGCTGACGAACTTTCTATGGCTGGATAGCCGCCAAGTACCGCTGGAACTGCTGTTTTACTCTTTCCCGCTAGGTCTGCCTTTAGTGCTTCAGCGTCGTATTTCCAGATAATCTGTGGTCGACCAGCAAGGGTAAACTCGACTGAATCAACGGCGGTAATGTTGCTTGTGGAGGTAGTGGCTGAAGTGTACGCAAAGGTAAGCGTGGTAGTGTCAGCTATACGAACAGGAACATTTTCATAGCCTGGCACGGTAGCAGCGGCGACATAGGTGGCAAAGCTTTCTTCAGCAAAGATAGGGATACGCAAGATAGCTTTTTCTTTGATAGTAGCTAGATTTTCCCCGTATTCAACGGCCGGTAGCGTTTCGTAGGTAAAGGTCATTGCGCCTGGGAAGACCACAAAGCCAGCCGGCTTTTCTGTTTCAACGCGCTCCAAAAGCGAGTTGCGTAGCTCCATTCGCAGTGCTTGTTGAGTGGTTTGTAGTTCACCTTCATCGATAATGAAGCGAGCGCCGTTAAACCCACCAGACATAGACTCGATAGACTCTCCGTAGACGTTTTCAAATTCTGGAGAACCTTCAAAGCCCGGAATAGTGAATTTTGATGGACCGACGTTGTACTGATCGCCTGGTTGGTCAGCAAACACTTCAGCCGTTATAACACCAGGGGCAATTTCACTGTTTTCACCTCTGGTATAACCAGGAACAATAATTGACTCTTTGAGTCGAAACACTAGACCGTCAGCTGTTTGAAAGCGGGTATTGGTAATAAGGCGAAGTGGTTCAGTGGAGTGTTTGTTGTACACAAGGACGGTTCCCTTAGCTTGTTCAACAACAGTTTCTTCACCAGTTGCACTGACTTGTCGTTCGCCAGTAGCGTCGAGACTCATGATTTCATATACCAATTCACCTGCTTTTGGTGTTTTGTAAGCTACAACTGTGGCGTTTACGTTCGGTTCTCGGTGTCGAGGCTTGACCGTTAAGTCTGCGCCACTCATAAAGTAGCTAATAACGAAACTACCGCCCACAATCATGAAGAAGATTAGAAATGCATAGATGAGTGTCCGTTTGTTCTTTTTGTTACCGTCTACAATCCGGATACTGACGTCATCGCCATCATCGCTCTCGTCTTCTGTCCGGTTAGTACGGTCAATAAATTTAGGTGCCGGAGGACGGACGAGTTCTCCAGTTCTTTCTTTACGCGGTTGTGCGGGACGAATATCCTGCAAGTTCCATTTTTGTGACATAAGCTTTACGTATAGTATACCCCGGTTAAACTTTATTTTCCTAGCAGTTAGTGTGTATCTTTGGCTTGGTCATGAAAGTACCGTACCCCAAGCATGATGGCAGAATCACTCGTATCACTGTCACTAATCAATTTTGCAGTAACAGGATGCACGTTATGGTCTATTCCGGTGGTTTGTTTAGCAACTTGCTTTAGTGTGGTGTTGAAAAAATCTTCGGTATTTTGTTCTGTGTGAATAAATATTGCCTGAGGAATAGATAAGTCATCCCCGGTCTTGCTCAAAAGCTCAAGTAATTTTTCTTGATACAAAGCAAAGATTTCTTTTATGATCGTTTGCTTTTTTTCTGGTATTGAAGCAATGCTGTATTCAGTATTTGCTTTTAGGTAGGTATAGGCTTCTTCAGAAGGAATGTTGAGTGCTTCAGAAATTGCCCGGGCGAGTGTAAATGAACCAATTTCTATATGGTTGATAAATCGGAGTGTACCATCTCGAACAATAGCAAACTCGGTCGCTTCACTCGTGATGTTTATGAGACAAGCTTCAAGTGAGTGAGGATAGAGCGTTTCAATACTTTTGTAAAAAAGCGTCATAAAAGACCGGAGTGAGAGCTCAGTCCCGGGAATTATTTTCTGTTGAGCTTCTTTTACGGCATCAACTAAAGAGGTTACTGCGAGCGAAGTAAGGTGAACAAAAGACAGGTCAGTTGTTCGCTTGTTATAGGGGTCGGTTGTTACGTAACCGTTAATTGACACACCGATGTTCTCTTGATGGATAACCGATAAACCAAAGTCGTTAAGCAGGCCATTTTCTTTCGCCTTGGCTTCAGCCTGGGAAGCAGCGAGTTTACTTAAGTCTGTCAGCAATTTTTTGTCGACGATAAAACTTTCTTCATCGACGAGGTGAACGATTTTGGTTGAGGTAAACTCAAATGGTGCCGAGATGGAGACCTGGAGAACTGACAAACGTTCTTTAGGGTTGAAGGCGTGGAGATTTTTGAGGCCAGTACCACCTAGTTCTAAAAAAGCATTAATAATAGCTGTTTTTATCCCCCGCTCAGCTTCTTGAAGTGTGGTAGCGGTTCGAAGGAGTGAGTGTTCACGGTGTGACCAGATAATTTTTGTTTCTTCGCTGTTTCTACTTGCGACTACAATAGCTATACCAACACTGCCTGAACCAATGTCCACAACTGCACCACAACAGGTATCTGTATCATAAGATCGTGACCAAAACATTTGTCCTTAGTATACCTTGCGCAGTCTCTGTTGTAGACAGCGGGTGCTCACAAAATAGTGGATTAGACGAGCACGGCTTTAATGCGCCGTACACCAGCTGATGAAGATTCTTCTTTGGTGATTTTAAACGTACCGCTTATTTCAGACAGGTCACTCACGTGTGGTCCTCCACAAAGTTCGCGAGAATACACAGTACCGTCACTTCCTGTCATCGTGTAGACTTTCACTTCGTCTGGATAACGATCCCAGAAACTCGCCTCGATAGTTGGGTCTTGTTCGGCTTGAGTTTTTGGCATCATGTCGATGGTGACGGGGCCACCCATTTTGATAGCATGGTTCACAAACGCTTCGACTTTACGGAGAGTCTCTTCATCGATACGTTCCGGGTGCGTTACGTCGTAGCGTAAACGTTCGCCCGTAATGTTGCTCCCCGCTTGGTGCACATGGGTGCCAAGTATGCTTCTTAAACCAGCGAGCATAAGGTGAGTAGCAGTGTGATACTGCACTACCTGTTCTGAGCTGTCAGCTAGACCGCCTTTGAACTTATGTTCAGCACCGGCTCTTGATTGCTCTTTGTGAGCCTCCATAAGCTTTTCAAAGCCTTTACGGTCTACAACCATGCCCTTCTCCTGCGCAATCTCTTCGGTGAGTTCAATCGGAAAGCCGTAGGTAGTGAAAAGTTCAAACGCATTGTTAGCACTTATTGCTTTTTTTACTTCGGCTGGCTTACTGGTATCGAGGGTCTTTTTGCCGTCAACTACAGTACTTGTCATATGCACCTGAAGTGCGACTTTATTGAATTGCTTCAAACCTCGTTCGAGCGTCTTTCGGAATTGCTCTTCTTCTTTGGCAATCAACTGTTCGATAATTGCCCTTTTCTCTGTAAGATACGGATATGCCTCTTGATACATCTCTGCAATCGGTTGTACCACTTTAGAAAAGGTATTTTCTCCAATACCAAGCGTATCTGCGTATCGTACTGAACGTCGTATAAGTCGACGTACAAAGTAGCCTTGGTCAGTGTTTGAAGGTTCAATACCGTCTGCTATGAGAAAAACTGCAGCTTTCATATGGTCGGCAATAATTCTAAAGGCACGGGTGTGCTCAGTACCCTCACTGTATGTTTTTCCTGAGCGTTCTTCCAAAAATGACAGTATAGAAGCATGGTTTGTTGGGAAAACGTCTGGCGAATTATTGGCAGCAGCTGCAATGCGCTCAAGACCTCCGCCGTAGTCGACGTTTTTGTTAGGTAGATTGTCAAAACCATTTTGGACTTTGACGTACTGCATGAAAACTGAGTTTCCAAGCTCAATGTACCGGCCACAATCACAGTTTGGGTGACAATGCTCTCCCCACTTTGGGTCATGGACTACCTCTGGGAAAAGATAAAACACTTCAGAATCAGGACCCCCTGGTTCCCCTACTGGCATTTTATCTGGACCACCTACACGACTCCACCAATTTTTGTCCGAGTAGAAGAAAATTCTGCCACCCTGCTCCCCTACCTCATAGCCCCTTTCCTCACTTCCAATTTCTATTGAGGTTGCTTCAATGCCAGCTTCTTTAAAAATATCTTTCCAGATGCTTTCGCTTTCTGTGTCCTTTTCTATATTGGCTTCAGGGTTACCTATGTAGCAGGTAACATAAATGCGGTTTGGGTCTAGCTTAATTTCTTCTGTTAAGAATTTCCAGAATTGATTAATCTGCTCTTCTTTGAAGTAGTCACCAAGTGACCAATTGCCAAGCATTTCAAAAAATGTTGTATGACGATTATCACCTACCTCTTCAATGTCGCCTGAACGAAAGCACTTTTGTGAGTTAGCTATTCGCACACCCTTTGGATGCTTTTCACCCATCAGGTATGGAATGAGTGGTTGCATGCCACTACCAGTAAAAAGCGTCGTCGGGTCGTTTTCAGGCACGAGGGCTGCTGAAGGGATAATTGCGTGCCCCTGTTTCTTTAAATACTCAAGATATTTGGTTCGAATGTCGTTTCCACTCATAAGATAGTTACTCTAATACAAAGTTCTCTTCTAGACAAATACTAGCCTATGAACTTTGCTTAAAGCTATTCAATATTGTCGTGACTGCTTTGGTGGGTCCAGCACCACTTATGGTGATGAGGTCAGAGTTTAGATACTTTTTTAGGGCCTGATTAACTTCGCTCAAGGTAAGCTTTTGCATTTTCTCCATCAGCTCGATTTGCTGTTCTAGTGTTAAGCCACGTAGTTGAAGTTCCTCCACATAGGCCACGGTAGAAGAAAGCGAGTCATAAATGAGTGTGCTACTTGTCTTGAGGATTACTTTGAAACGCTTAAGTTCAACCGGCGTGATACCTTTGGTACGTATCGCGTTTACCTCTCGTAAGGTAGAGGTAATACCTTGTTTGAGGTCTTTGGTAGAAAAGAAAGTCATAATTCTCCAATGTCCGGTTTCAGTCGTCGTAAATGCTTCTGGGTACGCGTAAATACCATAGGTGAGTCCTTCCTTTTCACGAACAGTGCTCATGAGTCGCCCCGAGAAACCACCACCTTTGCCAAGCACACTGATACCAAAGGCAAATGCTACGTACTCTTTGTCAGTAAGTGTCATCGGTACACTGCCTCCGATAGCGAGCTCGACGTTTTGTCGCCCCGGTATGTGGTTCATCACAATCTTTCGATTCGATAACGACAGTGGAGAACTAGTGCTTTTTTGTGTCGGAGTGCCTGATTTTTGGAGCTTTGCAATTCTTTTGTATACCGTATCAATAACGTCAACTTCCCCGCCGATAGTGAGTGTCCATTTAGCAGACATAGCCCGAACGTGGAGCGAGCGCACGTCGGCCTGAGACACTTCCTCGACAACCTTTTTGAGCAAAGCTGGTGGATGTACAAACCGTCTGTCTGGGAACGCATACAATGTGTTTGCAAATGAATTTCGAGCTACCGACCGAGCGTCTTCTTCTGCTAAGGTAAGATTATTGATAAGTGTTTCGATAGCTCGCGTCAGTTCAGGCTTGGCAAAATGCGGCTCGGTAAACATGGTTTCAATTAAGGACAGGACCTTTGAAGTGTGTTCTTTAAGTGATTGGACTGAGATAAGCACCATTCCTTTACTGCACGAAATGTCGAGAGTAACACCAAGAGCGTTGAGACTATTCAGAAAATCTTCTCGACTGTACTTCCCGGCACCAGATAAGAGCAGGTCAGTATAGAGGTGTAAGGTCGCGGTTTCTTTAAGTGAGTTTTCTACGTGGACATCTAGTGCTAGGTCACACCGAAAAAACCTTGCTTGAGGAACTTCTACTCTGCCTAGCTTTATGTTTTCGTGTTCTGTCGTTAGGATTTTCATACTCGTTTTGTTTTAAATACCCCAATCGTCATATTATTTTCTTCAAATAAGGCAGATAGTCTTTTCTGGATGTCACCTACGGTAATTGAGCGAAGGAGTGACTCGGTAGTAAAAAATGCTTCCCAATTTCCTGCTGCAACATACTCCGTCAGTTCCATCGCAATTTTAAGACTACTGTCTCGGTTATACACTTCACTAGCTACGACCTGGGTAACGGCTCGTTTTAGTTTGGCAATGAGCTCTGCTTTGGTGATGCTCCGAATAATCTTTAAACACTCCGCTTCAACAGAAGCATGGGTGCTTTTAGGACTAAGAGTAATTTCGAGCACTCCTAAGTTCATATGAGAGGTGGGTTCCTGCAGTTGTTGTACCGAGGTAGCGAGACCAGTATCTACCAGTCCTTTGTATAAGATGCTATCTGGTCCATCGGCTAGTATCGAAAAGATCAACATGGTTTCAAACCACCCGACAGAAGGAAATCCGGGGTGTTTGACTCCAATACCGAGGACCTGAGTGTTTGATGCCCGCACTACTTCAGTTCGGCGTATGCCTTCTTGAGCCGGTTCATGTACCGATACTTTACTAAGCGGTTCAGGGTGGAGTTGTAACTGACTAAAAATTTTGGCTGTTTCCATAAGAGCCGTTTCTTTGTCAACATCGCCAATTATCATTAAAACCGCATTGTCAGGTCGGTAGTGAAGTCGGTAGAACGCTTCAAGTTTCTCGGTAGTGTATGACTCTATGTCTTCCCGAAAGCCGATAGTCTCGTGTCCATACGGATGAGAAGTAAATGCTGTAGTTACCATAGCGACAGACAGGGCAAAACTTGGATTGCCGTTGTACATGTCGTATTCACTGAGCACATTGGTGCGTTCCGGTAAGAACTCTTTCTCCGATAGCACTACGTCACACATTCGCTCAGCTTCTATCAATAGGGCGCGAGTAAAGTATTCTTTGGGGTATGAAAAAAAGTACGTTGTTCGGTCTTTCCAGGTGTTAGCATTTAAGAGCGCCCCGACTTCCCTATCGAAGTGCATAGCGCTTCCGTCAATTTTACGTTTGAGATCATATTTTGTAGGCTTAAAAAGCATGTGTTCCAACATGTGAGCCAGCCCAGTTTCACCACGGGCTTCGTCACGTGCACCGACCAAATACGTGATATTGGTAGAAACCACACCGGTTTGTGGTATACGCATATACAAAACTCGCAAGTTGTTCTTGAGGAGAACAAACTCTGACATCCCGTTAATTGTTTTGACGAGCCGAAATTCTTTACTGACACTAGTTTTCTTCTTGAGCTTTTTTGACTTCATAGACAAATTTTCGGTATTCTTCAAATACATGGTTAAATTCTGACAATATTGGGTTTTGGACTTTATGGTTTAGAATATTCGAAATTTTCTGGTAGACCTCCACTCGCTTCTCAAGCGAACCACCGAAGTCAGCAATAAATCGGCTATGGTCATCATAATAGTCTTCAACGATTGATCGTAAGTTATGAATCTTATCGGCAGCGGCGACAATACAGGCCACTTCTTTTCCGTCTTTTAGTTGTTTTATATACTGCTCTTTGCGTTCAATCCAGGTATACGGGCGTACCTCCGTAGTCTGTGGTTCACTGACGGTTTCGACAATCTCGCGCACAACTCCGCCAAAATCATCCTCGAGCTCCTTGGCGGTGTAGTCAGTATCTTCGAGTGTGTCATGAAGGAGGGCTGCAATAATGGCGTCTTCCTCTGGCAGATAGTCAGCCACAATAAAAGCAGTGGCTACTAAGTGACTCACATACGGCAGTGGTGCCGAACCTTTTCTGACCTGGTCCTTATGGAGGATGGTAGCAGCGCGGATAGCTTGCTCAATTCGGTAAGAATACAACATAATCAAAGTAGTATAGCAGAACAAGTTTAGTACGCACTAGCGGATTATTCGCGGACTTTCTTTTTACGAGCTTCTACCATATCTTGATTTTTTTCATGCTCCTTCTTGTCTCGCTTCTCGGCTTCGAGAGTCATCCGTTTGTTATTGAGCTCACGCTCAAGATTGAGAAGTGTCATGCGCACGCTCTTGAGGAGGCTGTCGTTCTTGTTTAGATTTTTTTCAATTGATGCAATATTTATTTTGGCTTTCTTTTCATACAAAGCAATTTCCTGCTCGGCTTTCTGGCGGATGCTGGCAACAGTACTTAAATGCTCTCGTTGTGCCTCAGAGAGTTCCTGCATTAACTTTGCACCAATCGTTTGCAGACGAGTTTGCTCATAGGTGGCTTCTTCATGTCGTCGTTCGTCTTGATCCATACTTAAAAATATCCTTCTTGTTCCAATAATTTCCGTTTGGCTGTTTCGCCTCCCCTATTATACCCACCAAGCCCGCCATCACTTCTAATGACCCGGTGACAAGGGATATCCGTGTCGAAGTTGTTTGCCATGATGTTGGCTACTGCACGAGCAGCTTTCGGACTACCGACTCTGACCGCAACTTCTTGATACGATAGGGCACTTCCTTTTGGAATGTTGCGGACGACCTCACGTACGGACTCGGTAAAAGTACTCATATAATTTACTATTTACTCCGGTGGAGAGCCAATAATTTCTTGCCAGAGGCTTCTCGGTAGGGACAATACTCACAACTTGGTCCGGAAACAGGAATGCCTGAAGACTCAAGACAGGCTTTAATGTTGTCGAGGGTTTTCGGTATCCAGTCGACAACTGCCTCGCAGGACACGAGTGTGGTTTCAAAAGTCAGGGTGTCACCAAAAACTTCGGCGGTCTTGCTGGCATTGGCGTACACGAGATAGCCTGTCTCAGCAACGGTAAAGCCATTTTGCTCAAACAAGTGTCTGTAGACACCGAGCTGTCTCGTATACTGCACCTCCCATGGACTATCGCCAAGTTTTTCAATCCGTTCAGCTTTTGAGGTAGCTTTGTAGTCAGCGATGATGAGTGTTCCGTCAGTCTTAACCCACACGTCATCTATTCCACCGGAAACAACCAGTCCGGTCTTCTTGTCTGTGTAACTAATGCCAACAAACGGATCTCGCCAGGTATCTAAGTCTTTGTGCTTAAACGGCACGGCATTTAGTTTGTGCTTTTCCATTAACGGGTGAGGCTCTTGTTTAGCGCGATAGATATCGAACTCTTTTTTAAAAAGTTCATCCACGGCTATGTTGAGGTTAAATGAGGGAAAGCCAGGGCGCTTCGTACCAAGTTTGTTGTCGATATAAAAACAACGCGGACATTCGAGGAATAAATCAATTTTTGACCTTGAAAGGCGCCACTTTTCTCCCCCGTAGTTCCACTCGTTACTTCGGTTTGGGTTGTATTTAGGAGTATAGGTCGACATAACAGTAACAGTATATCATATAAGAAAAAGCCCTACTGATAGGGCTTTTTCTATAGTTTTAGATGAGATTATTCAGCTTTGAACGTTGCAAACACACCGTCAATTTGTGAGTCGGTAGCAAGATTGAATTTTCGGTCACCGTCTTCAGTGAAGAATACAATAGCGTAGTCACGACCAGCTACTGTTGGAGCGAGTAATTGAACATTCTCAGGAACGAGACCTTGTGACTTACTAAACCGTGAAGCACCAAGGATAGGTCCAAGCTTTTCTTCAGTGTAGGTTCGAACAGCAATCCAACCGTCTTCAACTGGGTAGGTTACATCTTTAAGTGTAACTACAGATCCACCCTTTTGGGCATCAAGAGAAACTTTACCTTCACCAGTCATTAACTCAACTTTTGGTTCTGGTACTGTCGCGTTTGCTTCAGCTTCAACTTCTGCTTCAGTTTCGGTTACTTGCTCTGTAGTATCTTTTTCTTCATCCATTTTCTTCTTACCCTCAGGTGTGCCAGTGAAGACCCACACTAAGAGTCCACCAATCAGCAATCCTGCTACAAACGCCACTACTGTCTTCTGACCTTCCTGCTTTTCTTGTTCTGTCATACTCAAATACTGAAATAATTCCTTATATAAATGAATTGTATCATAGCAAGTTAGCCATGAAACATTGACAAATCTAGTTTTTAAGCTGTTTTACTAGTTCCGGGAGAGTACGAATTAGTCAGTGATTGATAGATTGCTGTCGCTACTACAAAGTGAAGTAGCTTCGAAAACCGTGCTTTCTATGCGTTTGGCATTCAAATGTAAGTGACGGAGCATTTCAGGTTTCGCAACAATGTCTTGGCAGGTAATTACTCCTGCCGCAATTAAGGCTTGTTTTTGTGAAGTGGTGAGGCTTTGCAGTACCGTGACTGGATAAATCCCCGATCGCTGAATGCGGTCATGGAGATTGTTATGTTTGGGAAATTCCCAACTTAGCAGAGTAACACCGACACACGTTGCATATTTTTCAGCGGCAGAAGTAAACTTTGTGTTGGTTACAATCATCAGCTCTTTCACACCACAGATGTCCTCATGACAAATTTTAGCTTCTTTGAGGTCAAGCAGACGAGCGTATGAGTACAAGGCAACTTGCAAATCCGACTTCATGCCGGGTCTCGAATGAAATTTTGCTTCTGCTACGAAGCTATGGTCGTCTTTATAGGCTGCAACATCGAGTTCATGCTCTGCACACTTCCCAGCCAAAATAACGCGGGTTTTTGTGTGGTACCCTTCAAAGGCAAATATCCGGGCGATGAAGTCTTCAAACGGAAACCCGGTTGGACCTAAACCAAACAGAGCTCTTCGCATAGAATAACGTGCAGACACCGGCGTAGCACTACTTTGAAGCATCTCAAAGGCATGACGGTATATTTCTTGAGTGTGCATTCCCTCATACATAATAGCCTCAACATGGCGAATGATGTCAGCAATTTCCTCCTTACCAGCGCCAGCCCGCCGTAATGATCTTTGTAGTTTTTCTGATTCAAAGAGCTCGGTAGACCCGTCAGCTTTTATTACGTGAACAGACATTACAGTATGATACCACCACCCAGACACAAACTACCTGCGTATACCACACACGATTGACCACTACTCGGGACGTCACTTTTGCCTTCTGTGACGAAGACTGCTGTCGTCCCTGACAACTCGGCTAGTCGAGCCATAACTGGTGTTTGTCGGTATCTGGTTTGAATTTCGTAGAGTTGATGTAGTGTCGGTGCCTCATGTATCCAATTGAGGTTCCGGAGCGTGATATGGCTATGGGTCGCTAGGCTTGGTTTGTGTGGACTGACGGTAATCGTGTTATCAGTGAGACTGCGGTCTATGACGTAGTGCGGTTCGGTGTTACTACCGATTGTTTTAACGGTAAACCCATGTCGTTGCCCGGTGGTATAAATAAGTGCCCCTTGGTGTTCGCCGATAGCTTCACCTGATTCACTTAGGACCACGCCTGGTTTTAACTCTACGTAATGTCCAATAAACTCAGGGATATCAATATGACCAAGGAAGCATACTCCTTGGCTATCTTTTTTGTCTGCGGTTATGAGACCAGCGGTGTTGGCTTCAGACCGGATAACCGACTTTGGACTATTGCCAACTGGTAGTAGAACAGAGGCGATTTGTGTTTGTGAAAGTGCCCAGAGGAAATAGGATTGATCTTTGTCACCATCCACTCCGCGCAAGAGTTCGTGACCTGTGTGAGACGCGCGCTTTTGCGCATAGTGACCAGTCGCTATGTAGTCAGCTCCATGGTGCTTTGCAAACTCCAAAAAAGTACCAAATTTAACGTGCTTGTTGCACATCACGTCGGGGTTTGGCGTTCGGCCGGCTTTGTATTCTTCAATAAAATACTGCGCAACGTCGTCGCGGTAGCTCGCTTCAGCATCGCAGGTAAGAAACGGAATATCGAGCTTGGCAGCGACTCGCATAGCGTCAAGACGTTCGGCTTCCCAGTTACACGAAAGCCAGTCTGGTTGCCAGACTTTAATAAACACCCCAACTACGTTGTAGCCTGTCTGTTTTAGTCGCAAGGCTGCTACCGAAGAATCGACACCACCTGAGAGACCAACAAATACCGTCTTTTTCGACATAATACTGCTACGCTAGCATAGGGCCAATTAAAAACACAAGTTTATTTGAGATAGAGCGCAATATTGTCCTGATGTTCTTCGTAGGTGCGCGCGTAGTAAAAGGTGCCGTTGTTCCCTGTGATGTAAAACAAGTAGTCAGTTGAAATAGGTTCAAGTACTGCCTTAATAGCGGTTAGACCGGGGTTGCCAATCGGTGTCGGAACAAGACCAGTGTTTAAATAGGTATTATACGGTGAATCGATTTCCAGATCCTCTGGCGTAAGTGACCCGAGCGGGTTATCAAGTTCGTACTCAATCGAGGCATCAGCCTGTAGAGCCATTCCAATCTCTAAACGATTTTGTAAAATGCCCGAAACTGTTTTCATAGAGGCTTCGTCATTTGCTTCTCGTTCTAGAATCGAAGCCAGGGTTAAGACTTCGTATTCAGATAACGTGCTTTCACTAAGTAATGGTTTCAAATCAGTCGTCGTGTCAGTGTAGGTTTTTCGCATGAGTGCAAGTAGGTCAGCTTCGGTGAAGTCTTTTGGAACATAATACGTCTCGGGAAATAGGTAGCCTTCAAATGGTGTAGCAATTTGCGTAAATTCTTCGGCTGAAAATTCTTCCAGGGCGGTTTCCGCAAGTTCCGCAATCATACTCACTCTTGTGCCTTCAGGAATAGTCAGTACAACCACTTCTGGTTCAATGTCACCTGAAGCGAGTTTCTCGGCAAAGTCAAAAACAGAAACGGGATTTTCAAAAAGATAGTTTCCGGCAAACAGTCCAGTCGGGTCGTGAATGTAGGTCAAAGTAGCATACAAAATTAACGATGACTGAACCAAACCCTCTCGTTTGGCTTTCTTGGCTATGGCACCAACTGACATGCCCTCGTCAATGGTGAACACGGTTTCTGAGACAAAGCTTGATGGCGGTTGGCTTAAAAAATAAATACCAGTAAAAAGTAACACAACTCCAAATACTAGGAGTAAGACACCTTGAAAAAGGCCTGGTTTGGGGCGCCGTGAAATCTGCCCTACGTCACTAGTTTCTAAGAGAGGTGGCATACAGAATAATTACAGTGAATAGTTGCCAACCGGAAGATTGCTTGGTGCTTCACTACGAGTCGAGGTAATACGTTGCAGACTCGGGGTAAGTGCTACCTTACCTGGTAAGTGGTACATAGTAGCAAGTTCAAGTGAGGTAAATATTTTGGTAGCGTCGCTACTCGTCCGATTCGCATACTTGCGTAACTTATAGCGCTTCAGCTCCTCTTTCTTGTAGGTAGGGATTTTTGTACCGAGTGGGTCTGAGAACATCGGATAGTCAAAGTCAGTTCTCCATCTGGCTCCTATCCCATTTCTGCCCTGGATGTCGTACTGGGTAAAGGTACGGATAATCATTGGAATCACGTCACCGGTAAACTTCCCGGTTGGGGTGAGGTAGAGCCAACGGATTCCTACTTCGTAGGCGTACTTCGAAAGGTTTGTTTCCATCATTTCCACCATATTTCGTTCACCGGGTGTGAGTCTCGGCGCTCCTTCCATTTCGATTTGTCCGAGTTTTGTCTTTGGGTCACGTCGCATTATTTTGTCTATTTCAGCTCGCCCTGGGACGTCCCAAGCTGGCTCTTTTTTCAGCTGACCATTTTTAAAGTTTTTCTCACGGTGTGGTGTACAAATAATCTGTATCCAAACTCGCTCATAGGGCTTAATCGAACCAAGAGCTTCAAGCATCGGGGTCATTGGGTCGAGCTTCTCTTCTTCTTTCGGTAACTTGTCGAGTCCAAACTCAGTATAAACTTTTATCGGGTACTCAGAATTTTTCTTCTTCCCCATATGGATAGCCATACACTCATACCCTTCTAAGTTACTTGGTATTTCTGCCGTGTAATCAAGCGGCACTTCGACTATTTCAACTCCTGGGTACTGACTATAAAGGTTTACCTTAAACAACTCTTTCGTCTTTTTGGTAGGTAGATTGACGTAAAACTTAACCTGCCCGCCAGTTGAAACAAGTTCTAGCGAGTACGGTAACGGACGTTTACCGTCAATATACGTTTGCATGTAGTTGTCTGGATTGTTTACGTTGTGTATCTGGGCTATAACCGTTTCCATCGCTTCTGGCGACTTAAAGACTTCTGGTGGGAGTTTTATCTCCAGCGTAGTTCGCCCATTGTTCAAGTAAAAATCGAGACCAATCATGTCCATCCATTTATCATAAAAAAGATAAAACGTTACATACGGTAGCCATAGTGGACTGAGGGCAAAAAGAAACGTCAAGGCTTGGAATTGAGAAACGCCAATTCGAGCAAGAACGAAAATAATAATGACAATACCAACGAGCGCAAGAATCTTTCCTGGGTCAAAGAGTTGACCTTTAGCCTTAGTAAGCGGTTTTGTTGCCATAGTTTGTTCTATTGTACAACAAACAACTCCAGTTTTCCGAAGAATACTGGAGTTGTTTGGAATAACTGCTGGTCGTTGTTTTAGTCTACGAGACTGTATGAACCGTTGGCAAGTCGCTTGAAGATGTTGCCGTCTTGGAGGTTTACGATAATCGTATTGTCCTTCACGTAGCGCTCTTTACGAACTTTGTCGATAATTTCTTCTCGAGTCAGTGGTCCGTGTTGAAGAAGGATGTCACGAAGTACATCTTTGACGACACCAGCTGAGTAGCCCCATTCGGTAAGAGCGTAGAGTCCTCGTCCAACCAAGACAAAGCGTTCGTCTTTGATAAGTTCATTGTGGGTAGTAGCAGTATGCGCCTTCTTTTCAAATAGTTGTTCGATAGCTTCAGCCACTTCACGGAAGTGCATTGGTGAGCCGTGACGCTTCACTACCAGGTACGCATAGTCTCGGATTCCTTTTACCCGCACATTTGGACTGGCTGAGTGACCCCATTCACCGAGTGGATTGGCAGCAATTTCTTTTGAGATAAGGAGCCATCGTTTGAGGATTTCTTCATCATGCTTTTCAGTAAGAGAGATAAGTTCTTCTCGGAAGCGATTGATCATATCTTCTTCTGTAATCAGTTCTTCGCGAGAAAGTGACTTGTGGACACTCTTAAGCGCGGCTTCTACCGTGTCAGCAATCTTCTTTTCAGTGTACCAACGATGGGTGTATTGGGTACTTTCTTTTGATCGGTAAAAAGAGTGACCAATGACAAGGAGGAAGTAGATGTGATTGCGGAGTTCTGGGTCAGGAGTGATTTCGTTTAGAACCACGTGTTCTGCAACGAGACCACCACCGAGCTTGGCGATAGCAGTCTGAATTTCAGTAAATACTGGTTCAAACTCGTCATAGACCGGGGACTTCTGAATAGACTGAATACCGTAGTTTTCAATCTGACGTACTCGTTCACGGGTGATGCCGTAGGTTTGACCGATTGACTCGAGTGTATGAGAAGTCCCATCACTACCAAGGCCATACCGTTTCTCGAGAACGTCTTTAGCACGTTCTGGAAGAACGCTGAGCAGTTTCTTTGTAACTTGTTTTGGTTTAAACGAAATCATAATTAATTACCATTATAAAACGGGCTTACTGCTCGTTTCTAAAATACCCCGCTGTTGTATGTTGTAATTCTATCATGTCTATTGACATACGTCAACACTGTTGTCTTAGTCACCTTTTATGACTAGGTTTAGTATCCTCCCCTCAACGTATATAACCTTCACAATCTCCCCACTGATGTACTTTGCAAGCTGTGGTGAGCATCGCGCTTCTAGGGTGGCTTCTTGCTCAGTTGCGCCGGCAGAAAGTGTTATATTTCCCCGCACTTTACCGTTTATCTGCACACCAATCGTTACTTCGTTGTCAGCACTAAGTGCCTCGTCTGCTTCTGGAAACTGCGTTATGTGGATTGAATCAGTGTGGCCTAATTGACTCCAAATCTCCTCTGTTAGGTGTGGTGCAAAGGGAGCAAGAAGTTTGAGGAATGTGGTGTAATTAGCCTGACTAATACCCTCTTTTTCGGCCAGATTGACGAAAATCATCATCGCACTGATAGCAGTATTAAACTTAAATTCTTGAATATCTGAAGCTACTTTCTCGATTGTCTTATGAAGTTGTCGCGTTACTGCCTCAGCTTCGACTTCGGTAAAGTGTTCCGTAAGACCATAGACTCGCTCTAGAAAACGCCGTACCCCAGCGATACCACCCGGGTCCCACGGATAGTTGTTGCCTTCGTATGGGCCCATAAAAGCTAGGTACATTTTGACCGCATCGGCTCCAACGAAGCGTACTTGTTCGTCTGGATCAATCACGTTGCCTTTACTCTTACTCATCTTGTTTCCGTCCGGACCCAAGATAAGTCCACGATTAAGGCGACGCTTATATGGCTCGCTGTGGACAGCCAGTCCAAGGTCAAGAAGCGCTTTTTGCCAAAAGCGTGAGTAGAGCAAGTGCATAGTGGTGTGTTCTGCACCACCGAAATAGATGTCTACCGGTAGCCAGTCATTCTGTGCTTTGGCGCTTGAAAGTTCTTCATCATTTTGATTATCGATATAGCGGAGGTAGTACCACGAAGAGTCCACGAAGGTGTCCATGGTTTCTACTTCAGGTGTCCAACCGGCACCAAAGATAGCTTCAGTTCGTTTCTTGAGTTCTGCACTTTTTGCTAGAGGCGCTTCACCAGTTGGTCTGAAGTCGACGTCCTCAGGCAGTAGCCACGGCAAGTGTTCTTTTGGTACCGGGTGTGCCTTCCCGCTCGGGTCGTATACGATAGGAATTGGTACCCCCCAGTAGCGCTGACGCCCAATAGACCAGTCACGCAGGCGATAGGTTGAGGTCATCTTCCCTCCTACCTTTTCAACAATTTTAATTTTAGCTTCTTCACTGTCCATTCTGTCAAACTCGCCAGAGTTTATGAGTGTACCTCCACCTACATACGCTCCAGTGATATTTTCACTACCGTGTGATGAATCAATTACATTTACAATCAAACAACTAAACTTCTGTGCAAACGCAAAATCGCGTTCATCGTGTGCTGGGACTGCCATAATGGCACCAGTACCGTAGCTTCCGAGTACGTAATCGGCTATATACACCGGTATAGTTTCACCGGTGGCTGGGTTTACGGCAGTAATACCTTCAAGCTTCACTCCAGTCTTCTCCTTGGTAGCGTCTAAGCGGTCTTGCTCGGCTTTTTGCTTACTCGCAACAATATACCCCGCCACATCTCCCCAATTAGTGATTGAGGCCTTATTTGCTTCTACAAGTGGGTGCTCTGGTGCAAGCACGAGATACGTAGCACCATAGAGAGTGTCAGGCCTGGTGGTAAAGACTGTAACACTGTCTCCGGTTGAGAGCGTAAAGTCTAGGAGCGCTCCCTTGCTCCGACCAATCCACTGTCGCTGGGCTTCCTTTATGTGCTCTGGCCAAGCAAGGGTATCTAGGTCATCGATGAGGCGGTCAGCGTACTTCGTGATGCGGAGCATCCACTGCGGCATCTCGCGCTTCTCTATCAAGTCACCCGAGCGTTCACAGGTACCATCGGCGAGCACTTGCTCGTTTGCTATCACGGTGTTACACCCTGGACACCAGTTCACAACTCCAGTTCCTCGATACGCAATATCGTTTTCAAAAAACTTAGTAAACATCCACTGTGTCCACTTGTAGTACTCAGGGTCAGTTGAGCTCGTGGTTTTGTCCCAGGAAAAAGCGTTCCCCATACTCTCAAGCTGATTCTGCATGTACGTTATGTTGTCGTTCGTCCAAGCTTTTGGATCAAGACCACGCTTGATAGCAGCGTTCTCAGCTGGCAAACCAAATGCATCAAAGCCCATTGGAAACACTACTTGCTTCCCGGTCATCCGTAAGTAACGGACATAGATGTCTGGTACGGCAAACGCGTACCAGTGTCCGATGTGGAGATTTCCAGAAGGATACGGCCATTCAACGAGTATATAGCGTTTCTCTTTCGATTCGTCGCGCTTCCCTGCTGTATGTATACCGGACTCTTTCCAAATGGCGTGCCACTTTTTTTCAATCTCTGCGCTGTCGAATTTTTTAATCATAGTCGAACTCACATTATGCCGTGTATACAATAATAGTCAAAGGGCTACAGCAACTGCCGTAGCCCTACTAAAAATTATCTTCCGTACTTCAACTTGAACCGTAGGCCAATGCAGATGTACAGCAGAAATGAGATGATGCTGGGCCAAAAAAACCCAAACCAAACAACTCTTGATGCGTAAGAGCGAGAAATACAGTGATTGGAAGAAGTGTACCGAGCACTAGGTAGTACGCCGGTAGTGGGTCCCATGATTCCGTAAAGTGAGCCGGAAAACCTTGCTGTTTGTTAAGCAATCCCTCTAGATAGGTAAATCTTAGCAAGATAAACGGCCAGAGCAATACGCTCAAAACATAGAATCCAATAGCAATCATTTCCGCCTCCTTGGCTGGTCCTCGTCTACCGACGATACTAGCACAGTGAGTCTACTATTCAACTGAAGGTAGCGTAGTGTTGACTACTCGCTCGAAACAGTACTTTCCAGCTGGGTGCTCCCAGTTGTACGGATTGCGAATGAGTGATTTTTCGTCAATATAATACGGTGAAGATGCAAACTCATCTGGTTTGGAAGCGAGGGCGAATGTCGCACACAGCTCAAAGCCCTTCTCGGTAACTCGGTATTCGTACGAAGGTCTACCTTCGGGTGCTGTTTTCATTGGAAAGTCACCATACACCTCTTCCAGTGTGGTTGGTAGACTTATACCGAGATCAATCTTCTCTTCAACCCTCTGCTGAATAGTAGTTAAGTCTTGAATCTGTGTATCGTCGAGCCTCGCTTCTCTGACTTCACCGGGTTTTTGAATTTGCATAAAGCCAATCACAATCGATGCGAGAACGACAATTGACACCACCACACCAACGTAAATTGATTTCTGTTCGTTCTTCTGCCAGTACCCACGTGCGTCATAGAGGTAGTACGTAAAGGCGCCGCCAACCGCCACAAACAATGTTCCAGCCTTGAGTACAAAGCGTAGTGTGAGTTCGCCATTTAAAAAGGTGTAGATGGTAGTGACGAAGTTTCCAAGTAGTAGCAGACCGCCCGCGAGAAGAGATAGGTATAAGAGCCACTTGGTAAGGCCTAAGTAAAGCGCACTTCCATCTCGCCGTTGCTTATTTACAATCCGTGTTAGCACTAAGTAGGTTGGAAAGAAGACGACGAGCGTCGCAATCGAAAATCGAATCGTCGACATTGAGCTTTCTATTTCCCAGCTTCCATAGGAAGCGTCGGGTACCAAGAGGTTGATAACACTAAATACGAGGACTATTAAACTGGTAAGTGATACGTACAGTGTGATAAAAGCGCCCAACTGTAAGGCAAAATGTTTTGCAGTATGTTCCATATACCTACTAGTATGCGCTTTTTAAACCTTTAGTAAAGGCTGACTTTGCTCGGTGCTACTTGGTCATGCCTTGTGGAAGTAGTTCTCTGTGTGCGTCAAAATACGTATCAAGAGCAGTTTGAATCACTCTTCGGTCTAGAGAGTCAACGGTAATACTGTCTACATACTCCCTTCTAAGTTCTAAAGCTCCATTGGTATTGAATGACTCGTAGAGTTCAATTGCGTACGTGTTTCTGGTGGTTGGAACAATCTTAAATCTATAGCCAAAGTTTTCATCTCGGTAGATAACTGACTTCATGGTGTTAAGTGCGTATAGTGCTTCAGTGTCTGATTCATTGTTATTCTTTAACGTGAGTTTTTCCATATCTGTATTATATCGTATACTGTGACTATGAATCCTGAAGAACTTAAAAAAGCCCCAAAACTGTTTTGTGAAAATATTCGTATTGGCTACACCGCCGAGTACTTTGTGGTCGGTATGAGTTCTGGTACCCAAGCACAGATCTACAGCTTGAGTCCGGCACACGCCAAACGATTGTTACAGTACTTAACGCATGAGTTAAAAGACTTTGAAGAAAAGCATGGCGAAATCACTGCTAGTTGGAATCCAAACGTCGTGAGCCCGGTACAACGTGCCAATCCCCCGAGTGAACTCAGTTAAATTGTGATTAGCTTCACATCCCTAAAACCTACCTATCATTAATGATAGGTAGGTTTTAATTTTGATTAAAATTAGATTTGTTGTATAGTTCGAAATAGATTCGATAGTGAGGTCACCGTGAAAAAAGTCGCTCGAACTGCTCTTCTTGTGTCAGGAAGTGAAGAACGTCACGCAAGACAACAAGTGCTATTCTCAGAGTATCTTGTCAGCATTGGTGTCGATGTTCGCATGCAAAATTATGCAAAAGCCCAAGTTATACTTGAATCCATTAATTCCGCAGTAACTGATACTCCAGACGATGGGATTCTGCTGATTGCATTTTATGGCCATGGTTCTCCCAAAGGCTGGGAATCAGCATCACGCTTTGGTTCAGTTACCTACCGAAAAATTATTGACGCTATCTCATCAGTGAAGTTGAGGGTTCAGTTTGTTAACACCACCTGCTATGGACATTACTAAATTAAGGAATTAGTTGGCAGAAGATCAGGCCTTATAACAGGAGTTATTACCACCTGGGAAAGCTACTCAGTGTCTTACGACAATACGATTAGAGATGTCCAAGAAGCTTGGGGAACAAATACTTTGCCAGACAACATGCGACAAATCTTTTCAAGTGAAGAAGTTGATTATGATGCTGAGTTTATGGGAGTGCAACGTTGGGGTGCTATACACGATCAGTATTTTTTCAGGAACTAAACTTTTATTATGGGCTTCGTGCCTAGGGCTCACGCATGTGTGGGCCTTTTTCTTTGTTTCAAGGAGTTCGAAACATATTTCCCTAAGCGAGACGCCAAGCGTGTACTCGCCTCGGGAAAGGCTCGTACACTGGGCGTTCGCATAAGAAAAACAGTCTTTGTTTCCCTATTGTAGGACGCTAGCGTATTTTCTCCCTGGTGGGTTGTGTAAAACAAGGAACGCGGTGACTATGTTTTTCATACATAGAAAATTCTATTCCTAATGGATTTTCTATGCTTCAGGTAGTTCGAGGTGAAGAATCGCCCTGCACGGATAGTGCAGAGCTCCCGCAGGACGCTAAGCGTGAATGCTCCCTATTGGGTCGCATTTCACGAAGCGTCGGAATTTATGCCCTAGAGGGTATAAGGGAAACATATAAATAGCTTTGCTATTTATTGTTTCCCTAAATCCTAAACTCTATAACACCACCATCTTCTCAACAAGTGGGCTATTGTTGAAAATAGCCCTAGAAACCTTGAGAATCGTCGATTTGCCCGTCTACTAAGCCCACAAATGCAATTTTCCGGCCTTAGTAGGCGAGCAACCTTTTTGTTGGTTTTCAATGTACCTAAAAACAGTATACCAAGCGCTTGGTATAAATATCAAGTGCCAGCGGGCTTGGTCTTTCCCCACCGTACCTTGGCTGCCTTTTTACCAATTTCTTTGAAGTGCTTTTTACCGTACTTCTTTTTGGTAGTAGTGCCACCCTTTTTACCCAGTTCTTGTGCTGCTTTATTCTTCACTTGGATATTATACCAAGCGCTCATTATTTTTGAAATAGGTTATTGTCCCCTGAATTTGCGGTATCGTTTTTCTGCTTGCTTTCCGTACATCATTGTATAAATCATCGAGCTTTCAATGCATGAGTGTCCGAGGATGTTTGTGACATCAGAGTTTGAACCTCCTTGTTCAATAATATTTCTTCCCATGTAGTGCCTCATTGAGTGAGCGTTCAGTGGCCGTACGAGACCAGCCTTGTTTGAATATCCTCTAAGCATCTCGCAAACACCGCTTGGCTTGAAACGTAAGCCCCGAGTTTTATTTGTTCCTGAGTTATGTATCGAAATGAAGAGTGCGTTTGGATCACGCAAGGCATTGGCCTGTTTAAATCTTTCTCTGCGATCAATCCATTTACTGATTGCTTCACTAGTCTCTTTTGTCCAGAATATTTCTCGGAGGGGTCGGCGAGTTTTCGCTTTCTCAGTTTTAATCAAGGCTTTATTGTTCACCAGATCAAGATCATCCATATCGAGATTCAAGATTTCACCATTTCGTGCGCCGGTATCCCAGAGTAGTCTAATGATTGCTGTATTTCTGACGTTTCGTGGGTCTGTATTCTTAGGTATGATATCAATCAACTTTTTAAATTCTTCCTTCGTAGCTACACGAGGAATTTTATATTCCTTTTGCGGAATTGGTATTAAATTTTCATTAAGGACCTTCCATCCTCTCAAATTACAAAATTCAAAAAACTTTTTATATGCCATGCATTTTGAAATGAAGCTATTGTGAGCCCATCCCATCTCTTTCATCAAATTTAAATATTCCATCATGTCATTAAGCGTGATGTCTTCGATATGTGGGTTACGTAGAAACACACTAAAGAGCCGAAGGTCTTTGTCGTTACCTCGGGTAGTAGTGCCATTTATCTTAAACGTGCGCCAGTTTGTGAATTCGTCTATAGCGTCTTTGAATAGCATAGGGATTTTTCCAACCAAAAAGCCCACTCGATGCTACTCTTGTGGACTTTTCAGTGGCGGTTCTATCCTTGCGGACAGTTGGCCGTTCCCTAGCTAGGGAGACATTTCCTTGCGGAGATGCCATATACATTCTATCCCTAGCTGGGGACAAAGTCCATTGGTAGCATCGGGACCGTTGCCGGCCCAGATCCCTTTCGGGACAATGGATTCATATTCGGTTGCCACTATAATCTATTATAGTGGCTGTCTATTGTCAATACCCTTAATGTATGGTCTAAAGAGTTAGGGAGCATATGAACAAATAAGTCAAGTAAAATAAGGGTATTTAGAAACTAAAAAAAAGAAAGTCGCACCACCCAATAGGGCGATGCGACTGAGTTTTAATAAAGAGCTCAGGCTATCCTAGTCTTTTCCTTACTTTTTCCAAGAACACCCTGATCTCCATGTTTTGATCAATTTGCCCAGATTTGGCTCCAATTTCGATAGGTATTGAAACCCTTGGGTTAGCCCTTAGAAGCTCCCCTATCGTCATTTTTTGCCCTACACGGCCAAACAGCTCAATACTGGTATCCAGGCAAAGCCTCGACAATTCTCTAGCTCCCTCAATCGGCAAGCTTGCCCACTCCTCAATCTTGCCGAACGGCAATATGTAGGGATAGGCAGAACTGAAACCCTCTGCGCTTCGGACCGGCATGAAGCTATTACCAGATGCTTCGCCTAAGACACGTCCGCAGTTGGGGATGAACGGAATGAGATCGTGGTCAGGAATCCAATCAAGAAGGCTCTCGATTGGATGCACTATGACGAGCTCACCCCTGAAGAACTGACCGAGGACAAACTTTGCCCTTGTACAACAGAACCCGATGACAATCGCCGTGACTGTGACGCCTCGACTATTGAGCTCATGAAGTACGGACCGAAGTGTGCCGCCGCTGAATGCCCCATCCTCAATGAGGACAACGGAGCGCCCAGCAAACTTCTTTGCCAAATCATCATACTGCTTTGCGAGTGGCTTGAAGCCTGGACGAGGACCGTGTCCTATCAACTGACCATCCGCATTGAACAGACGGTTGATGTTGAGGAGTAAGCCTTCGCTTTTCGGATTCGAGTCGGCAATCTCTGGACATGTGCTGAGGACCGCTTGCTGAGCAAGGTCAGTTATACGGGAATCAACTTGCTCCCAGATTTTTCGCCTGAGTTCACCCATCTCGATCGTATCGATCATGATGCCTGGAAGAGCCTGCTGTATCTTTTGAAACAGGCTCCTGTGAAAGCGTTCGAACAATTGGTCATTCGGACGCGGGATTGTGATAGTCTTCGGACGAAACGCCTGAAGACGACTTGCCACGTCATAGGTAACCACGTAGGTCCCATGACGATCTGATTCTGTTGAATTCATGAGACATCCTTGTTTTTTGTTTATGAAAAAGAACGGGCACTAGCCCGCTTTTATTTTATCTTTTATGCATTCAACTTGCTACTTTTTTCTTTATAAAAACTTTAGCTTTTCTTTAATTATTCTTGAGACGATCAATCAACATTTTGTAGCCTCCACAACCCTCTTTCAACCATCGATTTATTTTTGCGATCGTGTTCGGAGAAACCATCTCATCACCAGCCCACTTTTCTTGGATCTGAGTGAATGACATACCCGAATCAAGCATTTTTGCTACCTCCCATCGCATTGCAAACTCTCGCAAGTCACGCTCACTCATAAGGTCGCGGAAGAATGCTTTCAGTTCATCCTCATTTTTCAACGACAAGAACGCCTTGATTAAGTCAGGTGATTTTTGTTCTATTTCTTTCCAAATGTTATTTTTTTCTTGATCGTCCATATTTATCTGATTATACCACTTTTGAGTGAATCTAGGGAGTTTTTACTTTTTCTGTTCTATAAGCCAATCCAATGCTTCATAGATCGCATATTGGTTCTCTCTCGTGTTCATGTGGTACAGCGAATCGGTCTTATTATTTTTCTCTAAAGCAATGAGTTCTGATGCCATAGGCGAGTCGTCAAACCATACAAAATCTTCACTCATATCAATTGCATCAGTTTTCAAAACATCCCAATCCGTTGCTTTGATTTTTGTTGCAAGATCTATAGTATCTTGCACAACGTTGTTTCTTCTTAAAGAGTTCAAAGCACCCTCTGAATCACCTTTGCAATGGGTTGTTAGCCAGTAACAATCGTGGTGCTGAATCACGTATTCTAAAAATTCATGTAAACCCTTTGCTGGCACACTATTTTGACCGAGTAATGTTCCGTCTATGTCTAGGTAAATTTTCATTTATAATTAGTTTCATTTTATTATTCCATATGTAAATAAATCTTTTGTTCTCTAATCTTTGAAGCCTCAGCGAGGGCAGAGGCTATCTCGTCCTTATGCAGACGGACCATTTCGTTGGGTACATGCATTGTGTCGTATCCATTCTTGTGGGAATAGTAACCTCTACTCAAATCGGATACGATTTGGTTTGGATCAGTCAAATGCTGAATTCCATCAACCTCAATATTTAATTTTGCCTTCGGAATTGCTAGATCAATGTGTTTGTGACCGTCATGGAGCTCAATTAAAACTCTCACACCCTTTTCTTCAAGTGCTTGTTTTAAATCTGTAGCTTCCTTGGTTGGATTACG
Organism: Minisyncoccia bacterium; assembly: GCA_041742075.1. Lineage (GTDB taxonomy): Bacteria > Patescibacteriota > Minisyncoccia > Phycocordibacterales > UBA918 > OLB19. Next base: position 88,290 of record JBGSJJ010000016.1, read on the forward strand.
ATATTTTTTTATTATTTTTATTTTATCTTCTGTATTCATTTGTTTTATTTTACCAGCAAATGTCGGCTTTCTCACCTATTTTTTCTTCAACATATTTTTTAACTTCTAGAAACCCACCAATCTCGTCTATAAGTCCGAGCTCCTTTGCTTTTTCCCCAAGAACAGAAGACCCATCTGCTATCGATCGAACCCTATGAATTGGGATATTTCTACTTTCAGCAATGTCTTGAATAAAGTTTTCGTGAACAATTTTTAGATCTCTCACTATGATAGCTTTTTCTTCTTCAGTGAGTAGTTTGTCTGGACTGCCCGCATCTTTATACTTACCCGCACTCAATTGTACATACTTCACGCCATCTTTTTCATTCTTTGCTACATTTTCCAGGTAGGAGATTGTGACGCCGATACTCCCTACGTCAGAATTCTTTGACGCAAATATTTTATCAGCCGTAATGATAGACCAGTATGCGGCAGATGTTCCACTTTGTCTGATAAAAGCAACAACAGGTTTTGAAACTGATTGAATAGTTTTTGCAATTTCTTCACCTGCTACAGGATATCCGCCCACTGAGTCTACCTCGATAATAACTGCTTTGATCGCTTCATCCTCATCGGCAGATATCAATGCTGACATAATTTCCTCACTACCAACCACATCTTTGTCGCTCATCAATTCATCATCATTTGATTCAGGTACATATGTATAAAGATCTCCATGAAGATTAATGCCTAGCACATTACAGCTACTTGTATCACTCTCTGCATATCCAGAATCGTCACCGTAAGTGACTGATCCTTTGGTGATAGCATCGTATGCGTAATTACTTCCGATACTTAGAATAAAAAATATTAGCAAAATACCGACTGCATAAAACTTTAGTCGGTGTTTTGTAACAAATTCAAGTGCTTTTTTTTCTGAGTGGTTCATGTGTCAATATTTTATCACTTTTACATTTCTTCCGCTATTTCGGCAGCTTCGTCCTCGTCAAGACCTTCCTGATCCATAATCTCCTTTATTTTTTCAGCATCCTCAATATCCACTCCCTGATTTTCAGCTATTTCTTCAATCTCTTTTACTTCTTCTGGATCTTTGTCATCAAACATAAGTTTATTGATTACCTATAATATATTTAACAGTCGCTTAAAAATCGCATACATTGCGTAGGTATCTAGATTACAGTAAATCTTGAGCGCATTGATGAGTTCAGTTGCTTCTTCCTTTGAATACTTGCCGTCTACTATTTTCTTCCATGCCTGAGATGCCGTACCACCTTCTTTGATCAAAAGTTCTTTATATGAAAGCTCCGGCACAAGAACAGGAAGAACCTTTTTAATTGAGCTACTACCTTTAAAATCCTTATGCACATAATATTGCTTTGAAAATATTTCCATGAGATCGAAAACTCTCGCATTTATTTCTTCAAAGAAAGCCTTATACTCTGGCAGTCTTATTCCCATTTCCGTATTTCTTGATTTTTCAAAAGGCTTATACCACACGATCACACTTCCTTTAGGACCGATTTGGGATTGAAGAGACTTTGCTAATGCAGGGCAAGGATCACCGGATTCGGTGTAGATAAAATCAAAACTTTGAGGCGCCGCACCAGGTGTTTGAACAATTTGAAGTGAATATTGAAATGGTATTTGATCATACGATGAGTAACCATCAAACAACGGGATTGCTGATGGAAATGTTTCGTAATCCAGAAAATAAAGCGGGTATTCCAGTTTATCGAACTCATCCGCAATCATGTCTTTTTTAATGAGTACCCGGTCTCTTATGTGTGTATCGATCTGATTTTGCTGTGATTCACTGAAAACAATCCTTCCATCTGCCTCATGAATGTGAAATACGTTACCATCGATAAGTTCCATCAGTTTCTTTTTGCTGCTACCTATTCGGTTTAAGTCGTGTACCGAATATTCTGGAATATGAGGGTTATTATGTTTAAATGTAGAGCAATGGCTACTTCTTCCTTTGTAAACGCAACAGCAAGGACCATTGGGCTCATTCTCAGAAGACAGATATTTTAAAGCGATATTCATTTCATCCCACACTACAGAGATCATGTCTGCTATTACCTCACTCACTTCGTCTATTGAAAAAAGCTTTATGATATCTAGTTCCCCATTCCTCACATACTCCTTATTGAGATGCAGAAGGTTGATACCTGTCACTCTTACCCCACACTTGTGTAGTAAAGCTACTTGAAATGCGAGGTCATAAAGATGAACTTTCTCACCCACTTCATTCGTAGCCTTGATCTCATATATTTGATAACCGTCATTTTCTGGATCGTATTTGAGTACATCGACCGCTGCGAGAAATCCATCTTTAACGAAGATGGGCTGGAAAATAGTTTGACCCTTCTTGGCGACAAGATCGAGAGTATCAAGTCGAGCTTTCTCATCTCTGCCTTCTATAAGCACACCGCTTGGAAAGAGCTCACGGGCCACAAGCTCAACCTCGTTACCAGTTTCAATGATATGCTTTTCGAATTCGGAAAGTTCAGTTGCATAGTAAATATCCGGCTTGTGAATTTTCATCCAAGCATTCTTTGGGCATTCTCTATAAAGTATGTAATCAGTTTTTGATAGCGTCATATGGTTAGGCCGAAGGGTCACATAGAATCTTTAATTTTTTGTAATGATCGTCATCGGACATATGTATGAATTCTATGACGTTTTTTGCCACATCTTTTGCTTCAAGTGTTGCAGCGGTGATCGGCCGAGTGAAGTCTAGCCCGTGTGAGTATTCGTGCAGAAACTTTACGATGAAGTCTGCTACTCCTTTGTTTTTGAGGTTGGGATCAGTGACATATTTATCGTGTACCATTTGAGCAAAAGCTCGATCTGTACCACACGACCACTTAAAACCTGCGAAATATTCAAGTGCTTTTCTTGCGACATTTGGTATAAGTGGAGCATCTATTCCTGTACCATTTTTATTGAAGTTATAGAGTTGAAAAAATAGGAATTGATACTCAGTTTTGTATTTGCGGATAATATCGGGCAGGGGCTCAATTTTTGCTTCATGTGTCGCCCCTGTGCGATTGCAGGTCATAAGATAAAGTTCGGCATCGTCGGTGTCGTTCATCCAATCTCGGACCAGATTAAAAAAGGCGAAGTTGTGTGTAAGTACTATCAACTGCTCGGCTTTTATAAGCTGTCTTTTTATGAGGCCGAAAGTGCGGAACAAAAATATTTCATCTTGACTGTCTACAGGATCATCTACCACAATTATTCCGCTCTCCTTTTTAAAGCCGTCTTCTTCAAGTTTTGCAAGAAAATAAATCAATGCTATGACACTTTTCTCACCCTCGCTTAGGTGCTTTGCATTCTTACCACGGCGCTTCACAATGTAACCCACCTCTGGAGCATTTGGATCTGTAAGCTCTAGATATATTTGTGATTCACCGAAGAAATCTTTGAGAACGTCATTTATTGCATCGATTGCGATAGAAGCATTTAGGATACCGCCACGTTTCTTTTTTATTTCACCATTTAGTGTGTATATTTCTGTTTTTAATGGACCAAGCTTTGCATCAAGATCGGCGAGGTCTTTTTTCTTTTTGAAATACTCTTTTGACTTCAAAACTGACGCAATGGTATGAATCTCAATTGCTTTTGCTGCTTCATCTATTTTATCCATCCTCTCATCATGTTTATTGACTATAGCATTAAGCTTTTCAATAAGTGCACCGAACTCTTGAATAACATTCTCAGGATATGGAATTTTTGAAATAGTTTTTTTTCGATCATGTAGATTCTCACGCTTTTCATTGAGAGCAACAATCAGTGCTGTAATTGAACCACGTAGCTCTCTGCCTTTATCTTCAACGCTTGATTTTGTTGCAAGATATTCGTTTGCCAAATCAGGAAATAGTCGACTTGGTTCAATAAATACTGCCTCAGCTTTGTTTTCTGCTACGTCTATTTTTGTAATAATGTCATCAATTCCCTTTTTTGCTTTTTCGAGCTCCTCAGTAAAAAATTTGCCAAGGTTTTCTAGGAATCCTTTATCGAGAGTTTTTTTACAAAATTGACACGATTCGAGATCTCGGTTTTTATGTATATGATATCCTTGTTCAGTCCAATCTCTGAGCTCTTTGTCAGAGTCGAGCCCTTCGATTATTTCGATATCTACAAATGTATCTAAGAGATTATTCGCATTTTCAAATAATACAGAAAAATCATTAACCCCTTTTAATTCAGAACCAATTTTTTGTTTTTGATTTTTAATTATGTCCCTCTTGCTGTCTATATCTTCTACCTTTTCTATAATCAATGAGTCTAGATTCTCAGGAGTGATCTTACCGTCAGTAACAAAAGGTTCTATTTTTGTACGGTTGTAGCTTCGTCCATAGTATGTTCCACTACCGAGGGGGGTATTAGTAAATTGCTTGATTACTTCACGGGCAGCTTCAGTAAAAATATTTTCTATAGAGCTAATTTTTCCTCTATCTACTTCTAGCCGACCATGCTCTTCTCTTGCCGTGGTAACTTTCGCCTCTAGAGAAGTTATTTCAGCTTGTGCATCTATATTATCTTTTCCAACAATGAGAATTTTCTTTGCTTTTGACTCGTGGAACTCAAGATTCTCTCGGATAAAATCCTCATTGAAAACTTTAATACTTATATTACTAGTGAGCAGGTCTGATTCCTTGATAACGCCTGTGTTAGACTGAACCTGAAATTGCATTGAAGAAAACTCCGGCATATCAATTTTCTTCTTCTCAACAAAACTTAACACGCGCGACATGGTTGTTTTACCACATCCATTCCACCCATAAATTAAGTTGTATTTTTTTAGATCACTTCCACCCCATTGAAAGGTATCGAAAGCATCAATATTTGTTATGTCTTTTAATTTGGTAATAGGCATGTGTTTTTGGGGTTTTCAAGATAAAAAAATATTACCACAAAATAGTACTTTTATAAAGAGCGCTTGGTATGCAAATGACTATGTATTTTGCAAAAAGTAAGCTAAAATAAGGAGACATGAGATATTACGGTTGCAAAACCAAACTGCTTGATTACATTGAGGATGTCGTTACAACTTTACCCGTAAAAAAAGGGGCAATTTTTTTCGATATATTTAGTGGGACAACTGCAGTTGGTCAACATTTTAAAAAACTTGGCTATACAGTTTATTCGAACGATTTTTTAGAGTTCGCATACTCACTAGCTCGAACAAATATTGAAACGGCTAAAATCCCTAAATTTAAAAAGTTAGGATTGTCGGATGATATTATTGATCATCTAAATAAACTTAAGGGTAAGGCTGGATTCATTACAAAAAATTACTCACCATTTAACGGAAACAAACGTCAGTATCTTTCAGTTGAAAATGCTAAAAAGGTTGATGTGATTAGAGAAAATATCGAGAACTGGAAGAATAGTAAATTAATTTCTGAAACGGAATATTATTATCTTATTGCAAGTCTCATAAACGCAATCAGTCTTGTTGCAAATGTAACAGGTACCTACGCTGCATTTTTGAAAAGCTGGGACAGACGGGCTTTAAAAAATATCACTTTAGGACATGGAGAAGTGTTTGATAACAAAAAAGAAAACAGGGCCTTTCGAGCCGATGCAAATGATCTCGTTGGGATGCACAAAGTAGATATTCTATACCTAGATCCCCCATATAATGCTAGGCAATTTGCATCAAATTATTTTTTTCTAGAATTGGTGGCGGAAGGTTGGTTTAGGAAAATTCCTGAGATATATGGAAACGCGGGAATGAGGCCTTATGAGGATCAAAAATCAGATTATTCAATTTCTCGAAAGGCTGCTGACGCGCTTCTAGATTTAGTAACAAAAGCAAAAGCAAAATATATTTTATTGAGTTACAACGACGAAGGAATAATACCGATTCCTGTGCTCAAAAAAATTCTTTCAACTCGCGGTGAAGTTAAGGAATACACAAAAGAACACAAACGATACCGCGCAATTAATCAAGATGGGTCGAAAATTATAACTAAGGAGCATTTGTTCCTACTAACTGTAAAAAAATAATATGGCTGAAAAAATGAACAACTTAAATGGCAAAGAGTGGCTACAAAACTCCTTTAGTATTTGGAGAGACGTTGGTAAAACATCCGAGGAGAGGAAGTTGAAGCACCCTGCAATGTTTCCACAGCAATTGGTCGAGAAACTCATTAAAATCTACACAAAAGACCCTGGTGAGGTCATTCTCGATCCTTTTCTGGGTATTGGCTCAACATTAAAAGCAGCTCACAACCTTGGAAAGAAAGGAATCGGCTTTGATTTAAATAAGGACTACTGCGAGATTGCCAAAGGTAGAGTTACAAAACATGAAGCTGATGAAAATTTTGATAAAAAAGTAAAAAGATTTGAACCCAAGATCTATTGCGAGGATTCAAGAAACATTTTAAAGCACGTCAAACCAAATTCAGTAGACCTAGTGGTTACATCACCGCCATATTGGGATATCTTAACCATGAAGAGAACTGCTGACATGAAAGATGGACGTAAGTATTCCGATTCAGACGATGATATTGGTAATATTCACGACTACGAGGCTTTTCTCCAAGATCTAAAAACTGTTTATACTGAGGTCTACAAAACACTAAAACCCAACAAGCGATGTATCTGCGTCGTTATGGATATTCGTAAAAAGGATAAATTCTATCCATTGCACGAAGATCAAAGTCGCATCATGCGTGAAATAGGATTTGAGCTCGAAGAGTATGTTATATGGGACCGACAAAAAGAGTACAACAACATGAAAACACTAGGCTATCCATGGGTATTCAGATTCAATAAGGTACATGAATTTATTTGTGTCTATTGGAAAAGAGCTTAGTTAACTATAAAATCTTTTTTTGAGAAAGGAATGACTGAATCTTCGCTGATTTGGTCATTTTTTTCATCCCAACCAACGACAATAATATCTTGTCCTTCCCCATAGCTAAGGACTCTCTGTCTTATTTTATCCTCAAGTAGAAGAATGTTTACTTCATTGGATACTCCATTTGTAGAAGCGACAAATGCCAAAAGAGCGCCAGTGAGTTTGGCGTAACAATTCATCTCACCCAATTCTTTAAGACTGAGTGCGGATGTTGATCTGTTGAGTAGTACTAGTTCTAAACGAGAATTTTTCTTATTTTTTAAAATACCAAGTACATCTGGTTTAAATTCCCATGTAGAATAATTTGCTATTTGTTTGATAGCCTCATTATTCATTTTTGCCAGACTCGTCTCTGGTATTAAAACAGATACAACTTCATGTGTTTCAGAAAATTTTATATTCAAAAAATTATTTAGCCAATTCTTTAATTTGTTTGTAAAAATATTTTTGTCCATATAATTAAATATTGATGAAGTTAACTTTTCCATTTTGAAGTGTAGCAAGCTGAATCATTCGACCTTCAGCATATTGTAGTAAATCTGGACGTGCTTTGAGTACTTTAATAAGGGATAGTGATGGTTCTTTTGTTGAAATGAGAATAGCTTCTATTGGCTGTGCAACGAAGCAATAACCCATAAGCTGACCCAGACTTTTCAAATCAAGTGGTGTAATCTTTGCTTCAATGAAGGCTAGAGCTTTTTGTTTTTCAAGAAAACCTACAACATCTGGTTTAATTCGATACTTATCACAATAATCAAAAACATCAAGCAATTCTCGATTTCTATTTTTCAAAAATAGATTTAGATTTCCGGCTGATGTATCAAAAGCATCTGCTGGTTCACTATATTTTTTTGACAGATAGTCTGTAAAAAATACAGTCAATGGTTCGTACATTGCCTGCTCAGCCATTTCCTTCTCAGTTTTTCTCTTTGTAGATGGAGCTTTCTCTGGCCTTATTTTATTAGTTGCATTTTCCGTTAGCTCATTTCTAATAATATCAAATTCAGCCTGAATCTTAGAAAAATCCTCATCTAGCTCTATATCACCGGTGATAGCAAAAAGATCAGGATTTTTCGATTTACTTTGCAATCCTTGAAGATATTTGCACCCCATTGCAAGATTGATCTGCCAGAAAGCATCAAAATGTCTTCGAGCTGATTCTGGAATTCTTAAATCATTTTCTCCCGGATGGTATGCCTTGAGTTTCCCATTGGTAATTTTTGAAGGTGGAAACCAGTCGTCAATATTATCAAATTTAACTCCTAGATTATGAGCTTTTAATTCATCAAACATTGACTGTTTAGAACTTATACGAAATTTAAAATCCCCATAATATTCTGGAAAGAATTTTATTTGATGTTCACGACCCCAACTCGTTGGGTTTGTCTCATAAAAGTCATTTAAATTACCATCTCGAATATTTGGATGACCCCAGTCTATCGTATGTATTGGGAGATTAAATTGCGAACGCATGAAGTTATCGATTTCTACGGGGAGATGCCAGTTTCTAACTATTTGATAGTAAACTCTCATTCTTCCGTGTCCATTTTTTCCATCACGATTTAACCAACCACCCGCATTTGCAAAACCAGAGGTATCAAGTAATCCATTCACAAATTCTATTTTTGCTTCTTTTGTTGCAGTCTCTAATTCTTTCGGAATATGAAATCTATCGAAGCTTGTGTCCGGTGAAAAAAATCTTGTTATATCCTTGAATTTGTCTTTGTCATTTTTTAAATCAATAACTAGAATTGTCATGGACTTATTTCCTGTAATATCAAATTCAGCATTAATACCAGTCTTTAGAAAAGGTACAATCACATTTTTTAAAGATTCGACTGTAGAAAGTGGTTGATTGTATGTCTTTTTGACTGACGAGTCTAGAACGTGACCACATTCTGGATTTTTACATTTTAGTCCGCCATTTTTATTGTCAGTTGCTAACCACCCACATTTTGGACAATGAGCAATCCCAGCAATAAATTCATTTGTGTGTGAGAATTCAATTGCGATCGAAAAGCTATCCATGAAGAAATGACCTCGGCCTGTTATGAGACCGAGTAGGTACGCTTCCTCAGGAATTATAGTGTTATTTTCAGCCATAAATTACTCTATAATTCTACACTTTTTTTAGTGTTTTGAACAGAGAATTTATTTACCGGCAAACGGGACATTTGTTTCCCCTTTATTTGCAAAGTAAAATGAGAATGCCATTGATGCTAGGATCATAAAATCTTTAGGATCAATTCTACCCACAAACATCCCAGCAATGGTCGCCACTGCCATCAGAATAAAAACTACTTTTGATGCTGATTTTAATATTTCCATAGCTATAATTGGTTTAATAGATTAATAATTTGTGCCTTTATCACTCCCCTGTTTGGGACCGACTGAGTGAATAGTTTTTTGATTACTTCATTTCGTACATTTTCTGGTTTTTCTTTATAGTCGGTTATATCTCCATGGATGATGATATTTTTTGGATCAAGTACGAATGCCGTCTCTGGATTGTTTGAAAATGATTTTATAAGTTCTATAAGTTGGTCATATTGCCATTCGGTTATGTCATTTTCGTTTGATTCAACAACACCATCCTGATCCACGTCATATCCTGCCGCGAGTTCAATTCCTATAGTGTACTGATTTGGATTGACCCATGAACCATCTAGATTCTTGAGCATTACTTTTTTTGCTCTATCGTTTGGGTTACTTATTACTCCTGCATGCCATGCTATGTCAGTAATTTTTACTAGCTGGACTATTTCACCAGGCTTTCTACCAATCACAAAATGTGAAGAGGATCTATTTGGCCTATTTGCATTTGAGAGCCAGCTCACTGCGCCGCCATATGAGCCAAGCGTAAAGTGCAAAACCACAACGGCTTTCTTTGTAGGACCAACTGAGTAATTTGGTGTTTGTTGAAATGATATATTCATAAATTATTTTTTAGCTGGTAATCGTTCCTCAAGGATTGTTTCAATTTTTATCAATCGTTCGCTTGTATCCCGATAGCGTTCGGTATTCGCTTGGTCTAGTCGTTTTACGTTTTCTTCAATTGTATGGATGTGGTTATCTCGAATATTATTGAGAGCTTCGATAACCTGAATATCACTCTTTGGTGCTTGGAGCATGTTGAAGATTCCGAATGAAACGCCGACGATTCCAATTACCAGAGAGACCTGGTTGTATAAAAATTTCTTGAACGTCTCTTGTTTTTCCATACCTAAAGCATAGATGTCCCTTACGACAAAAAGGGGTGTATTACTTTATTGAGAGATTAGAGCTCGCACAGCTTCGATTTGTCTTTCAGGGGTAATGTTTCGTACTAGGTTTATTCCCTTTCTTACCGCCTTTGAGAGTAATCCTGATGCATTTCCTGTAGCGACATCGGTAAGTGCTCCGGTTGCTTCCTCTGCGGTATTCACCCCTTTTGTGATTTGTTGCTGTAGACTTTGTGACTGAGTTGTACCGAACAAGTCTTCAAGAAAATTTGCAAATAGGAACTGACTTCTTGCATCAATATTCTTGTTATATCCATACTGCCTTGCGAGATCCTGGATATTCTGCACAATCGCTAGAGGACGTGACGAAGCGTTACCGAGAATTCTTCGGCCAACCTCTCCAGCTCTAAGCGATGAATCGATCTTTGTTGCTTCAAAGTCTTTTCCGAGAGCACGCTGGAAATAATCCATCGCACTGGTAAGCTTTGAATACTCATTTGAAAGCTCCGCATAATCGGTATCGATGTATGCGATATTGTCTCCCAATCCTCCATACACTTTTTGAAGGATTCGCTTTGCACTTTTATCGAGGTTTCCTTCAAGAGTTCCGAGATCAACTTCAGTTCCGAGTTGCTGTCTGATCATGTCCACAGTCTTTACGTTTGATTTTTCTCCGAGATTAGAGATTCTCTGATGAACGCTTTCTATTATCTTCTGGACCTTAGGAACATTTGCATACTTAGAGTTTGAAAAATCGAGACCGTCGTTAGTTATTTTTATTCCGGCATCATCAAGGTCTTTGTAGAAAATATCCGCAGTATCGGTAATTGTGACGGGATTGTTGCCAAGCTTAGATCTCAAAACACCAAGATCTTGACCAACTTTTTGACGTGCGCTTTCGACTGTATCAGCCTGTTCAATGAGTATTTTTCCAGCCTGTTCGATCGGCTGACGTGAGTATGTCTTATCTTTTGATGCCTGCTCCGCAACTTTCATAGCTTTATCAAATATTTTTTTATCTTCAAGAGATGCGTTCTTAATAAAGGCAACGTCTTGGTCTGCAATACCTGACTTTAGAGCTTCGGTTGCTTTTGCATCAACAACTTTTTTGCCGTCCGCACCTACAGAATAGTTAATTACATCAGCTGGAATCTTTCTACTTTCATCAATCACGTCATCTGCCTTTGAGACCAATTCGTCAAAGGTTGTTTTATTAGGATCAATGAGTGTTCGATATTTTTCTCCTGCACCTGGAACATTCATATCCAAATTTGCCGCAATATCATCAATGCGCCCCTTAGCAAGTTCGGGATTAAGAGCACCATCTTTTTGATAAACCTGATCAATGCTCAAATCGCCATTTTTGATTGCAGCCTTGAAGGAATCTTCATCAGCATGCTTAGCAATTTCGTCGTGAAGCGAATTGATAGTCTCATCGGGAGTCATTGATGGCTTAAGCATGTTGTTGATTTCCCTTCGCCGATTTAAATATCCACTTGTACCACCAACGACCGCACCGACTGTTCCACCGGCAACACCACCGACAACACCGCCAGTGAGAGCGTCTTCTGCAATTTCAGAATTGCTTTTGTTATCCTGCATTGCTCGAGTCGCACCTTGTGCTGTTCCCCATACAGAACCTGACACAAGACCTTGCTTAGCACCTTGCCATGCACCTTTGAGGATGGCTTGAGCTTTTGTACCACCACCGATAATGCTTGGGAGCGCACCGGCTGCAGGTGAGACAGTGCTTCCTATACCAGCTTTGCCGAGAACAGTTGCAACTTTCCCAGATGTTTTTCCTGCGATAAGAAGTTTTCCGCTTTGAGCACCTTGAGCTGCTTTACCGTATGATCCTGCTGAAAGAATATCTACAGCCACACCAAGACCTTCTCCGAATATTTGCTTCGCTGTTTTATTTACACTCGCATTTGTCTCATTGATATCAATTGGCGGTTTGCCTGCATCTTTCATGTGCTGCTGAAGTGCTGCCTCAAGGCGAGACGTGTCTTCGCCTCTTTCCTTTTTCTGCTTGATGGTTTTCAAAAGATTGTCAGTAATTTCCTGACTCTGTGCCATAAGTTCCTCATTCTCTTTATTTGTCCACGCTGCACTTCCAGGCACAAACGATGGCAACGCATCAGCTATACTCTTTCCGAATTTCTTCTCACTCGAAATAATTGCGTTGCCCACAGCTTTTGTTCCACTCCAAATCTTTGCTCCGAGACTTTTTTTCTCAGGTTCCTGAGTAGCCGGTGCTTGAGTCTCGTTTGCATATTTCTGTTTGAAGTCATTTACGACAAATTGAACATCCGCATCGCTTTCTTTGTTAGCGACCATTTGCTGAACGATCTTATCAAGTTGTTGTCTTCTGGATTCTGTAAGCATTTTAGTATTGGTATTTATCTCTTAGTGCACTCTGTTCTGGTGTGGCGGTGGTATCGACAAAACCACTGCTATTTTTGGCAGCCTCGTATTTCAACAAGAAAGCGTTGACCTTATCTACTTCAGCTTGAATCTGTTCAGGGCTCAGACGTTGTGCATCAAGAGATGATGCGGTCGAAGTCATGAGCTCGACGTCACGGTTGGACATCTGTGGACCGAAGAACTTTTTGATATTCGGATCTGTTACTAAAGTGAGAAGGTTTGATTTGACGGTATCAACATAAGCTTGAAGTTGTCTAAATGAAGAATCGCCGATAAAGGTGTCACCAAGAGTTCTACTGATTGCGCTAGGACCGGCAGCGCTTTTGAGTTTCTGCACATTTTCGAGTGCACTTTTGAGCGTACCGATTTGGTAAATCGAGTCTTGTGTAGATGTTGAACTAGTGAGTGCTGTGATGACAGCATTCTTGAGGTTTGCGGGCACGTTTGCGATTGTGGCTTTTCCTGCATTGATCTGACTTACCCATGAATCAACAACAGGATCGGAAGCTGTGCCAGATCCACCGGTTGGTGCGTATGTCTTTGCCTTGGAAGCGATGACTGTTGTTTTGCCAGTGACAGGATCGTAAACGTAGCGTGCCTGACCTTCACCAAGATCGAATTGATTGATTTCTGATTTTGTTTTTTCAGTATCAACTTTCTTTTTTTCAAGATCAGCTGCCGATTTAGCAGCCTCTTGATCTGCTGCAACTTTTTGAGCTTTAACATCAGAGAATATTGATATGAGCTGGTCTTTGCTGAAGCCATATTGATCTTGAATCTTCTCAAAGTCTGCATCACTGATTTCTTTCGGATCAACTCCAAGAGCGAGCATGTTTTTAAGGAATGAAGTGATTTGATCTTTCTTTCTCTGACCCTGAGTTTCAAGGAATTGGAAATACTTATCAGCACCCTGCTGAATCGCAACACGCTTAGCTTCAATTTCGGCAGTAGCATCTCTAGTTGCCGCACCAAGAAGAGATGAGATCTTTACATTCGCTTCACTTCGATATGTTTGCTCCTCTTGATTGTTATAATTTTCTGTTGTCTGAAACTCTGATTCTCCTGTAGCACTTCCAATTCGGCCACCGGCTGCTGCGAGTGCGTACGATTGGCCTTGGCGATTCTTGCCTGTAGTATTCCTGAAGTTTGCAATTTGATCGCTCACAGCGGCGTTTATGGCGTCAATTTGCCCTTGAATACGTGCTCTTGTAGCTGATCTTATAGCTTCCTCGTTTACAGTGTCGGTTGCTTGGTTCTTGTAGGTTTTCCCTATTTGTGTCGTTGTAGAATCTTCCACATAGCTTGGGACTGTAACTTTTGCTACCTGAGCTATGGTCTGTTTTGTGTTGTTTGTTGTAGGAGCTGGTGTCTGTGCAGGTGCAGGAGTTGAATTTCCTAACGACAAAGAACGCCCAGCATATATTTTGTTGGGATCTGTAACTGAGGGATTCAAAGTCATGAGCTCTTGCATGCTTTTCCCTGTCTTTGATGCGATTCCACTTAAGGTATCGCCGTACTGTATCGTGTAGGAAGACATGTGTTTTTATTCGATCGATGTTACGAGATTAGGCATCATGAAGAACAGGTCGACCGCTCCTGGATTCTTTATTTTGAGTGCCGCCTCAAATCGATAGAGCGGAAGCCGGACGATTACACCCTCAATGGCTCCGGGGATAGTCTTGTTGTAGGTACCGACTAATTCATCATCAAGATAAACTTCAAAGCTGAATGGCTTGTCAGTCCATGCAACAATTCCGCCATTAACATTGTTGTCGGTCGCTATAAATACCCATCCATTTGTCGTAATCGCCGGATCAGCGGCACGCTGGATGTTGTTAGTCTCAGCACTCTTTTGCATGAAGTTTGTCTGATAGGTACCGTCATCCCAGATGCTGTGGGTATACGGGATATCATTGATAGTCATCTGATTGTTCACGAGATCAAATGTCAGCTTTGCCACACGGTTCTGTGGCTTGTTCCACCACATCCAATTATTCGCATCCAGCTTCTTGAGGTAGTTAATGTTTGAATCGAATACGCCGTTTCTCATCTCAAGTGTGTGAGAGATAGATGTTGTATTTACCGATACGGTAAGCATGATGAATCTCGATCGGTCACGTCCTCGATATGGATGCAACTGTCCCCATGGGTGGTAATAGACAAACTTATCCGTTGCCACTTGTACCAAATTGGTGGCTCTATAACCACCGTTTCCATCGTATCCGATTATGATTGATGCCTGAATTGTTGGTGTTGTACCTGTTACTGTGATTACGGAAGACTTCATACGTGATACTGAAGTGTCCCAGAAGATGAGCTGTGCTTTATCAGTGCCGTTTTGCACAATTTGCGGAAAGGTAGAGGTTGCCTGGTTCACTACTGATCCGTATGAGGGAACAGTTCCTGAAAGCGTCACAACATAAATCGATAAGGTGGTCCCGGTGTAAACCGCAAGAAGAGCCTTATCGGTATCAAGTTTGCAGAGTTTTTTCCATGTGAAGTTTGTTGCGGCAACTTGCACTGGAGTGTTCACTGATGCAACAGTGCCTGATACCGTGATCGTGGCGGTGTGAGTGAAGGTACTTGCTCCATGTCCGAATGTGCAGAGAATTTTGTTTGTGTTTACAAGGACCGCATCAAAGTTGGAATCATACTGATCGAGCGTTGTAATGATGGCAGGAGTTCCCCACGTGATAGTTCCATTTGTTGCAAGTTGTCCAATGATGACATAGATACCTGCCGTTCCTGCCTGTTGTCGATAGAAAAGTGCAAACCGATCATCTCCCATTTCCACAGTCAGGAATGTAATGTTGTTTGTGCTTTCTGCAAACGGAGATGAGATGGCGGACTGCCACTCGGGTCGCTTAATGAACGATTTAACATTCAACACATCGATTCGCTTAACAAGTCGATCTAAATTATTTGGCATGAAAATCTTTCGGGTCGCTCCGGCGAGGAGCTTGTACTCCTTCATCGGGAAATTCATGACAGCGTGTCTATGCTGCCACAAGCGATCATTCGAAGCGTCTTCTTCTCCAGCTCCGTGATAGTACATTTCTCGAACGTTGTACTGTTGAGCGGAGTTGTTATTTACACCTGCGTAGTAATGAGGATGTATCATTGAGTCGGCATCGGACTCATCTACACCCACTACTGTGGTTCCTAGAGTTGCCGCATCCCACTGATTTCCTGCTCCGGCAAGTGCTTCACCAAGCACGATTGAGTTGCCCGCTATACCACCCACCTTTGCAATAGCAATGAGTGTATTTGTTAGTGAACCTACTTTTGCATATGCAGTCGGATGCAGGGTTGTCTGTGTTGTGTATTGAGAGTTTGGAGTTCCTTCAAGATTAATTGCCACAGCTAGATTCGCAATCGACTCTTCTTTAGTTGCACCAATCTTCACCTGTCCATCGACACCAGTGAGCGTATTCACGAAGACGTACGTTTTGGAATCAATGAGCACGGTTTCGCCGTTCACCACATTAAGTGCAAGAGTGAGAGTTCCTCTGGCTTTTACGGCTGGATACCTCATTTGCCCCAGACGATTAACTTCCATCATCATTACTTGAGGGAATAGCCATTGCCCTTTTGGAGAGACTGACTGAGGTTTCTTGTCTGTGAATAGTGTTACGCTCATAAATTTATTTTTTAATTTGTTACTTTGCTAATAAGTCGGCCATCGACAGTGGTTATTTTTGATCTCGAAATGCCATCGTAGAAAGCATACAGATAGCCATTCAGGTCGTATTGCATGACATACGTTTTTCCATTCACGTTGTCATGAATGGACCGAACAGTTCCATCTTCATTTCTGACCACATCTACGTTCTCGAACCCTGCAGAAATTCCCACAAGAGCTGCGGCCATAAGCTGCGACAATGTGACTGGCTGATTTGCTGATACAGCACTTGGAATTGTCGGAGACAGAGCGAAAGAATTCTGTCCGGTAAAGACATTGTTTGCATCGAGTTCTGCCTTATTTGCTAGAGATGTGTCGATGTACTCTTTATCGGGAATATGATGTGGATCGGTGAGAGCGGGAGCGGAATCGTATTTAAGAGGTTTTGATCCATCAAACACCTCGTCACCGTTCAACATGTCGACGATGATCTTGAGATTCACGAAATCGGTCAGGTAACATTTTGATCCCGCTCGATGACCATTTAAGTTTTGTACCCCTACCACCTGTGCACCTTGGCGAGATACACTAACAATGTTGGACATCGCATTTCCTGTAAGATCGAACAAAAGATGTTCTTCATCTCCAGTTCCTCGGTCAACAATCATGCAGTATTTCGCATTGGGTAGGACCACTCCGTTCTTATCGGTTATGCTGGTCAGAGCACCTGCAATAGCACCGTTCCCGAGCTTAGTTGCAAGCGAGGTTTCGAAGTTTGCGACGACTTTGGTGAGTTTTGATACCATACCAAAAGTATGGATTCAAAAAAGTGCAAAACATGGTGCATTACTGGTTCACATTCTCACCATCAAGACTGACATGCTGTTTTTGTCGATAAACCTTGGGTAATTTGTCCTCGTAAGTCAGGATATCCCAGTCAACCGACTCCATGATGCTCACATAGCCAATCCCCTTTGCTATGAATCTGATACTTCTCCGTCTGAATTTGGGTATCTTCATTGCTTTAATATGCATTTCAAACGGATACACTTTTGCCTCTCCATCTCCACCGATTGCTGCCTCTCCGACCATGGTCGTACCAACACTTGACGGACTTGTTCTGTTTACGTATGTCGCATCCCCACGAATTGTGCCGATAAGAACGTATCCGGCTCCATCAAAGTCGGCATAGACCTCCACGTATTGAGCAGGATCGATCTCGCCTCGATATCGAAGTCTTCGATATTTCTTCAGTCTTCGGACTCCGTAGGTTTCGTATTTGCTATCCCAGTTGTTTTGAATTACATAGCTGTCATCGTCGAATCCATTCAAAATTTTATAAACAGTTTGTGTGTGAGGACTTCCGCCATAGAGAACGCCTGAATCCTTGGCGAGTGCCTTCATTCCATAGTTTGAAATGTCGACAGTGTTTTTTACAATGTCGATGATTAATGTTAGGTCATTGACGATGCTATTTTGTGCACGACACGAGAGAACAATAAATTGTCCGTACGTTTCCATAACAGTATCGGAGTAATCAAACTGCTCCCAGGCAAAGTGAGGAATAAGTTCAGTGGCAAGGATGTCATCGCCCAGAGGGTTCTTTTCAAGGACTGTAAGTTGTGGACGATCGGGGTTTGCGGTGTTGATGAAGACCACTCCACGACCTGTGGTCACTACACTCTTTCTAGTTTGCACACCAATGTTTCGTCGGACCACTTGGTTATTGAAAGTCTTATCATCGTCAGTGTACTTATGCTGATATGCACTCTGTTTTTTAAGTGAGTAGTAGTTTCCATCAATTCCAATCACTAGCTGTTGGATTGCATCACCTCCTTCATCCTGTCGAATGACATCTCCTTCACCAGCAAGACGGGATGCGCTGTAGGTAAAATCGGCAACACCTTTGCTCGTGCTGTTTTCCCAGACATATGTTGCTTGAATATTGTTTGCTGAGGCTGAAGGTATTGTTACGAAGGTTACGCTCCATGCACCTGTGATGTAATTGATTGTGCCGACACCACCTACAGTTCCTTTAAGTCCCCCATTTTTATCGTCAGTAAATATTTCGCCACCCACGTCGGTACATTTGATAGTCACGAGTCCACAGTTTCTTTTTGGTTGACCAGACTTGAACAACAGCACACCTAAGAATGTTGTCTGTGATCCGTTTCCACTTGCAGCATTCTCATTGGATATCTGTGTGAAGCTCGTACCGGCACGTTGTACATCAATATAGCTTCGGTAAAGTGCCGTTGTATCTTTTGCTATGCCCCAGAGATACATTCTCGCCTTGTCTATGAGCGGGAATCCACAGAAGAAGTCAGTGGTCGTATAAAGTTGGATATGGTCATTCGGATTAGCGTTTGCAAATTTGAAAAGCCCACCTGGACCACCCGCAAACGTCCACGCACCAGTGAGCGAGCTATAATTGGTAAAAATATAAAGATCGTTTGGATTTAACCCTGTGACTACACTTATCCATGTGATCCCATTGAAGTATTGAATTGCTGTCGCCACCTTTCTCCAAAGAATAGCTGAACCGTTTGCCTTATATCCGATGTGTATTGCAGGACACGCACCAGCAGAACCCTCATCTCCCACTGTCACTTTTCCCCGAGCGAGTTCTATACGCCCATCGATAGTTATCCAATTTAAAGACTCCTTGGCACTATCTTTAGGAGTGTCCTCGTTATCTTCTCGGTTATGCACTCCTGAAGCAAATTTTTTGATCTCATGGTTTGCCATAAATTATGCGAGTTTAAAGCGAGCATCTCGCAGTTTAAGATTTTTAAGGTAACGTTGGTATTGCACAGCGTTATCCTGCATATTGCTTCTGGCCTTTTCGCATTTCTTGATAATGTCCTCATCAATAAGCATTGAGAAAACAATCATTGGATGGTATTCAGGTGGAAGCTTTGGAGACGTTGCAACAGTGATGTCATCAGGACTTGTTTTGTAGTCGTATTCGTATGCAGCACCCACGCCTGGACTCTGTGCAAAGTTTATCTTTCCGTCTGAGAGATCAATCCAACACACATTGCTGAAGCTGCTCGCATTTCTTTGTCCCATTGGAACTACCAGATACGGTGCTTTCTGGCTGCCTATGTACACGACTTTCATTACTGGTTCTCCATATGCCGCATCGTCACTAAAGTTTTCAAGAAATTCATCGAAGTCGGATGAAAGAGTTATCTTTCCATCACTTTCGATTACTCCGGCTTTCTTTCGGCGTAAAAACTCCCACGGTTGTTCCATGTAAACAAGGCGCAACTTGTCGTTTGCGAGGATAAGTTCTTCATCGCTCGACAGATCGGTTGTATCGTCTGTATAAAGCTCGAAGCGGTCTATGATTTGTTGTCCTGTAAGTGGTGTTGCCATAATTGTTTTTAATTCTCACTGCCAGAGACAAAGCTAAGTTTGACCCTGGCACTGAGCCCGAGCGTACTCGGGACAGTGTGTCTGTTAAGACTGGAGAAGAACGTCGAGGAACTGTGGCTTTCCGTCTGCGAAGGTAAAGATTCCGTAGATTGCATCTGCACGGATGATCTTTGCTCGCTGGTACGGGTCATCAACCATTTCCATCTCGGCAAGGTCTTGGATGACCACGTCGATCGCACCCTTCTTACCGTAGTAAGCGTGTACGAGGTTCTTGGTAACTGTGTATGTGGCGTTTCCACCGAATACAAGTCGTCCTGAACCAGTTCCGGTAATGGTGATAGTGTCCGCACCATCGTTATCGACCGCAGCAAGCTGCAAGTCGACCCAGTTTGACTGGTCGTAGTTTGGATCGACATCTGTCCAAGCGACATACTTAACTCCTGCGGTACCAGTTGTCTGGTGAATCGCATCGATGAGGTTATCTCGAGTGGCATCAACTCCTGCTTCGATAAGCACGTTGCCTGGTGTAGTTCCGATTGCGGCTACAAAGGTGTACACGTATCCGTTGACAGAGAATGTCTGAGCAGCGGTTGGGTTGGCTGACATCGTGATGATCGCTTCAGCAAGAAGGTTCTCAGAGAGATAAAGCTCTGCACCACCTACTGGACCTGCATAACCGTTTTTAAATGCGGCTGCTGCAAGGTCAATATTCTTCGACATAACGTACTGTTCGATCACTGATCCACCGTAACTGTCGAGGACAAGCGCAAGACTTGTGAGGTCTTGGTTTGCCTTTCGGAGTTTCGCACGTCCCTGAGCCAATAGCTGAGGAATGTTTGAAGTGGAAAGAGTGATGGCTGTTCCGTTCGACGTCATTGTGGTGAGGTCGCCGGTGTCGAATGTCTGCTGAGCTTTCTTCACTTCAGCAAACACATCGGCATCGATGTATCGAGACAGCTTCTTTGCTACCTCAGCACCGATTGTCTCTGCCGGATTCAGTGGGCCTGACTGAATCATTTCTTTCTTCGAGACACGGAAGTCCGCACCCTTGTTCTTGTTGACCAAGAGAGTCTCACCAGAGTCATTGAGCTGGTCAATGGTTCGGTTTACACCGATGGTGATGTTACGCACACGGATTGGTGCGAGAGAATACTTCACACGTTTTACTGATGCTCCATACTCGAGTTTCTTCTCGAGACGTGTGTTGGCGATCTCCATAGCCACGAGCACTTTGTCGAATACCGCTTGATAGGCGTTATCGAACTGTTCTTTGAATTGTACTAACATGGTTGGATAAAAATTTAATGAATAAATTTACCCTTCCAGAATCAATTACTTTCGATGACGTGATCGGTGAGTCAATCGGTCGATAAGACCATCTTGGTACTTCTCGAATTCCTGTCCTCCTTTCTGACGAGACTGAGCGATGCGCTTGTGATCATCTTCGCTTGGAGTCTTGTAGTCTGGCTCCTTCTGATGATTGTTCCCCTGAGAGCTGTAGCCTTCCATGCCTGGTTCTGGCTGTTCAGAGTCGCCATAGAGTTCCTCGAGAATGTCTTCCATCGTGCGACCAAGGTTTTCCTCGCTCGACATGATGTATTTCTTCACGGCTTCCTTTTTGGCAACCTTGGCAAGATCTGGGTTATCAGCAATCACACGATCAAACTCTTTCGAGATTGCTCCTGTAATCTGAGCGTTAGAGATTTCTTTCGACTGCGCTTCAGTCTTTTTCTTAATGTCTTTGATATCTGTAAGGTACTCGTCTTCGAATTGCTTCTTGGACTTGGTGAGGAGGATGCTTGCAAGCTTCTGAACAAACTTCGGCTGCAATTCCCACTCTTTGGCGAGTTCGTCGAGTTCGTCTAATGCGTCATCGGCGGTTGTACCTCCTTTCTTGATCTGCTGCTGCAAATCTCGAATGGTAGGGATGACCTCGTCACGGATCATCTTTTTCATTTCACGATTCTCTTTCTTGAGGTCGACTATGAGACTTTCTTTCTCATCGCCTTCCGCAGGCTTACCTGCTTTAGAATCACTTTCAGCTCCTGCAACTTGTGCAATCGATTGACCATTTGAAGGGTTGTCTGAATCTTTCTTGCCACCCTTATCGGTTGGCTGAGATTCCCCTGTAGCTTTTCCTGACTTATCGTCAGCGGGTGCTGCTTCCTGGTTGTATGGTTTTGGCATATACGTTTTATATTTCGATGGTTTCGCCCCATCGTTGCTCGATTGTGGAACGCAGAGCATTAGCGCATTACCTTTTTATTAATAAGAGGTTGGCCCCTCTATGTAATTAGTTTGATGCCATAAGAAAGCAAAAAGTGGTGCATTACTTTTACATAAGAAAAACCACCGGCTTCCCGATGGTTTTGTCTTTAGAATTTCTTTATCTTTTCTTTATGAATTCTTTATTTCGTTGCTTCGGCTGCTGCACTTGGTCGCTTTCGTGCAAGCTCGTCGAGCAAGGTATCTAAATCTTCATCAGCACCGATGAATCGTCGTAACATCTGCACTGACGCTTCAAACCTTGCGACTACGGAGATGAGCTTTCCAAGTTCAGGAGTATCGTGAAGAACAGCGAACAATTCGTTCATTGCCTTTCGTGATTCGTTTTGCAATCTTTCGATTGTGTCCTTTCCTGCTGGAGTCTTGGACCATGAGACAAGATCACTTGCTACGTCGATTGCCTGACTGATTTCTTTTACTTCGGCTTCGTCAGCTTCTTTCTGCTCTGCATTCGCTTCTTCTAAAGCGTTATGTGGACCTGTTAGATCTGGTTGTGTTTCTGGTGTTTCGCTCATAGCTTTAGTTGCTTACGGACTTCTTTGTCCTCGCTAGTAATCGTGCGCAGGATTCGCTTCGCTTCTTTCTCCTGATCCTTGAACTGTCTCGCTTTGTTTTCTTGGATCGATAGCATGATGAGTGCGTGACGCTTCTTAGATGTCAGCTTTTTCATGAATGCTACAAGGTCAGGATTGGCTCTTCGGATATTATCTGCAAGTGCCTCTTGGAGCTTTGCATTGGCTTCCATTTCCCGTGACTGCTTACGGATCTGTTCGATGTTCCGATTAAGCTCACGCAATGAAAACTCCGCCATCTGCCCATGCTTGGTGATACGGTAGTCCCCCTTATCCTTCGCCTTCTTCTTGATTTGATAATTAAATTTCAGCATTAGATTGTCGCTTGGCCTACGCCGTTATCTTCGTTTTGACGCTCCTGACCTTCGTCGAGTGTCGCAGTTCCTGCTGTGTTTTCGTCTTCAGGATGATTTATCGTAGTATCACTGGAGATACTACGATCAGGGGCAGTATTCTCGACCTGAATATCTTTTCCTTCCTGGTTAGTCTCATCGGCATCATTCTGCTTGCATCCGTTGATATCGTAGTCCTCTCGAGCTTCACGTTCAGTATTAAATAATGGGCTTCGGTAAATTACCGATCCGTTTTCGTCGTATCGCTTCCATAGCCATTTGCCTTCAGCTTCTACGAATTTTACATTGTTTGATTCAGACATAAATTTTATTAGTTAATTATTATTTTGATAATGCTGCTGTTGCAGCTGCTTCCGCACCTGGATCACCTGGTGGGATTGATTCTCCTGCAGCAAGCTCAGTGTCTGTAAGTCCAGCTCCATCGACCATCCGTCCTCCTCCGCTGATTAATCCTGCTTTTGCAGACTCGGCCACAACCGAGCGTGCTGCGTTCTTCTCCACGATCGGCGCTATGTTGTCGATGTAGGAGAATACTGCCGCATGCTGCTCAGAGCTTAGTTCGTGGTCGTATTTGTCGGATAGGTCATGGAGTCTCTGTAGGAATGCTGTGTTTGCATCCTTGTAAAGTGGAGGAGTGTCGCCACCGAGTAGTATCTGGAATGCCTCGTCCGCTTGAGCCACAACCTCGATTGCATCGTAGTCACTTGTATCGAGAAGTCTCTTGATCGTGTCATCATCTACGCCTGCTATCGTTGCTTGAGTTTCAAATAAGACTTTCTGATTGATTGTCTGATCGCCCTTATAAGCACCTAGGAAGGTCAGCTTGTTCTTGCTGTCTGCAAGATTGCTTTGTGCTTCAGCAAGACTTGATTCGACGAGGATGTCGTAATCGTTTTGATAAGGCTTCAAGTCTCGAGCACTTACCATCTCGATCTCCAATCCCATAGGACCAAGTATCTGGACAGCCATCTTCTTTTTCAAATCCTGCATGACACCCTCTTTGTGTAGGACTGCAAATCGGTAGTAGCCTTCCGCATAGCTTTTGTTCAGTAGTCCGAAGCGATCTCCTGCCTGCATTAGGTTTCCTTCGTAAATTCCGAGAGTGTCTTCATCGCTCGTACCTCTCACGTCTGCAGTCACACCGCTTTCTGATTCGACTATCGACTCGAGTTTGTCGTACACCTTGAATGGACCTTCGATCGGAGGAGTCTGTCTTGTTTGAAGCACTCGGTTCACGTCCACGTTTCCTTCAATTTCAATGTAACCGTCCTTTCTGTAACGAACTTGCGCTAAGTTGCGGACATAGTCAACGTTGACAGCTGTCTGAGGTCTGTTGATTTGTTCGGAGTTATCGAGTGACTGGTTGATACTCTTTTCCTGAGCTTGGAATATCCCTCGTGCAAAGTCGCAATACGATGGTGTCCAGAACTCACGAGGATCTGGGAACGCAGCCCATGTCCATATCGGATACTTACCGCTCTTTCGGATCTCCTTCCAAGGTTCGCATCTGATACAGTCTCCCGATGGAGTAAGGACCAAGTAAAAACGATTGTCGTTCTCGTCTGTTGTTATCCATGTATAAAAAATAAATTGGTTCTCGTTCTTGTACCGATCACGTGGAGCACCGGATGGCTTTCTGTTGTCCTTATCGTTATCCTGATTGGTTTTGGCTTTCGTATTCGTTCCTCCGTCCATCAACTCTTCAGCTACTTTTTTGTAGTAGATCCCATCTTTTATTCCCTTTGTGATCTGTGCTCGAGTAAGCTTCGTGTTCCACCATCCGAGGTATGCAGCTTTCTCTACTCCGCTTCCGTCTTCTTCTTCGGTGCACAAGCCTCCCACGTCTGGATCAATCAGGAAGTCCTTCGGATCAATAAGGTTGAGTAAACTCTTGTACTGACCCTTATCGTTTCTGGTCATGTAAAGATAAACTGCACGTCCGTAGATTGCAGCATCTCGCTTACCCATGAGGTCTTTGAAGTTCCAACGTCCTATCTTTGCATCCTTATCTTTGATGGAGTTCATCAGCTTCGACTTCTTCAGGTCTGCTGTTTCCCCTTTGACGTATTTGAATGTGAGTGGGCTATCGATCTTCGAGAGGATGGTGTGCACGTATCCATGCATCTTGTACAAAGGCACTTGGGCTCTGGTGTCAGCCTGATTCGTTGACCCTCCGTAAGGTGAGATGACTGACGGACTCGACTTGTCAGGGTTCATCATGTCCTCGTTCTTATTCCACGAGCTCATTCGAGCCTTCTTGTACCGGTATGAAAAATCAATCTCGTTTAGAGCTTGCTTTGCCAGTTCATCTCGTTTCTTGTAGTGGGCTAGTGCCATAGTGTTTTCAGTATGCGTGTGATAAAACGCATTTTTTGGTGTATTACTTTCTGATTAGATCCCAATGTCAGGGTATTGAGGGCTTTCATCATAGAAATCATCCTCATATGCTGGTCTTAGCTTGCCGTATGCCGTATCGATCGTAGGTTCTGGTCTTGTGTCTCTCGGCTTCTCTGTTCCTGCAGGACGTGCAATATCGCTTTGATACGCTGTTGCATCGCTCGTATCGTCATGAGTTGAATCAGGAAAGCGCATCAGTTCGTTTTCCAAGTCTTTGCATTCTCCTTGAAGGTGATAGACGCTTCTTGTTTCGTATCGGTAGAGTAGTCCTGTTCTTATTCGATCCTCTTTCGATCTACCTGCATGCTTGAGCCATGTGAGTGGTAGGAATATCTGTCTCATCCTTTGCTCATGTCTTAGCATTGGCTCAAGACCTCGAGTAAACGCTGTATCTTCCCATCCGAACTTCACAGGTGGTGTGCCTGCTTGGATAAGAAAGCTGTAGAGTCCGAACATTTTCTCGATGATTGCTGTTGGACCAAGCTTTTCTCTCCATGCTTTCAAATGCCATTTGCCTTCCCTGTCTGTCCAGTTGATGCAGATGCCCACGTAGTCTCCGTCTTTGCTTACCTCACCCTCTTTTCGACTTGGTGTGTCTAGGGTCACGTATGCTGCTAGCTTCTTGTGCATAAGGTCATCCCAGCTTATTGGCATGAACCATTCACGTTTGAAGATTGCCTTTGATTCGTCTATAGGCTGACAGAGCATTTCTGCTTGGAAGTCCATGTCACCTTCTTCTGGTGTCCACATCGATCGTCTTTTGCTTTCAACGCTTACCTTTCCAGTTGCCTTGGCTTCTTCTTCAGTCATCACCCATCGCTCAGGCCATGTTGGTGTGTGTATTCCCGTGATTAGATCTCCTTGGCATATAGGGACTATTCGCACTCTCAATTCTGGATCATGCTTTGCACGCTCGATGATACTCTGTACGTTTCCGTATTCCGACAGGATGTTACCGAGGTAGATAACCCTTCGTCTTGCAGAGTCGAGACCTCGCTTGAACTCTTGTATGTGTGTACGGATCTGGTTTGTGGATGCTTCGCTCTTGAGTGTCTTCTTGGTTTCGAAGTCATCGAGTAATACGAAGCCTGGACGCATCGCTCCGTGTACACGTCCTCGGACTGATTCCTGTGTACTGTGTGCTTCGACACGGATACCTTCCTTGGTGATATTCCCGTCATCATCTTTTGTTGGATTAGTGATGAAGTCCTTCACTCTCTTTTGCGTTACCTCGTCTTTGCTTCGAGTAGTGTTGTATTTCTCTCCGAAGTCTTCGATAAATCTCTTATTGGTTTGAAGCTCCCACACAACGTCAAACAGGATACGTTCAGAGTTTGTGCTATCAAACGCATCCGCATTGATGTATGGCTCTATGTCATATGCAATCATGTACAGGATCAATCCCTTTACGAAGCTTGTCTTTGCACTTTCTCCAAACATGAACCATGCAATCTCTCTTATTCGAAGGTCTAGAAGGTCATGAACGTCAGCCATCATTTCGTAATGGAAATCAGCAAACTCACACCTCACGTATCTTGGGAGGTAGTAAGCAATAAAATATCCGAAGTGCTCTTTAGCGTGCTTCGTACGCACTTCCTTCCTCGATTCTCGGAGTGTCTTCATTCCGAGTTCCGTCACTGGAGGCATTATTGTTTTGGGTTGTTGGGTTTCCATATTGTCGTTTGAATATTGATTCGTGATCTTCAGTCTCCTTTGGTGTCATCACAAACACACCGATACGTTCTGTCTTATTAAGTTCGATTGTCTGAGGTACTTTTCCATCCACTCGATCCATGACCATTCCTGCTGCTTTAAGGTTTCCATCCACTGCCATGCTGATCACCTTTTTAACTATCAGTTTGTCGAACAGGATCTTCTGTCCATCCTTGTTGATTGCACCAGCCTCTCGGACGTATTCCCTGAAGACCGTAGTGAAATGTCTGGCTCCCATTGGCTTACCTGGGTTGCCTGGGATGAACTTACCCGTGACTGGATCTCTGTCCGTATTTTCACCGTATTTACGGTCATCCGAAGGGTCTAACGGAGCCTCGGAAATGCCGTTATTTGCCTCTACGGGGCGTGAAGCATCCTCACTCCTTGGAACGTCCTTAGGAGCTTCCAAAAGGAGCACTTTCGGCTGATTGTTTTCATTATTTTGTTGGTTCATGCTCATAGATGGTTTTTGGCCAGTTTTCCGGCTGTCCGTTCCGGACCACCTGCTCGATGCCGGTGAAATCCACCCATCGCTGAACAATCACGTCTACGAACTTTGGATCGAGCTCTATACCTGCGCAGACACGTCCCGTCTTCTCGCATGCGATGAGTGTGCTTCCGCTTCCGAGAAATGGATCGACCACCAAGTCTTCAGCTTTCGAGCTGTTCATGAGAGCGTATGTAATAAGCTCGACTGGTTTCTGTGTTGGATGTTTATATTCATTCACTTTGTCTCGCTTCATCGTCCAGATCGTGTATTTGCCTTCGGTTTCAAGTTTCTTTTGTCGCTTTGCCCAGTTGATGAGTTTCTGTTCGCTGTCATGAAAATCTATAATCGTTGAGTGTGTGCGATCGCCGTAGAAGACTGTTTTGATTCCATCTTTTGCAGCGTAAAAGAATGGCTCATGCTTCCATCGGTAGTCGCCCCACCCCATTGATGCGGTCGGCTTGTTCCAGATGAGTTGATTGCGGATAGCCATATCAAACTTCTTCAATGCTTTTTCAAATTGCGCTTGCGTTGATGTTGAGTGGAAGACATACCAACCTGCACCAGTCTTTGCAACTTCCGCAAGACAGCCGAATGCTTTCTCAAGGAATGAATCAAACGCTTCTGCATCCATGTGATCATTCATAATGCCCTCGCTTGTATTCTTTCCTCGACCGGCGTAGTTCACGTTGTATGGAGGATCTGTAAACACGCAGTCCGCTTTTCTTTGCTGGACAGTTTTGTTGTATGCATCCATGTCAGTCGAGTCTCCGCAAACAATTGTGTGTAGACCGAGCTGATACACATCGCCGAGTATTGTCTTCGGCACTTTCGGTTCTTCAGGGACCACATCATCTTTCTCGTCATCTTCGAGGAGAACATCTCGATCAAAACCGGTGAGCGTGATATCAAATCCTGATTCATCGAGAAGTTTAAGTTCTTCTGTTATGAGTATCATGTCCTGCCCAGTGAGTGCATTGAGCTGGTTGTCGGCGATTCGATATGCCTTTATTTCTTCCTCGTTCAAGTCATCAATGAGCATGTACGGAATAACAGGTTCACCTTTTCTGGTGAATGCTTTTGTCTCCATGAGTGTGTAGCCGAGCAGTTCGGTCATGGCAATAAAGCGGCCATGGCCTACGACGATGACATTATCTTTGTCGAGGATGATTGGCTGCTTGCATCCAAATGCTTTTATCGAGCTTGCGATCTTTTCAAGTTGAAAGCCTGGATGTTCTTTTGCATTCTTATCGTATTTTTTTACGTCTGTGATTTGCATATGAGTTGTAGTTATCTTTTCTCCATCCAGCTCGTCATGCTCGACTCGTTGCATGCGCCGATTTTTCCGTTGTCATCCATGTACTCATAGGTTGGCTTTCCATTTTCTGTTGGCGTTATTCCAATGACGAGACGCTCCTCGCCTTTTGAGTTGCGACATATCGTGCCGAAGGTGTAAGTCATCGTCTGGTCGGGATGTTTCTTTTTCCAAAAATGCTGGAGTGCTGCAAAGAATTCGCTTTGGACCGTTTCAAGGAATGCCACGAGAGCACCCTTGTGTTCAGTCTTGAATATTGAAAGTAAGCTGTGAGCGCCAATGATCCACGGACCGACGAGGTCAGGGCGTGCAGCAAGAAATCTTGCCGACAGGTTTAGCGGATTTGGATGCTGTTCTTTTTTTGTTTTGGTGGGTTTATTTTTCATGGTGATTAGTGATGGTGTTCTGTCGCATCCGATCCGAGTATCTGGCCGCATAGACTGCAGCGCTTTACCCATCGGATATGCCCGCAGCCTTCCATCCTGTGCTGCTCGGCCGACATCTTGATAAAGTCATATGTTCCTTTGAGCTTTTGCTCGTATTTCTCCTTTCTTCGTTCTCGATAAATGTCTGCGATTTCTTTAGGCATGTGTCCGAGGACTTTCATCCTTCGAATCCATCCGTAGTATCTGATGTGAAAGAGGACCGACTTTTTGTAAATTCCAAAATAAACCGAGAGCCAATTAATTCTCCATCCCTCATCCTCAAAGCAACGTTGAAGATGTTTTATTTGTTCTGGAGTTAATTTGTGTCTTGGGTTATTGGCGTTGTACATAATTATTCTTTTCTGTGCCAAGGATTCGTTTTGCGATCTCGGCGACTACGTTTACTGTCACAGCGTTTCCGAGGGTTTTATACCTCTGCGTGTCGCTTATTCCTTCCGTCCATCCGTCTGGAAAGCCTTGGAGTCTTTCGCATTCTTTTGGTGTGAGCTTCCTAATACGCATGGAGTGTCGCCACCTACTTTTAAGGTCTGACATATTCCGGACACCTCGAGAGGTTTGCGACTTCGAAACAAGCTGCTGATTATTCCCTGCGTCATCCTTTCCGAGAGAAAATATTTGCGGTCGGGAGTCTTTTCTAAGATGTCCAACAATAAACACTCGCTCTCTGTTCTGAGGGACCCCGAAGTTCTTGCTGTTAAGCACTTCCCACTGGATGTCATACCCCAGCTCATCCAGTGAGGAGAGGATAGTTCCGAACGTGCGCCCACTGTCGTGAGAGAGAAGCCCTTTAACGTTTTCAAGGAGAAGTAGCTTTGGCTTCTTGGCAGAGATGATGCGAGCAATCTCAAAAAAGAGTGTGCCGCGTGTATCTTTAAATCCTTTTCTTTTCCCCGCGACTGAGAAAGATTGGCAAGGAAAGCCTCCGATAAGAAGTTCAAAGTCAGGTAAAGACCTAGCCTTGATTTTTCTGATGTCTCCGAAGTTCTTGTGGTCGAAATGTTTTTCATAGATTTGGATTGCATATTTGTCGATCTCGGAATATCCAACACATAGTGGGGCTGACCTGTCTCGAGCGTGTAGCAGTACTTCTCGCTTATCAATGGACCGGACCCTCCCTTGTGTGCATTCTTTCTGTTGGGATTTCTTGCCGACGTGTGCATGTTTAAGATTGCTTTCATGTGCTTTTTTTATTCCTAGTTCGAATCCGCCAATGCCGGAGAATAAACTGAAGTACTTCATTCGCTTCGGTGATTAAGCGTTATCTCCACTTCGACCCGCCCTTTTCCATCGGACGCATAGTGGGATTCGAATGCCCCATCGAGGAATTTGTCATTGAGGAATAAAGCATCGGCAAGACCTTTGAACACATTGTCAGGATCTGCATGAACTCCATTCACCCAGAAGATCGTTATCGACATTCGTGCACGCTCGGATATTTTTGTTGTGAGAGGCTGCTTCTGTTCAGAGGAGAACTCGGGATAGTTGCGATAGAAAATGCTGCGGACATATTCTTTCCATGCGTGGTATTTTTTTGCATGAGGTAGCCACAGCGCTCGACCAACAACACGAACATATGGGACCGGATTACCTTCTAGGTCTTCCGGATTTCCTTTTATTGTGAATTTGATTATTTTTTTCATTGGTTTCAATTTCTAAATTTGTTAATGGTCATCTTTCGAGCAAGTTCTCTTATCCCTGTGGATAAGTTTTCAACAGGATCCCTAATACTTTGTTTCTCTTTGTTTCCTAGGTTTTGTGTGTCTACTTTGTAGGACAAGCGTTGTCTATTCTTTAGACCGATTTTGGTCAACTTTCTAGACTGGTCTATTAAATTGACTACCTTATCCACATCCATATGCAGGTTTATTTCGTACACATTTCCCTTCTTGCTTTTCATGACTCTGATCGCTTCTGACTGGGCTAGATTCCTCAGACCGACTGCTACCGCCTGCTTTGAGAGACCTGTTCCATAATCGAGCACGTTGCCCCTACGATCCTTTATCCCGTCCGTAAATTGAGAGAAGCTAATGCGGTCGGACCCTTTGTGGAATCCGAATGTTCTTCGGCATATGTAAATCAAACATCGAGCTTCGGACTCAGGTATGAGTGGGATCACCAGATCGAGGATCAGGTTTGGGAGCTGTGTGCTATTTGGTATCAAATTAAGTGTTTTATTTTCTTCCATAGTTTTGGTTGAAGAGAGAAAGCGCCGGTTACGGCGGCGATCTCTCTTTTGACTTTCCGTGAAATTTTTGGGAGAATGTACTTATCTAGGGTTCAGTCTCTCCTCACGGGGGGATTTTATTTTTTTGATAATGTTTCGAACTTATCTAACCTCTTTCCGGTTGCGGCATGCATCGTGTCTCTAATTTGAGTGATGACTTCATTGAGAAGTCCGTCATAGATGATTCCGTGAGCCATCGTGATGTTAGTTTCGTTGTCAGCGTCTAAGTTAGTAAGCTTGCCCATGATGTCGCTTGTAAATTCAGCGACCTCATCAAGCATGTGCGCAAGAATCTGCTCGTCGACTATTGCCTGAGCCTTCTCTTTCACTAGACTTAGTGCTTCTCGAGCTAATGCTTTAGTTTTTGCTTGTGTAGTCATGGTTATTTTTTAGCTTTTGGAGATATTGTTTCCGAAGTTCTTCTCGCTCCTTCAGTTTTGTTTGTCTTACCTTGCTGAGCTTTTTGTTCTTCGTGATTCGTATCTCGTGTGGCCATTTATGGTCTATGTCGATCACGTCACCGACGTTAATGCGATATAGTTTTGTGAGCCATTTCCCTTCAAGGATCACGGCCGGTATGCCGTTTTTCCGATAGGTCACGACCCTTTGTTTTTTTAGGATGTAGGGCATTGGTAGCATCAGGCCGTGTGCACCGGCCGATCCCTTTTCGGGACAATGTCTTAGTTAGCGGTACTTCTTGTGAATTTCGAGTGCTGTTGGATACAGTCCTTTTTGTGCGAATAATTCGTTTACCTGTTGGGCTTCGCCTTTTATGCCGACATGCCACTGGTTCACTTCATTGATCGGACGCGGGTCTTTGTAGTCGTAGATGGTAAGTACCATAGGACGCTTTTCATGCGTGGATTTGAAGGACCATTCGACCCGAACTTTTCCGTCACCCGATATCCATTCGCCCTCTTTGGTTCTGTCATTCGGCATTCCTAACTTATCCACAAGCTCCTGATAGGACGCATGCAGATATCCGTGGAAGCTCGTATGTAACGTATCCCTGTGAGTGGCTGGGACAAATCTGGTTTTCGCTTTCATTTCGATGTACTTCTAATTGTTGATAAATTCGACCTTTTTAGACGGGGTAGGCAATATAAAAATCGCCGACTTTCGTCGACGATTCTTTTGGTCTTTTTCTTGTTTTTTAAGGGTTTTTTGCCCTTTTTTCTTTAGAAGATGGTGTTGTTATATCATGAACTCAATGACGTCGCCGTCTTTGACGATGTATTCCTTACCTTCAATTCGAAGCTTTCCTTCATCACGGGCAGCTTTAAGTGAGCCACATTCTACCAAGTCATCAAACGTTACTACTTGAGCGCGAATATACTTCTTCTCAAAGTCGGTATGAATAGCTGCTCCCGCTTGTGGTCCAGTTGAGCCGATAGGTACCGTCCAAGCACGAGTTTCTTTTTCTCCGGTAGTGAAGTACGACATGAGGCCAAGTCGGTTGTAGCAGGCGCGAATAAGTGCGTCTACCCCACTGTCTTGAGCGCCATATTCACGGCGGAATTCATTTTTTTCGTCAGGTGAGAGGTCCATGAGCTCGTGTTCTACTCCGGCGTCTACCATCAGGTACTGAGACTCTGTTCGTTCAAAAAATTCAAGCAAATCATCCCAGCGCTCATCACCGAGTTCGTCGAAGTTTCGAGCGCCGTGCTTCTTGTTACAAATATACAAGAACGGCTTCATGGTTAAGAGATGGAGACCCTTAATAAGCTTTTGCTCGTCAGCGGTCATCTCAAGAGAGTTAGCGAGCGCGCCACCTTGGAGGATTGGACTAAGACGTTCAAGCAAGGTCTTTTCAGCGACTGCATCCTTGTCCCCTCGCTTGGCGTCTCGTTCGACATTCCCTAGGCGTTTCGTAACTGTTTCCAGGTCTGCCATTACCAGTTCAAGGTTGATTACTTCAATGTCCGAGAGTGGATCAACAATGCCGGTAACATGGTGAATATCCTCATCTTCAAAAATACGGACTACTTGCGCAATCATGTCGGTCTCACGAATGTTAGCAAGAAACTTGTTACCAAGTCCTTCTCCCGCTGAAGCTCCTTTAACGAGGCCTGCGATGTCGACAAACTCCACCACAGCTGGAAGGATAGTCTGACTACCAGAGATAGCTGAGAGTGTGGCGAGACGTCCGTCCGGTACTGCTACTACTCCGACAGACGGGTCGATAGTTGCAAAAGGGTAATTTGCGATTAACACACTCTTTTGTGTGAGTGCGGTAAAAAGCGTGGATTTTCCTACGTTGGGCAAACCAACAATTCCAACAGATAATGACATAGAAGGCTAGACTAGCAGATTCAGACTTTTTTTGAAAGTATTGCAATACTAATCTGCAAATTTAGTGTCTGTATTACGACAGCACTGTGTATGAAAATGCTTGTGATTTGTGTGAGTATTTACTACTCTTAAGCAAGTGTTACAGAACTATAAGTAATTTATATATGAAAACTAATATCTACATCACCGCTTTCACTGGATTTGCGTTGATTCTGCTCGCATCAATGTTTATCTTGATGCAAGTGTACCAAAGCAGAGTCGACTCAATCTCAGGCGAAACAGAATCAATCGATTCTACCTTTGAAGAGTATGGTGAGTTTGAAGAACCAGAGTATGTGGAGTCAGAACAGCTTGACCCGGTAGATGGTGGTGCCGGAGTTGGGTACGATAACCCAGGTATTTCTGAAGAAATGCCAGCTCCAACTGAACCAGTGGCTTGTACAGAAGAAGCTAAAATCTGTCCAGACGGTACCAGTGTCGGGCGTACGGGTCCCAACTGTGAGTTTACTGCTTGCCCGACATCGCCTGCTCTAGAACAGCCAGTTCCTGAAGAGGAAATGACGGCTTGTACGATGGACGCTATGATGTGTCCAGATGGATCATATGTTGGGAGAACTGGACCGAACTGTCAGTTTGTCTGCCCAACTTTGAACACGCCAACAGATTTGGAATCAAACTAAGTTAACTACGAAAACAGCAAAAGCGGGCTTGAGTGCCCGCTTTTTGTTATTTGTGTGCCTTGTTACTGCCTTGGCTTTAAGGTTTTGATCTGCTTCTTGATTACCTCATCATCCACAATACAGGCGAATTCAGCATAGTCGGTGCCATACTTTTCTTGGTCACCAGCATAGTAATTGAGTTTAAATACAGTACCTTTTGTAAGCATTCGAACTTGCTTCTTAACTCTTATATTGAGACCAGCTAAGTACGGAACAATCTCAATTCGTTCCACTTCCGTGAACCTGCTGTCACGACTGACCCAAACTGAAACTGCTTGAAGCACGCGTAGCGGTACTTTTGCACTGTAGTGAATACAAACGTTGAGTTCTCCAAGTTTTATGATTCGCTCCATACTGATTCCCTTTCCTACTTTTGCTAATTTGGAGGCTAGGTTACAGAACATTCCTATCGTGTGACACTACGCCAGCCTTGTTTCTTGAAGTAGTTGTATGAAATGTTTCATTCGTTACGGGATTGCAACGGAATGTTACGATTTTGTACTCAATAATATGAACATCGATACGTTGTTTTGCATCGATAATTCTTTTTATACCAGAAACATAGTTAAAAGAATGAAGAAGGGCTCTTTTAGCTGTTTCAGCGCACACCCGCAGATTATGTTCGACCATGTAATTTACCTGGGCACGACTGGTGTGACGCACGAGCAAATGGACCTCAAACAATCTCCCGCCTTTGTAGACAACTAACGCACTTGATTTTGGCATGCCAAACCCCTGTATTGTCATTTGAACAGACTCTATGAAAAATATACCAGCACTTGACTTATTTTGCTAGTGTGGCTGTAAGTAGAATTGGTTAGGCTCAGCCTAGTTTTGAGCTTCTGCTTGCATCATGGCCTCCAACGCTTCAGGATTGAAGCCCTCCCCACTCATCATCATTTCCAAGTCCATAAACACGATGTCGCTTGGTGGAACAAAAACAGAATCATCCACAGTCCACGGAGTACAGTCGTATTCAACCTCTTGGTTGTAGTCAAAAGAAGCCGGGTTGTTTTCAGGCTCTACTGTTTCAGCTTCGGTTGTTGGCTCGAGGTGCTTGGTTTTGATAGCAAAGGTACCTTCGGTTGACTGACCCCAGGAGTAATTGTTGGTTCCGTCGTCAATCGTATTAAATGTCATTTCTTCATTGTTTTGAATCATGGTTGTTTTTACACTCACTCTACCGCCAGCTGTATAGATTACGCCATTAGTTGGAATAGAGTCACCACCAATGGCGTCTGTGCTATAGGTACACTTCATCGTCTCGGTTTTAGTAAAGAGTGACATAAAGGTACTTACCCCCTGCTCAACTTTAGTTTCTTGAATTTCTGCACTTGTGTCCTCTCCTTCACTTTCAACACTAGGAGCTTCAGCCTTATTAAAAATGAAAAAATAGGTAACGGCGATTACCACTAACGCACCAATCCCCCCGATGACAATATTTTTGTTCATACGCTCATGTTACTTCCAGTAATACTAAAAGTATACCACTACCAATTTAAGTACGTGATAGTGAGTTGCAAAATTGAGGCAAACAGCACCCAAAGGAAGTACGGGATGTTGATAAGCGCCACCCACTTGTAGTGAGGATAAATAACCATGAGTGCCCAGGCGAGTGTAAAGAGCACAAGAAGAATATCAAGCGACGCTAGCTCGTTACTCTTTAGGCTAAACTGCAGTGGCGTAAAGAGTCCATTAAAGACGAGGTTCAAAAAGAACGGGAGGCCGATAAGGAAAGACAGCTCTCCTTTAAGGATTTTATAGAAAACATACCCGAACGATACAAATATAACCGTGTAGAGCACAGTCCATACTGGACCAAACAGCCAAGCTGGCGGAGCCCAACTTGGCTTTATAAGAGTGGCGTACCAACTTACTTCAGAATTCATCAATTAATAGTACTCCTATGAACCTTTTTTACCTAGGGCTTCAACTTGTTTAAGCCATTTAGCGCGATGCTCGTCAGAAATGCGTTCACAAGGACCAAAGGCTGACACCGCGACGTCTATACCGGCAAAGCCGAGGATACCGTGCTGGATTTCGTTGGTGTAGTCACCAAACATCCACCAGGTTTTAAACGGACTATGTGAACCAGCAATAATAATCACCCGACCAGTCTTCCCTTTAAGACGTTGAATGAGTTTCTTTGTAGTTTTGTCAAAGTTAAAAGCAAAACCTGGAATCCAGATTCTATCAAACAGGCCTTTGAGGATAGCTGGCATCGTACACCACCAGTTTGGATACACAACCACAATGTGGTCAGCCCAACGAAACGACTCTTGAAGCTGGAGAAGGTCTGGTTCAAGTTGCTGAATTTCCTTGTACCCTTTGTGCAGAATTGGGTCAAAGTTAATCTCCCCAATGTTTACGCGGATTACTTCGTGACCAGCTTCTTGTGCACCAGCTTGATAATGATCCGCCATCGCTCCCGTAAAAGTATCTTTATCGGAGTGACCGAGCAGAATAAGAATTTTCTTTTGCATACTACAGAAAAGTATAACAGAGTCAGCGCACTTATAAGTGCGCTGACTGTGGGTTAGTTTTGGGACAAAACTTGCTTAGCGTCTGATGGTTCCGTTTGGATTGAACTGTCCTTGTGTACCCATTTGCGCTTTCATGAGTTTTTCCTTCATCTCAGGCGACATGATGGCCATAATTTCTTTTTGGTACTTCGGGAGCACTTTCATGGCAGCGTTCATTTGGTTGCCACCTTTCTTCATCTCTTCTTGTAGCTCCTTAGCAATCTTTTCAAACAGAACCGGGTCTTTTTCGACCATAGTCATAATCATTTCTCGCTGATCAGCTGGCACGTCTTTAAGTTGCTTTTCAAGCAACTTCTTCATCGCAAAATTCTTTATTTTTCCAAACATAGTGGTGCTATTGTAGCAAGTCACGCCTATCCGTAAAGGTACAAGTCGAGTGATTGACATTTACCAATAAATGTATTAGAATCCGAGCAAACTTATATTTATATTATGATACAGAAACTATATACATGGTACGGGAAGCGAGTGGTTAATGGCGTAGCAGCAGTTGTAGTATTGCTCGTTATTGCTGGAATTGCAGTGAATACGCTTAGAAGTGAGCCAGAATCAGTCGATGCTGATCAGCCTCTTTCAGTCAAAACTGCCCCAATAGCTACACTTGGCGAAGGAAGTGCACGAACGTACGTGGGTACCGTAAGTGCGGTAAATGAAGCCAGTCTTAACAGCGAAGTGGGTGGTCGAGTTGTGTCTGTACCAGTATCTATTGGTGACCGAGTGTCAGCTGGTGGAGTTATTGCCCAACTAGATAACGCGTCAGAACGTGCTCAGGTAACTCAAGCCCAAGGTGCATATGAGGCAGCTCAGGCTGGAGCACAGCAAAGCGATAGTGGTATACGAGATGCTGAAACGGCTCTCGTAAGTGCTAAAAATAACGCGCTCACTACGGTAAAAGCTTCTTATACTACAGCTAACAGTGCGCTTATCAATTCTGTAAACAAATTCTACGGTTCTCCTCAGAGTATGATTCCTGGAGTCCGTGTGAGTGGTGGCAACACCTCATTCCTTAATGAAGAGCGAGTGGCTTTTCAGACTATCATCCCGGCTTGGCAGACAGAAGTTGATTCAGCTCAAGTCACAAGCAACCTTCCACAACTTCTGAGTGATGCTGAGACGAAAACATTGCGCATGCTCACACTGGTTGATGCTTTTATTGAAATTACCAGTACCGCCGGTGGAAACGAAGTATTTCAAGGTCAGCCACTCTCTTCATATAGTGCTGGGTTACTTAACGAGCGTACAAGCCTTAATCAGTCCGTACAAAACATTCGTTCAGCTAAGTCAGCTCTTATTTCAGCCGAAGAAGGTATTGTGCGCGCAAACATTGGTGGAACAAACGCCGATGTCTCACTGGCAAACGCACAAGTAAAGCAAGCTCTTGGTTCTCTTCAGTCTGCGCAAGCCCAACTCGCTAAGACAATTATCCGCAGTCCGATAGCTGGTACAGTAAATGCCCTTCAAGTAAAAGTCGGCGATTTCATCGGTGGCGGTGCACCAGTAGCTGAAGTAGTGAATGCCAGTGCCTATGAACTATCTATTTATGTTAACGAAATTGAGCGAGAAACGATTGCAATTGGAGACATTGTAAAAATTAATAGTGCCCTAGATGGTGTCGTGACAAACATCGCTCCAGCGCTTGACGCCCGAACACAAAAAGTTGAGGTGAAGATTGCAATTGAAAGCACTGAAATTCTTTCGGGAGCAACCGCTATCGTTTCCCTTGCTACGTCAACCACACCTACCACTAATAATGAATTAACAGTACCGCTTACAGCCGTGGCCTTCTCAATTGAGAACGGTGCCGTACTCGTAGTACGTGATGGTCTTGTTCAAGCACTCCCTGTAACACTTGGTGAAATCCGCGGTTCACAGATTGCTATCTCTGGTGACGTTTCTGAAACGACTGAAATCATTGTTGACGCTCGCGGTTTGGTAGTAGGACAAAAGGTTAGTACTGAACAAAACTAGGTATGTGGGAATTCTTCATAAATAAAAGTAAGTTTACTTACTTAGTAGTATTTGCACTGGTTTGTTTTGGACTCTACTCAGTTTTTCTTATTCCTCGTGAATCCTCACCGGAAGTACAGATACCGATTGGTATTGTCACGACCGTTCTCCCAGGTGCACCGGCAGCAGATGTTGAGTCACTTGTCACCAATGAGATTGAACGTGGCTTGTTAGGCGCGCTTGATGATGTTAAAGAAATCACCTCTAGTTCTCGTGAAGGGGTGTCAGTTATAACAGTAGAATTTGATGCACGGGCTGACATCGACGAATCAATTGATGAATTAAAGGACGCCATCGATACACTTAAGGGTGAATTGCCTGGAGAGGCGGAAGATCCTTTTGTGTCAGAAGTAAACTTTGTAGACCAACCAATTCTAACTTTTGCGGTATCAGGTGATGCTTCTCCAAGAGAGTTTCTTGAGCTGGCAGAACGTCTTGAAGATGAGATAGAAGGAATTTCGGGTATTTCTCGTGTTGAATACAGTGGTGTTGGCGAACGAGCGGTCAGCGTGGTGGTTGAACAGTCAGCCCTCGTGCAATACGGTGTATCCTTACAGCAAATTACTTCAGCACTCCGCAGTGCAAACACCGCCTTTCCAATTGGGCAAATTGAAAACAACGGTATTCTTTACAACATTACCTTTGATGGTAAGCCAACTGACTTGAATGACATAGAAAACGTTTCAGTTGCTGTTAATAACGGTCAACCAGTATACGTTCGTGACGTCGCTACAGTAAAAGACACAGTTTCTGAATCACCTGCTTTTTCTCGACTCAGTGTTGATGGTAAGCCTTCAAGTAATGCAATCTCGTTTAGTGTCTACAAGCAACGTGGCGGTGACATCACTCGTCTCACGAGTGATGTGCAAGAGCGTCTCGCTGAACTAGGTACAGGTGGGGGTGTGCTTTCTGAATTTACTATTGTGCCTATTCTGGATTCAGGAGCCGATATCAAGAAAGACTTGGTTAATCTCTCATCA
Source organism: Minisyncoccia bacterium (assembly GCA_041742075.1). Classification (GTDB taxonomy): domain Bacteria; phylum Patescibacteriota; class Minisyncoccia; order Phycocordibacterales; family UBA918; genus OLB19. The sequence continues at coordinate 128,152 of JBGSJJ010000016.1, forward strand.
TCAGGACTCCAGACAGTTATCTTAGTTGTGCTCGTACTCATCATTGCAATCGGCTGGCGAGAAGCGTTTGTAGCAGGTCTTACCGTGCCACTTTCCTTCCTTATCGGGTTTATCGGACTCTACCTGTCTGGAAATACCATAAACTTCCTCAGCCTGTTTGCTCTCATTTTAGGAATCGGAATTTTGGTTGACTCAGGGATTGTGATGGTTGAAGGTATCAATCGACGCATGAAGGAGAACCCAAACATTAACAAGCAGGAAGCCGCTCGCCTCGCGGTTCGTGAGTTTGCTAGCCCGCTTACTTCTGGTACCTTAACGACGGTAGCAATGTTTGCTGGTCTTTTTATCGTCACTGGAGTTATTGGTGAGTTCATTAAGAGTATTCCTTTCACGCTTATTTTTATTCTATTTGCTTCTCTCTTTGTTGCATTGGCTGTTGTACCTGTAGTTGCTTCAGTAGTACTTCGCCGACGGAGTGCTACCAATTTTGAAAAGAAACAAATTGAATACACACATCGTCTTGAAAGTTGGTATCGAGCTAAACTGTCCTATGTAATAGGTCATGCTCGCCGTGAAAAAATCTTCCTGTGGTCAATTCGCGCCCTACTTATTGTGGCACTTGCTTTGCCTTTTGCTGGGTTAGTGAAAGTAGTTTTCTTTGAACAAGGTGACATTGATTATGTATTTGTCGACATTGAACTTCCACAAGGTAGTACTAAAGAAATAACTGACTTGTCGGTTCGCCGAGTAGAAGAAGTACTTTACAAGAATAGTGACATTGAATCATTTCAAGTTACTGTTGGTGGAGGTAATCAGTTTGTTGAGGGTTCAGGTTCAGGTGAAAGCCTTGCCAGCTTCTTCATTCTCCTTAAAGATGAGCGTGAAAACACCAGTTCTGAAATAATTACGAATCTGCGAGTTGCACTTCAGCCGGTTAATGACGTAAAGGTTGTTGTGAGTCAGCCGAACGAGGGACCGCCAACTGGTGCTGCTATTGGCGTGACGTTTGTTGGTGATGACCTCGATGAACTGGTAGCACTTGCAAACGAAGCAGCGATTGTGCTCAGTGAACTACCAGAAACAACAAACATTCGAACTAGTATTGATGCCGGAAGTGAGTTCGTCGTGGTACTTGATACTGCCAAGGCTGCTTCTTTTGGACTTGATGCACAAACCGTCTCTGGTGTACTTAGAAGTGCAGTCTTTGGTACCGAAGCAACGACATTAAATGACCTAAATGCTGAAGTACCTGTAGACGTTAAGTTGAACATAGGTAATACCCTTAATGTTTCTAGTGAATCTACCAATGTAGTTTCTATCGATGCACTACGTGCCCTAGTATTACCAACTCAAGACGGTAGTACTATTCCCCTCTCAGCAATTGCTGAAGTACGCTTACAAGAATCACGTACCGTAATCAATCACGAAGACGGTTCACGAGTGGTAAGTGTCCAAGGTGACATTACTCCACTGGGTAACGCTCGTGGGATTCAAACTGCTTATAATGGTGAACTGACTGAGAAGCTTGAGGTACCAGCATCGGTGACCATGCTTCCTGGAGGAGAAACCGGTGAGTCTGACCAGGCGTTCGTAGAACTCTTCGTCGCTTTGGCTGTCGGTATTACTTTGATGGTAGCAGTGCTTGTGTTTGAGTTCAACTCATTTAGGCACATGCGTTACGTCATCTCTATCCTTCCGTACTCTCTCATTGGTATCATGTTTGGGTTGGCGATTACACAAAACGCCCTTTCCTTCCCTTCTATCATGGGCTTCATTGCGCTCTCGGGTATTGTAGTAAACAACTCAATTCTTCTCATCGATATGATGAACTATGACCGAAAGCAAAACCCAGGAAAAGCAGTCCGAGACGTTGTGATCGATTCATCGGTTGGCCGTCTTCGCCCAATCTTACTTACAACCGTAACTACCGTGATTGGTATGGTGCCACTCACCTACTCTGGTGACCTCTGGGCACCACTTGCCTACGCAGTAATGTTTGGACTTATTTTCTCTGTGATTATTACTCTGGTACTTGTACCGATTACCTACAACCGCAAGCCTGGCGAACTTGGCTAAGTTAGGCATTTCGTCATATAATTAAGTTATGAAAAAAATTATACTAGGACTAGTGTTAGCATTAGTGCTTATACCATCTGTGTCTTTAGCTCAGTCAAATGTTGACGCAAATCAACGTGCAGTTATGATGCAACTAATTGCTTCACTATTAAAACAAGTTGAAGTATTGCAAGCTCGTTTAATTGAGATTCAAAGTGTTGAGAAGTCATCAAACTTAACTCCATACCAAAAAGCAGTTAAACCACTTGTCGATGAACTGACAAAAAATCGTGATAAGCAAGAAGAACTTCAAGATAAGTTCGATGAAATGTATGAAGATGAGTCTGAAGAGATCGAAGAGTGGGAAGATGTATTTGATAATGATTGCGAAGGTACCTCAACTAAAAGTGTTGTAGTCAGACATATGAAAGTACAGTGCTCATCTATCGGTTCAAAAATCATTAAGTTAGAGGCAATAATTAGTGACATAGAAGACGATAATAAAGACATTGTTGAGGATATTGAAGAACTTGAAGAAGGGGAGGAAGAACTTGAAGAAAAAATTGACCTACTTAAAACTAGATACGGCATCTCATAGACAAAAAAACACCTCGCATAGCGAGGTGTTTTTTTGCATGTATACTTACGCAACCTTCTCTTCCTTCATACTTTTAAAAACCGCCATCAAGCCGTTCACGAGTGAGATAGCCAGGAAGATTGCGGTCATGTAGCCGAGAAGAAACTGAAGCAAGGTAAAGCTAGATAGCCCAAGGGAAAAAATAGTCATCAGTACCCCAAGCGTGTACCAGGAAGTGGCTTGCAGTGCCGGTCCGACCGTACTTGGCATAATCTGCTTGGTCATAAGGACGGCGTTCAAAAATATCACTGACAAAACAATCCAGAACGCTACAATGTGCGAAGTAAAGTACACATCGCCTGCCATACCATAGGCCTTAAGACCGAGTGTGAGTGAAGTGATAAAGATAGTGGCCATCGCTACCCGAAGCACACCATAGGTGACTCCCATTATTCTTCGTTCCGTCGGCTCAATCGTACCGTCGTGTATGGCCACAAAAAAATTAACTATCGCAATCGTAGAACCACCTACCCCCAGTGAGACAGACATGGTCTGGATTATGGCTACTAAAATCAATATCCATTCCATAGCTTAAGAGGCTTTTGTCGACGCTGGCTTTTTGGACTTGAGGTAGTGCATGATGCCGTTCACCACTGCTAAGGCAACGACTATGTCACCCATGTAGAGTAGGAAAAACGTCATCATATCAAGACTAAACAAATCAAACATATGGATAGTGGCGATAAAGCCAAGCGTGTACCAGGTTGCAGCTTGGAGAGCCGGGCCTATCTTGCTCGGAACCCAGCGCTTGGTCATACCAAGCGCATTTAAGAAGAGAATAGCTACTAAAATCCAGATATACTCATCAACACTCGCAAAAAGAGCTGGATCGAGTACTGTGATGATAGCGGTCGTCACAAAAATAGAGAACATGGCTACTCTGAGCGTGATGTAGGTTACCCCCATGATCTTTCGCTCAGACGCATCAATGGTTCCATCCCAAATAGCCACAATAAAGTTACTAATAGCGATTGTTGAAGAACCGACACCAAGTCCAATGGTGCTGGCTTGAAAAACGATAGCAAGTGGAAGAATTAGTTCGAGCATATAGTTAAAGTATAGCAAAACGCGATGCCGAAGCATCGCGTTGTTCACTTTTTCGCACTACTTACCTCGCGTAGCGTCTTGCGAACTCCCAGGGTGGTACACGATCGCACGAATATAAATACGCTGGTACATATAGAAGTAATCCAAGGGCGAGTATCAGTGAAGGGCTATCTTCATACCCATGTACGACAAACGACGCGCAGGAATAAAGCATTAAAAACATCAGTGCAATCCTTAAAGTTTGAAGAACGGTGCGAAATAGATTGCGCCCAGTTCTGGTAGCAAATCGGTAATCGCGAGCCAGTTGCGGTATGAGCTTCGTGACTACTACATACATCATGCCACCAAGAAGTAAGCTAAGAATGATGGCAATTTGACTGTCTTTTATGACCGAAACATTCATGAGGAGAATGACGAGCGATGAAATAATAGAGCCAGCGCCAAGCCTCGGCGCTTCCATACCCGAGTAGTGCACGAGTCGGTTGAAAACGTTGTCGAGTAGTTCAATGTCAAACCAAGCCAAGCCTCGCAGAAGCCTTTCCATTTCTACCTCCGCCAAAAGCGATATCCATCTCGATAGTAGCGAAAAAATGAAACTCCTGCAAGATGCCTAAATGAGAATTGTAGCGTGATTGTTACTTATCTCTAACGTACCAATCTGAATTTGAAACACTTCTGTAGTCGTGTCTGCTTTTGTGACAGTTAACGTTCCAGTCTTAAGTGGTGAGATAAGTGCCGTGTGGTTTGGCAAGATAGTCATCTCACCGTCAATTCCTGGTACCTGCACACTGATGACTTCCCCGTCAAAAACCGGCCCGTCAACGCGAGAGATAGTGAGTTTAAGTAATTGCTTATCGGTCATAATTTAAATATTTATACGATGAGTCTCTGAATATATTGACGAAGTGGATAGGTTTAGATACGAGGCACACCAGAGAAATAAATTGAGGCGTACTTCTTGTACGATGAGAATTATTTCTCGCAGTGTAACAAAGTAGATAGACCTAGATCACCTCGTCAATCCCCCCTTTCATGTAGAACGCCTGCTCCGACTTATCATCATGCTTTCCATCAAGAATTTCACCGAAGCCACGAATCGTGTCAGCCAGCGGTACGTACTTTCCTGGAGAACCAGTAAACACTTCAGCAACAGAGAACGGCTGACTCATAAAGCGTTGAATCTTTCGTGCGCGATACACGGTAGTCTTGTCGTCTTCAGACAGTTCTTCAATACCGAGAATAGCGATAATGTCTTGCAAGTCTTTGTACCTTTGTAGTACGAGCTTTACGCCTTGTGCCACTCGGTAGTGCTCTTCACCAACAATCATTGGGTCAAGTGCAGAAGAGTTACTTTCAAGTGGGTCAATTGCTGGGTAGATACCGAGCGAAGCGAGCTGTCGTGAGAGCGATACTGTCGAGTCAAGGTGAGAGAAGGTGGTAGCTGGTGCCGGGTCAGTCAGGTCGTCAGCTGGTACGTACACCGCTTGAATAGAGGTAATAGAGCCCTTCTTCGTTGAAGTAATACGTTCCTGCATCTTACCCATTTCCTCAGCCAGTGTTGGCTGATACCCTACCGCAGAAGATACTCGTCCAAGAAGTGAAGACACTTCTTGTCCAGCCTGCGTAAACCGGAACACGTTGTCCATGAAGAACAGCACGTCTTTCCCGCCTTCGCCATCACGGAGTGCTTCCGCCATTGTAAGGCCAGTAAGACCCACGCGTGCACGAGCTCCTGGCACTTCGTTCATCTGTCCAAACACGAGGGCAGTCTTGGCGAGTACGCCTGAGTCTTTCATTTCGTGATAGAGGTCGTTTCCTTCACGTACTCGCTCACCTACTCCAGCAAACACTGAGTATCCACCGTGCTCAGAGGCTACGTTGTGAATGAGCTCTTGGATGAGTACCGTCTTCCCTACTCCAGCTCCGCCAAAGAGACCTACCTTACCTCCCTTAATAAATGGTGCGAGCAAGTCTACCGACTTAATACCAGTTTCAAAAATCTCTGTCTTAGTAGACTGATCAGTAAAGGCTGGAGCGTCTTGGTGAATAGCGCGCGTGTGGCTCTTCGGAATAGCTGGGCCACCATCGAGTGTATCTCCAAGCACATTGAAGAGTCGTCCCAAAGAAATCTCACCAACTGGTACCGATATCGGCGCTCCAGTGTCTAACACCTCAAGACCTCGTTCGAGACCTTGAGTGTCCTGCATTGCAATCGCGCGCACGCGGTCGAGACCGACGTGCTGGGCTACTTCAAGCGTAATAGTCTCGCCACCTTCTTTGGCTATGGTGAGTGCACTAAGCAGTGCTGGTACACCTTCGGTGAAGTGTACGTCGACGATTGGACCGATAATTTGTGTGATAGTTCCTTTGTTCATAGTAATTTTGTGCTTGGATTAATAATATTCACTCGCGTAACGCTGAGTCATCAATTCCCATAAGAAACTGATGACTAAGTATTACAGAGTCCCATCCCATCGGTTGTTTCTAATATCTGAAAATAAGTCATACAATTTCTTATCTACGTCTGAAATTTCAATTGTCATTGCTGTCCCATACTTGTTGTTTTGTGTAACTTCTTCATCGTACTTATAAAATTTCGGAAATACTTCATTCAAATAATCTGCAAACTTATACAGAAAACCTTCTTCTGAATAACCTGTTTCCAACATAGTAGCAAGCGCTTCCTTATGAACCAGCTCAATCTCAGACTCAGCAATATACTCCTGCCAATCAGCAACTTTTTTTGACTCAGTATTACCTCTAAAGTTCTCTTTCATAATAAATGATTATTTCATTGCTTCCATACCGCCAGTAATCTCAGACACTTCTGCAGTAATCGCCGCTTGACGCGCCTTGTTAAACTTAAGCGTCAAGAACTTCGCTACTTCCTTACTCTTATCGGTCGCGTTCTTCATCGCGACCATACGCGCTGAGTGCTCGCATGCCTTACTTTCAAGGAGAGCATGGTAGAGAATAATCTGCACGAGTTGCGGAATGAGTGCAGACAGCACTTCTTCGGCAGATGGTTCAACACTGTAGTTGATTTGCCCTGAAGTAACTTCAGTTTGAGTGCTGTACTTACCGGTCTTTGGCTTGATACCAGACATGATAAATTCAATCTCGCCTGGATCAAGTGGCAGCACTTGGCGCACAGTCGGCACCTGCTCAAAGGTAGACACAAAGTTTTGGTAGACAATCTTAACTGACTTGTAGGCATTACCGGTAAAAGAAGTAAGGAGGGTGTCTGCCATGCTGTAGACATCGTTAACGGTAACTCCATCAGAAATGTTGGTGTATTCACCAACGAGCGTCTTTTTTTCACGCCGGGCAAACTCCACTGCCTTGCGTCCGATAGCGAGCACATCTACCTCGCCTTCAGCCTTAAGAATTTTGTCTGCCTGCTTTAAGACAGCGCTATTTACGCTACCCGCGAGACCCTTATCACTCGTGACAATCACGAGGAGTGTACTACCTGCTGTACGCTTTAAAGCGAGCGGATGATTAATCCCCTCCGGTGAGTCAGATAGTTTCTCCAAAATACGGAGCGCAGAAAGAATATACGGACGGCTCAAAAACGCGCGCTCTTGGCTCTTGCGCATCTTAACCGCTGACACCGACTCCATCGCCTTGGTGACTTTCCCGGTCTTCTTGGTAGAAATTATTTTGTTTTTAATCTGCTTCAGCGCCATGTTTATCTAGTTTTATACAGCTACTCCGTAGTAGTTACTATGAGCAGTTTTGAAGTCAGCTATTACCGTGGTGAGCTTTTCAATTGTCTCCTCAGACAAATCCCGTGAGGTTTCGATAGCTTCAAAGATTTCCTTTCGGTCACGCTCGATAAAGCCGAGGAACTCGTCTTCCATCTTGCGTACGTCTTCTACTTTGGCACCGTCATAAAGGCCAGTGTTTGCTGCATAGATAGAAGCTACCTGCTTATAAAACGGCATTGGGTTGTTTTGTGGCTGCTTAAGTAGCTCTACGTACTTCCGGCCACGTTCGATACGGTTCTTCGTGTCTTCATCAAGGTCAGAGGCAAACTGCATAAAGGCTTCGAGTTCACGGAACTGTGCGAGTTCAAGACGAATCTTCCCGGCTACTTTCTTCATTGCTTTTGTCTGTGCAGACGATCCCACGCGTGATACTGAGATACCGACGTTGAGGGCAGGACGAATACCTTTGTTGAAGAGTTCACCTTCAAGAAAGATCTGTCCGTCAGTAATCGAAATCACGTTCGTTGGAATATACGCAGACACGTCCCCTTCCTGTGTCTCAATTACTGGCAAGGCTGTGATAGACCCGCCACCGAGCTCCTTTGAGAGCTTGGCAGACCGTTCGAGAAGTCGTGAGTGGAGGTAGAAGATATCGCCTGGGTAGGCTTCACGTCCTGGTGGACGACGAAGGAGGAGCGACATCTGTCGATAGGCATTCGCGTGCTTAGAAAGGTCGTCAAGAATAATCAGCACGTCTTTCCCCTGCTCCATAAAGTATTCACCAATTGCCATACCAGCAAATGGTGCCAAAAAGAGCATTGGTGACGCTTCTGAAGCGGAAGTAGCGACGATAGTGGTGTACTCCATCGCTCCGGCTTCTTCAAGTTTTGCCATCAGACTAGCGGTCTTAGAACGCTTTTGTCCGATAGCGACATAGATACAAATAGGACACTTTTCTTTTGGCTCGTACTTTTGGTTAATGATGGTGTCGATAGCGATAACGGTCTTACCAGTCGAGCGGTCACCAATGATGAGTTCTCGCTGACCACGACCGATTGGAATCATTGAGTCGATAGCTTTAATGCCGGTGTGAATCGGTTCATTTACCGCTGAACGCTCCATAACGCCGTAGGCAACGCGCTCAATCGGCATATTGCGGTCAGTCTTAATCGCACCTTTGCCGTCAATCATCTCGCCAAGTGGTGAAACCACTCGACCGACGATGTCCGCCCCAACTGGGATGGAAAGCAATTGCTTAGTCCGACGCACTTGCATACCTTCTCGCACACGCTCAGCGTTTCCGAGCACTACTACCTTTACCACATCCTCTTCGAGGTTGAGTATGAGTCCAAAGAGCGTCTCACTTGAGGCGATAGTCTCGGCAAGTGACTTGCCAGCTCCATCGTCAAAGATGACCATCTCCATCATTTGCGCTCGCGCGAGACCATCGATCTCAGCAATACCGTCACCCACCGAGGTAACGACGCCAATTTCTTCGGTCAAGACGGTCGTATCGATGCCCTCGATTTCTTTTTTGATCTTATCAATGATTGTTGAACTCATACGTAATAATGCGTGCTAGTTGGTAATAGTGCGATACAGCTTCACAAGCTGTGACTTATAACTCTGATCAATTTGTTTGTGGTCATGAGCTACGATGACGCCACCGATAATGGTGCTGTCTACTTTGGTCACATACTCTTCTTTGGTTTGAAGTGCCTCGAGCGCTGTAGCGATAGCTTCCTTTTGTGACGCAAGAGCGCTTTTGTCTGCTACCGTCACAACCGGTGCTGACGTAGCTTGCTTTGCAGAGAGTGTTCGATGAACGGCTACGAGAATCTGTTTATGAAGCACCAAGTGTCCTTTCCGTGTCAGTGTCTCTTTAAGACCACGTAAAACTGTCTCAACCGGCGTGCCGGCTTTGAGGAGTGTTAAAACAGATTCAATGTAGTTTTTCTTCATACAATATTTTACGCACTTGGTTCACGAAGGATTTTCTCCGCCGCGAGGATGGCAGTTTTAGCAATCTCTGCTTCACTTTCCTTCTCCGCTCTGGTCTTTATCTCGACACCCTTTCGCTCAGCATCCTTAATGACTGCTTCAGCCTTTGCTTCAGCCGCCTTAAGGAGTTCTCCAGCTTTTTCGTCGGCAAAGGCAGTCGCTCGCTTGGCTACTTCCTGTGCCTCAGTATGAGCACTTGTGAGAACAGCTTTCTTGTCTTCTTCGGCAGAAGCCCGGACTTTAGCCGCTTGCTCAGCGTCTTCAATACCTTGTTTGATTTTCTCCTCGCGGTCAGCTAGGAGTTTCAAGACTGGCTTGTACAAGAAGTACGACAACAGTCCCATCAAGACAAAGAAGTTGATGATTTGGATGACGATAAGTCGTGCATCTATGCCGAAGGCTTCAATAAGTTGTTCCATAATTCAATTTGTAAGTAGATTGATAATACGTCAGAGATGGCGCCAGATGCGAGGAGAGACAGAATTTCAGAAGAAGACGTATGGTATATACGGCGCCTGATGAAATTGTAGTTTCGACAAAGCAGATGGTGCCAGTCTTTGACTGTATTAGGCGAACTTGATGATGAAGGCTACTACGAGTGCAAAGATTGCCAACGCTTCAACGAACACGATACCAAGGATCATAGTACTTTGAATCTTTCCGGCAGCTTCTGGGTTTCGTCCGATAGCTTCGAGAGCCTTTGATACGAGGATACCGATACCAATACCGGGTCCAAGCACACCAAGACCGGCTGCAATAGCCATTGCAATGTTGGTGATTGAATCAGCACTCATCTGTGAGGCTTGTAGTGCAAATTCTATTTCTGGTGTCATAATAATTTTGATTAATTAACTCAATAATGGGCAAGTACGAGTCGCGCGTCCTATGGCGAAACTCGTGATTACCAACTAATGATGTGGTTCGGCCACTGCCAGCTTAATAAATATCAGTGTCAAAAAGGCAAACACCCCAGCCTGAATGAACCCAACAAACACTTCATACGCCAAAATCGGGATTGGCAAGAAGAGTGGCACGAAGAACAGTGCGACCGTAAGGAGCGTCTTGCCGGCAAAGATGTTACCGAAAAGTCGAAACGAAAACGAGACGAGACGGCCAAGCTCACTAATAAGCTCAATGATACCTACCGTAAAGTTCAAAATACGGTTACCGATACCATGTCCCTTGAAGGTAAGGAACTTTCCGCCGTACTTCCAAAAACCCATTGCGAGGATACCAGCCATTTCAATAAAGAACATGGCAATCAAAGCAAACGCAATAGTGATGTTTAGGTCAGTAGCTGGTGGGTAAAAGAAAGGAATCAGGTGTTCTTCTTTCCCATGACCCTCAAAAATTCCGATTGAAGTTACGCCAGGTAGTAGCCCAGTCCAGTTCATCGCGAGGAGAAACAAAAAGATAGTCATGAGCACCGGAAAATACTTTGTAGCCAAGGTACGACTTTCGAGCGTGTTAGCGACGAAGTCAAACATCCCCCCGACAATGAGTTCAAAGATATTCTGGAGCTTTCCGGGAATTGCCTTCAGATTTCGGCTGACGTAGATAGCAATTCCGACCAAGATGGCCATTGAAAGCCACGTGGTGAGCATGGTTGCGGTAATAGGTACACCAAACACCTCACCTAGGACGTACGGTGACAGTTTGACTGAAATACCTTCGGCGGCGTATGCAGTAGCGATAAAGTTCATAGCATGTAAACACGCAAAAGCTCACCTTTTGCGGTCGAATACTAGCATAATATGGCCTAAATGACAAAATAATTCTGGGTATGACCGTTTCACTGTACTTTAAAGCTCAGAGCAGTAAAACCGGCGACACTGAGTGGTGTCGCCGGCAGAGCGGTATTTATCCCATACGACATTGTGTCGCTAAAATCTCTTCAAAGGCCCGCACAAAGTCGTCTGGACTATCAGCTTTCACCGCTGTAGCTGACTTGTCTTCAGCTTTAATTACGTCTGCAAAGCTGGTATACCCACCTTCGTAAAACTGGTGAGGTAGAGAAATCAAGTGCACAGAACCATTGTACTGATGTACTATCGTACTAATTTCATTTTCTAAAGTACCAACAACCTGAGGTACCGGAACATCATTAATACCAGCTGAATCATGCAGGATGATAATGATAGGGTTTCTACTTATAATATCTTCACTACGTTGAATATCTTTCAAAAACACAGCCGGTTTTGTACTTGTATACATATAGTAGTTTGAAGAAAAACCTCTGACTGCAATGTCTTTAGAAAACTCCTCGGGGCTTGTGGTAGCAATAAACCTATAACTCAAGCCAGCCCACGTGTATCCAATAAGCTGAATATTGCAGTTAAGTAGCGCATCATGCACAGTTTCGTCTTGAAGTGCCATGAGCACTCCTTTTTTGTACTCTTCTACCGGGTTAATTTTGGTATTTGTGTCATCTTTGCTGTCTGACACATCAAAACCAATTACAAGCGGTCGGTAGTAGTCTTCAGCACCAGCCGAAGTAGCCAGTAGACATGCGATTATCAAGGAACGAACCATGGAGTCAGTCTCCCACTACTAAGGACAAGGCTACTTTCATAGTAAGGCTAATTTTTATGATTGTAAAATCACAACTATAGTACTAGCCTGTATGTCACTTTTTCGTGAGTGAGCTGGTATTATTACCATATGACCTACAAACACCTTTTCTTCGATATGGACAAGACCATCGCGCCAGCGCGCGAACCCATGCTTAAAGAGATGCACGAGCTACTTACTGAACTACCACACGACATCGTGATTGTCTCTGGTAGCCTCCTTTCGCAAATAGAGTTTCAATCTCACAAACTCCCTGCCTACTACTTAGGGGTAAACGGAAACCATGCTAACGACACTGAAAACAACGAACTGTGGAATCACCCACCTCTCTCTGAAGAACACAAACAAGAAATCCATGACCATATTGCTCGTGTCATAGACTTGCTCGATCATGACCTCAACCATGAGTGGAACCCGATTGAAGACCGTGGTTCACAAGTCACCTTTAGTCCGATTGGTAACACCGCCCCGGTCGAACTCAAACGACACTATGACCCTGAGCGCCTGAAGCGAGAAAAGTGGCTACAAGAGATTCCCTTTGCTTCTGAAGAACTCATGGTGAAAATAGGTGGTTCAACCAGCTTTGACTATATTCATAAAGACCGCCACAAAGGCACCAATGTCCAAAAACTAATTAACCAGATGGGCTGGAACAAGGAAGACTGTGTGTACTTTGGTGATGGCCTCTATCCAGGCGGAAACGACGAAGTCGTTATTGGTGTGATAGACACCGTGCTCGTACAAGACCACCTCGACACCTACAACAGGCTCCTTGAGTTTAAAAAGTAGTAGATAAAAGAAAATCCGACCGCATAAAGCAAGTCGGACAGTGTTAAACGCCGGCCAGGCGCTTTTGGTATATGAGCAAGAAACTTCTCGCAGGAGCATCGATACGTTTTGCTCATCGCGACCCATCGGTCACAACCAAAAGTTAACCTGGCCGGCGCCGTCTGTGCTTTTCTGAGTTGATAGTTCAAAAGCACCTACCCAGTCCCACACATGTCAGCATTATAGCATACATTTTGCCATTAGCAACACTGAAGAAAGTCTTTTGTATGTTTGGTATTCTCGGGAATTCTGTACCTCATACCATTCAACAGTAATCAGGTCAGAAGCTGTTGACGCACTCCCCTCTGTGCTGTACTTTTTAAAGAGAAGAGGTTTTTGGAAGGACAGACACTATGGCTCGTCCAGGTTACGCTCCACCAGCTCTGCAGGCGAAATCAGTCCTTGAGAAGTTGCGTGAAATGTTCAACACAGCACCAATGGTTGATAAGACTACCTTGGTGCTCACTGACGCATTTTCACATGAGACCATGCGTGTTGAAGTCGAAAACTCTCCGGACATTCTCGAACAAATGGTCCTTGAATACATTAAGTGGTGGCGACTAATGGCGCTCTATCCTGAGTATCGGATTGTTGCTCCCCCGCCGGTGTTTGTGGTTTCAAATGCTCATTATGCTCTCAATCGAGAAAAGTTTTTTTATGATTTGATGCGGTATTTGCGGGTTGGCGAAATCAGCAATCGACGCTGGCGTGGGCCGGAAGACATTGATGGCCTGCTCGACACTACCAAGTGTTACGAGAAAACCTATGGTAATCCCGCTAACCCATGGCGCGATATGTTCCGCCTCACCAAAGACATTCTTGACCTGGAAAATGTGGAAACGTTGCGTTTTTAGTAAGCAACTACACACTGACCAAACGGCCCGCATCTCACGATGCGGGCCGTACCTCGTTCCCTACCCTACTTTGCTCTTTGTGAGTACCCTGTACGGAACCAAAAGTACCAGAAGCATGACTATCTTTATACCAAGGTCAGCCACTGCGAGCGACACCCAGAGCGGAAGAACCGGACCAACTCCAAGGAGTGGTGCAAGTTCAAGCGCCCAGTTATTGCCATCGGCGAGAAGTGCGTAGGTAAGCCCGGAGAACGCAATACTGAAAAACAGAAACGTATCGACAACCGAACCAAGTGCCGAGGAAATAGCTGGCCCTTGCCACCACGGTAAGTTACGCAAACGGTCAAACACCTGTACGTCAAACAACTGCGCTACCAAGAAGGCCGTAGCTGAAGCCAGCGCAATGCGAAGCGTCGTTACCTCAAAAAACGCCGCCACAAGTGAAGCCAGAATGCCCACCACTAGCCCGAAGAAAATCACACGCCTAGCATCAGCCTGTCCACGTAAACGATTCACGATGTCGGTCACGAGAAACGCGAGCGGGTACGTGAGCGCACCCCAGGTAAGCCAGGCTCCGAGCGGATACTGCACGAGTATGTTCGAGAAAATCACGACCGTCCCCATGGCAACTATGTATGGTACTAAAGGCATTGTATTTAAATAATTATAGTAAAAGAATCGCCCTACAGTCTACAGGCTCTTAGAAAAGGTACTGTATTGACAGACAACGCTTATCTTGTATAGTACCCCACAGTAGTCAGCTACCAGTCTATAGCAGTCTGGTCAAGGAGAGCCTACAAAGCTGTCAGTCCGAAGTACTCCTTCGTCGGTAACGCGGTATGGATTGGCACCCATACTGGCTAGGCCATATAATTACCCTTTCCCAAGGCACCAACCCTCTACATGAACCCCGCTCAACTTGAGCGCGGGTTCTTTCTTTGCTCAAGAATTAGTTTTAAGATACTTCCTAAGAAATCCGGATGTTTTAAGTAAGTTAAATGATTTAATTTAGAAATAGAAATTTATTTTTTTATTTAACTCCTCAAGATTTGCGTACGGGTCAGGGTAATCTACTCCATTTGGAATAAATCTGATTGATTCCTCAAAGCACTTTTTTGCCTTCATATTCACGTTTGAGCCAGCATACAGCACGCCGATGTTATTACAAATTGTCGAGTAACTAAGATTAGACTTCAGCGCGAGATAAAATGAGCTGTAATACGCGGGTAACACATATCGGTTGGTGTCTTCATCGTCATATAAAGCGACACCCATCACTGGGGTATTTTGCACAATCTTCTGGGCAGTTTCCCCTGTTGGAAATCGCAGTGCTCTTACCCCATCACGTACAGCGTATTTATGAACAATCTTAGTCGCGAGTTCAGCCCACTCCTCCTCTTCTTCTTCTTCACCAGTATAATTAAAGCCTCTACTTTCTAGTGCGGTAAATTGTAAAGGATTGTTTTTTATGTCTTCGTATACACAGTGCCCAATTGCGTCAAGAGCATCAAGAGCAGCAGCGAAGTCTACCAATGCGTTCTTATCATCGTAGATCATAAAAATATTATAATTTAGCATTATTCTCCAGCCACAACCAAGACGACAACCATAGAAATAGTCTTCACGAAGTACTTCACATCTTTGTGCTTTTTCATAGAAATACTGTAGCATGACATTACCTATACTTATTGAATCACGGTTGACAAATGTCTGTCATCAAGTAAGATAATAATATTACGACGAAAAGGGGCCCGAACGGTTAATTACCTAAGGCCCCCTTTTCTTTTTCTCGATTTTGTTTCGCATGTTTGGAGCGCTAAGACTGTCAAAATACTGATGACCAAGCCTTTTTAGTAAGGATGAGGCTTTTTGACCATCTGGAAATAGCACCTTTTCAAATCGATCCTTCTCAATCAAATAGTCAATTAAATTTTTATAATCCCCATCTCCCGAAACAAGAACGATTTTGTCGAATGTTTCATTTTCACACAGTCGACGCATAATGGAAAAAATAATATCGGAATCCACATTCCCTTTTTTGGTACCTAGCATTGCTGCAGTATGCTGTCTGAAAATTAAAATGAAACCTGCTGCCTGAATCTCTTCGTATAGGTAATCTCGGACACCATCTTCTTGAACGTATCCTAGATAATAGTATGCCTTCTCAACATTGTACTTTTGCTCTAGATAGACTCGCAAACGTTTTAGGTCAACTTTCCATGGCAAATTACTATGAGTTGTACCCATGTGTAAATTCTGCCCGTCAACGTATGCAATGTTGCTCACTTATAAAGTATAACAACTTTGAATTGCTATATTCAAACTCAAATTAATTATTTAGTGACCGTAGGAAATTACGAGCACCATTTTGTCACAAATCGGACAAAATACGTCTGCCACTGCAGCATCATAGTATTCGGTATTATCTTTAGCGTTACCAGTCCAGCCACAGACTGGGCATGTAACTTCAGAAGCATCATTGAAGTCTTTTGTAGACATGATAGCCGCAGAGTGCGTGGCTATAAAAGGGATGCCAATCCCTGACTGTAAGGTGCGAGCCGCGCTACAGAGTTCGTTTGCAAGAGGACTCTCACCCCACGCCATCACTATCGTCCTAATTACGTGCAATGTATGCGCAACTAATTCTTCTTTAGGTGCATTAAAGCGTGCAAAGGTCGCATCCCCGTCAATTTTATAGTCAGCTATCAGCTCAGTTGCGTTACTAAGTACATCACCAGACTTTACCAAAAGTGACTCGTGAGAAAACTGTCGAATCTCTTCAAGTGCTTTCTCCTTGCGTTCATGCCATGACAAGCTTTTATCTTTTTCCGTCACACTATCAACGAGCTCGGCTACATGTTCACCAAATTTTTCAGCTATCATTTTTCTCGTAACTGATCCATATGGTTCACAATCCTCAATAGTGTCGTGAAGTATCCCAGCTACCACAACATCTTCACTAGCCCCAGCTTGCGATAGTATTAGACCAACGGTCAGTGGATGTGTAATATAAGGGATATCCTTACCTTTTCTTTTTTGTTTTACCGGTTCCTCGTGCACAGCAATAGCGAAGTGAATAGCTTGTTGAATTTTGTATGTATAGATCATAATTTTTTTGTTAGAGTTTATATTATTTTCTCTCCCAAACCAAAATAATAAAAGCGGCTCGGAGAGTTGATCCAGTGCAAAAGACTGAATGAAATCTCCCAACCGCTTTAAGGGTCAGTCGCTCCTACCATGTGGCTTCCCGCAGATTTCCCAGGTTGCCTACCAACTTACGAGTGGAGATAGATGCGGTAATCATGCTGATTACCTTTTTATTATACAACAAAAGGTATAATCCTACAAATAATATTATGTAAATTAAGGCTAGGTGTTAATAAGGTCAACGAACCTTATAACCTTGGCTTTTTCCCAATCCATTACTTTAGCGTACAAACCGTTATGTTTATGCGCTTTGTTGTAAATACATCCTTCACATTCAAATTCCTCTATAACATCCAGCTTTTGTTGATGTCGTTCAAACAGTCTAAATTGCCCAGGAATTACCTCAATCTCATGAAAGCATGTCATAGGTACAACATATCGCAAACCGTCCATTTGAAAAATATTCCAGCTTATGATTTCTGCAATTTCTTCTTGACAGTTTATACTTGGTTTTTCTCCAAATTTATCTTCATAGTAGTCTATGAAGGTGTATAGAAGATTTTCACGAGCAATCAGCAAGTTGTCCCCTTGCCACTCATAACCATAGCTCGACTTAAATGCTTCTTTTGACCAATCTATCCAATCTGATTTATTGTCACAAAACTTGGAAACAACTTTCATTTTTCTATCTAAAAAACCAACTCGGCTACCAACTTTAATAAGCACACCATGGGCTACTGGGTTATAACGTGTGACGATAAACGGAGCTTCACCACAAGTAATTTCGAGTTTAATTTGACGAACATACTCTTGCCAGTTGTTCTTATTTGGTTGAAATGATTCAAGAGACCTGTTCATCTGATCAACTGTTTTAATTGGTGTAAAAACTTCAGCTTTGTCCTTAGTACGTCTACGTTGCTCCTCAAGACTTTTAGCCGCACGAGGTTGAATAAGTAGATTATACATTTCCGTCACGAGCTCGGGTTTTATTATTGATGTCGGCAAAAAATCATTACCATTATTAACATATGAATCAGTTCCCCAAATTATATTTTTTCTGGTAGTGCGGTCAATCAACAAAATATTTAGCAAAGAGCCAGATCTATGCAAAAAGCCCTCTTTAACATCAATATTTTTTTCTTTAGTTTTATTACTCATGAATATAATAAAATCTAACTACAAATATGTACCAAACTATTCTTTTTTTGAGCTTACAGAAGATTCAATATGGAGTTTTAATTCGTCAGTAAATTTATATTTTTCATAGAGCCACTCATCTGTAAATAATTTGCCATCTAATTCATCGATGTAAAGTATGTAATCAGGAATATTATCAAAGCCTCTTACATAAAGATCTTTTTGCGTTATTGACATTAGAAATCTTGCAGTTTTTGTCATGAATAAACTTCTAATAAGATCGAGGTGGTAATCGTCGTCCTTCTCTGGTAATACAAATAAAACATCACCACTTGCTATTGTATTTTTCTCAACAATTTTTGGATTGTTATTGAAGATATTTCCACTTTTTCCTGCAATAGCATGTCCCTTTTTATCAAGCATTACTTTTCTGGTGCTAAGAATTTCATGAGGAATTTTATTCAAAACGGTTTTGTCAATATAAAACCAACCAAATCTTGTTCCTTTACCAGAACCATTATTAGCCCAAATTTTTACTGGCTGTGATAGTTTTTCACTTGATTTTTGCAATTTGTCCTTATGCTTATTTTTACTGTACCCGAATTCACTTCCGCCAAGGCTACCGATATTTCCTACTATTCTATCGCGCATTGTTTTACCTTCATTTAAGAGAGGTTTCAATTTATCAAGAATTTCTTTTTCAAATGGGTTAGAAAAAAATTGTTCTGTTTTATGGTAGTAACCATAAGGTTTACTTTCAATTGAGTAACTAATTTTTCCTCTAAAGTTTTTTTGGAAGATTGTTATACATACACCTCCGTCAATAGTTACCGCCGGAAATAACTTCGTTGCATCTGGATAGAAGTCAAATCTCTTAAGTCCGGAATCTATTATTTGATCGCGAACTTTTACCATATGTTTTTTTGGAATAACCCACCTACCAGGATGAATTATTGCAGCATTATCTGAAATTTCCGCAGCAAAAAAAACAAAATGTTGCCAAACATCAAAATTCTTTGTTCCACCTTTCTGGATTTGATATGGAGGATTTCCAACCACTGCTGTAAATTTCATATCTTTAGCAAGTTTAAATTTTTCTAATAATTCATTCTTTAATTCGTAATCCTTAAAAGGCTCTTTCTGCTGCAATTTATCAATTAAATGTTCGATGTGGATGAAAGGTACCCCTTTCTTTGCACACAGTTTCTAAAGTATTATCATTTAGAAACTAACTATGGCAAAGCAAGGATTTAGAATTGCAAAAGAAATTAAGGACGAAATTATCAATAAGCTTAAACATGAAGGCCTCAGTGTC